>JBBRDL010000046.1:0-25495 GCA_038203965.1 Chitinophagales bacterium | reverse complement strand
AATGAATACTATCAGCCATATTTTTGTCATTTCTACACAGATGAAACTGCAATTTCGAGTACGGATCCGCCTGAAGGCTTTCCAGATATGACAGGATGGGGTGCGGATAATCCAAATGAAGACGCTGGTGATTGGATCATGGATTTCAGAACCTTTAAAACGAGTTGTAATTACACAACCAGCGAATGTCTGGATTTTGTCAATAATGGCGTTTACTGCTTGGCACCCGAAGAAATGAATTACTATTTCGGCCAGATTGTAGCCATATATAATGCCTATAGTGAATCAATTGAATTAGACCATATGACGTCAAGTATAGATCTTCAAGAAGATTTAAATGGCAATAATCGAATTAAAAAATGGGAGTGTTATAATTTCTGGGGAACGTTAAATTATTGTGACGAAAATAATGACTACCCCTATTTAATCCCCTATTGCTGTCCTTAAACTATCCTATCAATGGGGAATGCAACTATTGCAATCCCCATTATATTAAACATTCCAAATGAAACATATACTAAATGCTATATTGATAGCTGGGAGCACTATGTTAGGTCTTGGGCAACAACCTTTCTTCCTCTCCATCGAACAACCAGAAATGGATTTTATTACAGATGCCTATCAGGTTGGAAACAGATTTTATTTTATTCAAATCAGGTCTTCCAATTTGATGCCTCCATATGAGTTTGATTCTTACAGTGACTTATTAGTGGCCAATGAAGACGGAACTCTCATTGAGAAAATAAGATTAGATACTGGCCAGGCAATTTATCACCGTTTTCTAAAAACCGAAAATAATGATCTTTATCTTATTGGTCACTTAAAGGCCCCTGATTGTAAATCACAAATTGTTGTGACAAAATTCAATACTATTGAAAATAATATTGAACATCTATCTATTACGGATGCATGTGTTCAGGAAATACAAAAAATTAAAATAATTCCAGGATTATCCAACTCCATTTTCCTTGAAGTATACGATGCAAAAGAAGGAGGCCCTACCAAAAATATCTATTTGCTTAAGAAGGATTATTCATTAACTTTGGCAAAGGATAAAGTTGATTTTACGAACTCCTTTTCAGTCGATTTTTCACGTAAAGGTTATTTGATATCAGCAGACCGATTGAAGCGATTCTACGATGCTGACTTCAATTTTCGCAAACAAAAATGGTTCTATGAAGATGTTAATTCTTATAATGAAAGCAGCATACCCTTCAGTAAAAATCTGATCCTACTAGGAACAGTGCAGCCGAGAAGTGATAAAACAAATTATGGTTTCCAATTTATGCTTTTAGATAGTCTTTTAAAAATAAAGAAGAAGACAATCATCCTTCCAGCCCATTCTACCAAAGCCGATCTCCTAATTCCATGGTATGGTGGTACAGAACTAAAAACTGAAAATGAAATCTGGACAGGAGGCTGGTTTTTCAGAGGGGTTCAAATCGATTCCGGGTTTTTCTTTATTGCTAAATTAGATAGTAATCTTAATATCATTTGCCAGACCTTTTATGGATATAATTCCAGGTACAGGACGTATGGTCTCAGGCCATTAGATTCAGGTGGGGCTATTATTTTTGGTAGCAAATGGAGGCCTGGTTATCATACAGATGAGTGGCTAGATGTTTTTGCCTTGCGTGTAGGTGAAAACTGTGAAACAATGATCACCTCGGACCAAGAAAGTAATGATCCTGTATTTCCAATCATTTCCGCCTATCCTAATCCCGGGATCAACGATCTTACTTTTTCTATTCAGGGATTTGATCCTCAGGTACTCAGGGTAGAACTTTTTGATGAAAGCGGCAGAGTCCTTTTTTCTACACAAGATCTCACCAATAGTCTTCAGGTGCCTGATTTACCCCCAGGTCAGTATTTCTACCGAATCCTTGACAGAGAAAAATTACTTGGAGTAGGTGCATGGATTAAACAATAATCAATGCACCGATTGAACTATGCACTTACTCTGATGGCTTGTTTGCTATCCCCGACCCAAACAAAGCAAAATCATATTTCACCGGATCATCCGGATCGAATGTTTTAAGCGTCTCCGTCAATGCCTTTGCAGCTTGCCAGTCATTGACAGGTCGATGCAATAATTCCAATTGACGTGCTATATTGCCTACATGCAGATCGAGGGGTATAATCAATTGTGAAGGCGATATGTTTTTCCACAATCCAAAATCCACACCGCTCTTGTCTGTCCTCACCATCCACCGAAGAAACATATTCAATCGTTTACAACTTGATTTTCTGACAGGCGTGGCAATGTGCTTTCGGGTGCGCTCGAGTATATACGGCTGATCAAAAACCATCGTATAAAAACCAGCCAGTCCTTTATAAACATCCTCATCACTAACAGCAAGATGATTTGCAAATGCATCCTCAAGACTATGGTGCTGATGATAATACTCCTGTAACACCTCGATGAGATAGAGGATGTCATCGGGTTGAAGTGTACGATGCTTAAAGGAAGTAAATCGCTGGCGATCATGCTCCGTATGATGCCTGATAAAATCAAACGGGGCATCATCCATCAATCCCATCAGTTCATTGGCCTTGTTGATGATGGTCTTACGCTGTCCCCAGGCCATGATCGCAGCAAAAAAACCTGCAATCTCAATGTCTTGAAGCTTTGTAAAACGATGTGGAACGGATATAGGATCATTCCCTACAAATGAGGGATGATTATACTGACTTGCCTTTTGCTCGAGCCACTGACGTAGTGATTCGAACTGTCCTTTAGAAAGGGGTATGTCAGGAATCGAGTTTTCCGCGGATCTCATTGATCTCATATACCTCGATGATATCACCGACTTTGATATCATTATAGTTTTTGATCGTCAGACCGCACTCCATACCGGCTTTCACTTCCTTGACATCGTCTTTAAATCGCTTAAGCGTTGACAATTCACCGTGCGCATTTTCTTTCGTCGGATAGATCACAATACCTTCACGAATAATCCGGATATGGTTATTCCTGGCCACCTTACCTTCCAACACAAGACAACCTGCGACGGTGCCCACTTTGCTGATCTTAAAGACATCACGTATCTCCACCTGTCCGAGGATTTTCTCCTCTTTCGTTGGCTCAAGCATGCCTTCAATGGCCGCTTTGATTTCGTTGATCGCTTCGTAGATGATCGAGTACAATTTGATCTCGACGCCTTCTTTCTCTGCCAGTTTACGGGCAGCTAATGAAGGTCGTACCTGGAAGCCAATGATGATGGCATCTGAAGCAGAGGCAAGCAGTACATCGGATTCGACGATCTGACCTACAGCCTGATGCAGTATATTGACCTGGATACGTTCGATAGAAAGCTTTTGTAGTGAGTCAGCCATAGCCTCGATAGAACCATCCACGTCACCTTTGATGATGAGGTTGAGTTCTTTAAAGCTACCAAGTGCAAGACGACGTCCGATCTCATCGAGTGAAATACGTTTGCTCGCCCTGTTGGTTTGCTCACGATTGATCTGGCCGCGATAGGCAGCAACTGCGCGTGCATCTTGTTCGCTATCAAATTCACGGAATTTTTCACCTGCCTGCGGTGCGCCGTTCAAGCCCAATACGAGGACTGGTGCTGAAGGACCTACGTCTTTAACTTTTTTACCTCGTTCGTTGAACATAGCTTTGACCTTTCCGCTAAACTCCCCGCACACGATAATATCGGAGACTGAAAGGGTTCCATTTTGTACTAGCAACTTGGTGACGTAACCACGGCCTTTATCCAAAGAAGCTTCAAGAACAGTACCTAGAGCAAGTCTTTCGGGATTTGCTTTAAGATCCAGCATGTCTGCCTCGAGAATAATTTTCTCCAACAAGATAGCTACGTTCAGGCCCGTCTTAGCTGAAATATCAGCAGACTGTATTTTACCACCCCAGTCTTCGACAAGGAGGTTCATTCTGGATAGCTCTTCTTTGATTCGCTCAGGATCTGCTCCTGCTTTGTCCACTTTGTTGATGGCAAAAACGATCGGCACACCCGCTGCCTGGGCATGGCTGATGGCCTCCCTCGTTTGTGGCATGACTGAGTCGTCAGCCGCTACGATGATGACTGCAATATCCGTCACCTTAGCTCCACGTGCACGCATGGCTGTAAAAGCTTCGTGACCTGGCGTATCGAGGAACGTAATGGATTTGCCCGGTTGAACTTCCATTTCATAGGCCCCGATGTGCTGTGTGATACCTCCTGCCTCTCCGCTGACGACATTGGCACTACGTATATAGTCAAGGAGCGACGTTTTACCATGATCGACGTGTCCCATGACGGCCACTACCGGTGGGCGAGGCTTAAGATCCTCTGGGTTATCTTCTTCCTCCTCTTCAAACAGAACCTGATCTTCCGCAGAAATAAACTCAACTTCAAATCCGAATTCACCGGCTACGAGTTCGATGATTTCTGCATCAAGTCGTTGGTTGATGGATACGATGACACCGAGGTTCATACAGGTCATGATCACATCCGTCACCGGAATGCTCATGATACTGGCGAGCTCGGATACAGAGACAAACTCGGTGAGTTGTAATTTTGTATCTGTATCGGCTGCTGTCAATAATTCCTGACGATCGACTTTATCCTTGCGGGATTCTCTCCTGATTTTCTGACGCTTGCTTTTTCCTCCGGAAAGGCGGGCCATCGTAGCTCTGATCTGATCGTCAATTTCTTTTTTGGAAACTTCTTTTAATTCATCACGACCAAAACGACTTGGTGGTTTGCGTGCACCTGGTGCACTGGTTGTACCTGGTGTGCCACCAGGTCCTCCGCCGGTAGCTGGCCTAGGTCTGTTATCACCGCCGGACGTATAGGTGGTATCAGTAGAAAGTTTTTTACGTTTCCTCTTACGTTTTTGAGCTGTGCTGGTATCCGAAGAAGCAAGAGGTTTGGCCTCTTTGTCTTTCTTCGCCTTGGCAGCAGCCTTTTCTTTTTCCTTTTCTTTTTCGTTACGCTTGGTCTTGACCGTATCGAATTTACCTGTATCGATTTTACCTAGAATTTTCAGGCCCTGGAGTTGAGGCGCTTCTGCTCTGACCAATTCATCCACTTCCTTTTCTTCCGGAACTACCTCAGGTGCTTTCACTTCAATGACTTCGGGTTCCGGAACTACAACCTCTGGTTTTTCTTCAACTATTGGCTTAGATTCTGGTGCTTTTGGCGTGAGGTCTATTTTGCCAATAACTTTTACTTTAGGCTTATCCTGTTCCTCTACTTCTGCTTTTTTGACAGTCTTGGATGGAGCTACGACTACAGGAGGAGGAGGAGGGACTTCTTTCTTTGGAGGTTCAGGGACGACGGGGGCTACTACTTCAGCAGCTTTAGCCGGCCTGGTGCCGATGACCATACTGTCCGCTTGTTCCTTGATGGCAATGTTACCGCTGAATTCCTGAAGGAGCAGGTTATGCATCTCATCAGAAATCATGCTCGTCGGCTTGGCTTCTACCACAAATCCTTTCTTAGAAAGGTAATCCACGATACTGTCCGTACCGACGTTTAATTCTTTTGCTACTTTAACAAGTCTTTGCGACATATTGGGTCGTTAGGTTCAAACACGCCTCCTCCGACTAAATCCCACACTGGAGATTGGCTCCGGAGAGATTCAAATCAGCTTTCATCAAATTCGGCTGTAAATATCCGTAAAATTTCATCGACCGTCTCTTCTTCAAGATCCGTCCTTCTGACCAGCTCCTCTTTATTGAGTGCCAGCACACTTCTAGCCGTATCACAACCGATGCCTTTGAGTTCATCGATGATCCATGGTTCGAGCTCATCTGCAAATTCATCCAGATCCACATCTTCCAGTTCTGCATCTGCACTATCTCTGAATACATCTATCTCATACTCTGTCAACCAACTGGCCAGCTTGATATTAGATCCACCTTTACCGATGGCCAGGGATACCTGGTCAGGTTTGAGATAGACGCTTGCCCGTTTGGTTTCTGTATTGATTTCAATACTTGACACTTTTGCAGGCGTCAATGCCCGCTGTATGAAAAGCGTCAGATTATTGGTATAGTTGACAATGTCAATATTCTCATTTCGTAATTCACGTACGATACCATGGATCCTGGATCCTTTCATCCCTACGCATGCGCCTACCGGATCGATCCTGTCATCATAGGATTCAACAGCAACTTTAGCGCGCTCACCAGGAAGGCGTACGATCTTTTTGATCGTAATCAATCCGTCTTCGATCTCCGGAACTTCCTGCTCCATGAGTTTAGCGAGGAACACATTATCTGTCCTGGATATGATCACCACCGGATTGTTATTTTTCATCTCTACCCGCTTGATGATCGCACGGACCATATCACCCTTTTTGAAATAATCACCGCGGATCATTTCCGTACGGGGCAATAAGAGCTCATTGTTGGTCGCATCATCAAGGATCAGTATTTCCCTTTTGAGGATTTGTTGTACTTCACCCAAAATGATCTCTCCTTCTCTGTCTTTGTATCGCTGGAATACTTCATCTTTTTCAAGTTCCATGATCCTGGATACAAGCGTCTGTCGTGCAGCCATGATCGCCCTGCGGCCAAAGTCCTCTAGAGTGAGCTCTTCGTAGCAATCTTCATCCAATTCATAACTGTCATCAATACTCTTTGCTTCAGAAAGGGATACCTGTCCCGCTTCGTCCATCACCTCACCATCTGGGACGATCTTTCTTACACGCCATAGCTGAAGGTCACCATTGGTATTTACGATGATATCAAAATGCTCATCAGAGCCGTATTTCTTTTTGATCAGCGTGCGGAATACATCTTCCATCACCCGTACCATGGTTGGGCGGTCAATATTTTTTCCGGCTTTAAATTCAGAAAATGATTCAATTAGATTCATGATCTCCTATGGTTTAAAATCATTTGATTTGAGTAGTTGATGTGTTGAGTAGTTGATGTGTTTATTTGTTGATGTGTTTATTTGTTGATGTGCTTATGAGCTTATTGGCTTATTGGCTTATTTGCTTATTTGCTTATGAGCTTATTTGCTTATGAGCTTATTTGCTTATTTGTTGATATGTTTATATTCATTCTTGTATGTTGAGCGAAGCGCCGCACTAAGCTTGTCGAATGTGTCGAAACATCATTTATTTCAAACTGCACTCTCAGGCGCTAAACCCCCTTTCTACATGCAAGACCTTGCAGTGCTTTTAGAAAATTCTCCTTGTCAAAGCAATTCCTTTCTCCTAGCTGCAACGGTTAACTGCTAACTGTTACCTGCTAACTCCTAACTGCCACTGCTAACTGTTAACTGCTAACTGCTATTTCTTCCCAAACTGTACCGTTACGTAAGCTTCTTTAATTTCTTCAAACGGTATTTCACGCACTTCAGGCAGGCCTTTTTTATCCGTTGGTTTGATTTCCACCTGGATGGAATCATCGCCGATCGCTTTTAAAACTGCTTCCACCTGATCATAGCTGACCAATTTAATCTTTAGCGTCCTGCCAATATGTTTAAGGTATTGTCTAAGATACTTTAGCGGTCTGCTCACCCCGGGGGAGGAAACTTCCAGTTCGTAAATTCCACCTAGAGCAGGCTCCTCATCCAAAACGGATTCCAGTATCCTGCTGATCTTGGTACAAGTATCAAGACTAACTCCTGCGTCGCCATCAATAAACACCCCAATGTGATGGTTTGGCGCAATGACAAGGTCAACAATGTAGTACTCTCCGCATCGCCCTTCTTCAAAGACGGAACGGATCAGTGATTCCAGATGATGTGCTGCTGTGTTCTGTGCCATACAATAAAAAGAGGGAACTTCTGTTCCCTCTGTCAATTATTCGCGGTGCAAATATAGGTAAAATTACCAGACAAATCAAATGTCTGGCAGATATGGATGGCCAGTGCTGTTTGGGCCTGCATAACCTTGTCCATTCCATGTGAAGTTCAGGAGACAGAAATATGAGTCGTCAATGTCCGTGTAAAGAAAAAAACTCATAATCTTTTGATTTGCATGTGTTTATATAATTTTTTTTTACACTTTAGGAAAGGCCATCTAGTCGTAGATAAATTCTTCTGCCTTCATCAGCGTCATTTATAGTCGTACCCAGCGTAAAACCTAAACCACGAAAAACCAGGAAGGGCAAGCATGCGGTTTCAAAAAACCAGCTATATCACCTGTCAGAAACGTTTAGACCACATCCTCCGAAGGTCTGCCTTTTGAAGGACAAGTGGCCGGTAAAATGACTTTCCATTGAGTAGAAAAGAAACTAAAAAAGGAGGTACGGATGCTGCACTTTGAAATCCATTTGGAACTAAAAAGATACATCAGCGCCATTGATATGAGAAGACTAAACTATTGGCCCACAGTGACCATATGTATTTGGATTGAAATATGACCATCCGTTTTTGCACAGTGTATTGATGAAGCATAATCTGAATGACCTTAGGCTTCCCTGAACATCTTTCATTCGTGTCAGGAAAATAAATTATACATTTGTGCAATTCATTATTGAAGGAACTAATTGAATTTTACATAACAGTTTTCATTTCATCTTTTTATACCTCCTTTCGAGCGTAAATTTTATTGCCGCAATTCACCCAAAATAATTGCATGAATTCTATTTTTTAACTTTTTTAAATCTTAATTTAATGACTTATTTTAAAAACCGTATAACCGTACAACCGTACAAGTAATTGGAGTTTTTAGAAATCCTTCCTGATTTTGGTGGGTATTGCTTTTTTCTATTCGTGTGCTCCTCCCGATGAGGCAATTCCAGACAAATCAATTAATAAGCAAGAAGTCCCCATACTTCCAAGAAGCGCATCTTCAGTAGCTGATCGAATCTATTTCAATGACTTCGAAGAATTCGAAGATTATTATTTAGGACTTGATACGCTTTTAACATTTGATACAGATATTTTTGATTCAATTGTGCTAGCAGACTCTCCAGTAGAAACAATTAACAGTCTATATCAAAATGATGCGGAATATGAATCATTCCTGGCCGATCCTATAATGGAAGCTATATTAAATGCGAACTTTGAATTTCAAATTGATGATGTAATTATTACCTATATCAACAATTCTCAAATACTTGCATCGGACGCTTCAAATTCCACATTAAAAACAGCTATTAGAGCAATTACAAAAGGCGAGACTTTGGATCTAGGAGATATACCCAATGGAGCGTATTGGGATAGACCCGATCAAATAGAACGAGCCCTTAGAATTGGATGTCGTTGTGATATCACTATTGAACGGTTTACAGATTGGGAAAATGTGAGAGTTTGGGGTTCCTGCAAAAACTTAGTAGGTGCTGATGGTGATGGACTTGTAACCGGTGACTTCGATGCAAATGGGTCTGCACCTCCGATTGAAGTTCTTAATGAAGAGATTAGTGGAAATTTTGACTTTCTCATTGATATAACTTCTGTAGCTATGTATCAAAATACAGGGTTATTTGATGGAACAGTAGTGCCTGAATGCCAGCTTGCTGTTCCAAAATATGATGAATATTTCTTTGATCCTGCTGAATTTGCTACATGTGATGCGGAACATCGCGGATTTAATGAAACCATAACAAGCGGCAATGAAAGAATTAAAATTAGAACTTCTTTCTATATAAGCGGATGGCCTTTGGGTATGAGTCAGCATGCAGCAGATATTACATCCCAAACTTGGAACGGTTCAAAATGGGTAAATAGTAAGGCCAATCTTAGAGTTGAGGTTGAAGCAAATCGAAGAAATTTAGGCTGTGATTTTGTGGACTTCAAAGAAGATACCGAAAATTGCAATAATTGCAAATCAAAAGTTACTCGAGTTGGTTGGGCAGGTGCTACTTTTCACTGCAATGACGACCTCATTGGGAAGTATAGAAAGATTAAATCTGGAATCACAATAGAGCATGAGCATTCTGTAGTGTTTATGTGTTGCGACGAATAAAGATTTCGAAAAAAGAAAGGGGAGTACTTAAAGAATAGAACCTCCCTTTCTTTTTTTTAATTAAATTGATCTTCATAAATTTTAAATACGCATGAAAAAAGAAACACTTATGCTAAATCTTTCTATAACAATACTACTTTGCCTTGTAAATATGGAAGGTGGCTTGAAAGCACAATCATCTGAATATACAATTGAAAGCTTCCAAGATGATGGATACACCGAGCTAACATCCTATCAGTCTATCGCCTTGCTTACCAACTGGCATCCTTTCTGGACATATGAATTTGACTTCGGATTTCCTTTTCCCTTTTACGACTTTACCTACAACAAAATGTTATTCAGATATAATGGCTGGGAATCCTTTACAGATGAAGAGGATACGGCTATTTTCTTAATGGAGTACGGTTGGACACATGAAGCCTTTGTTGATTCCTTCAACATCCCATCTGATGTTTGATTCGCTCAGGTCGTGGAAGATGGTATGCAAGCCCTCGTCCTGCAATATACCAGAATCAGATTATTTGCAGATCCTTTCGAAGATAGCCTAAACACATATCTCAATTTTCAATACTGGTTTTATGAAAATGGTTATATCGAGGTCAAATTTGGCGAAATCCATATGGACAATACACCCATATATGCACCGGGTAAAGGCATGTATTGTTTTACATCAAGTGAAGGTGTAGATACTACTGAAGTCTGTGGTCCACACATGGGCATAGGGCATCCGCTTGATGAAGAGAATGCTATAGGCCTTGAAGGCGCCTACAATGATTACGAAATCTATCCGGATCAATACGGATTCTTAACTGAGTTTCCTCCATCGGGATGGGTCATCCGCTTCAAACCAACGTTTATATCTACAGCAGATATTAATAAATCAATTCAAGAAGTGAAACTAAGTCCCAACCCTACGATAGATTACATTAACCTGCCTTCCTTCGCACAGAACATTTCTGTCTATGATGGCACCGGGAAATTAATTTTTAATGTAAGCGGTGAATCAAACCAAGTGGACGTTTCAGCGTTGCCCGCTGGATTGTATTATATGCATTTCCTTTCTGAAGGCAAGCTATCCGCTGGAAAATTTATCCGACAATAATTGAGCAGACTGATAAAACTACCTACACATACCTAACCCAGACACCAACAACATCGTCTGTAATTGACACCATGATATCAAACACATTTTTTACCCATTATTAAAAAACTAAATCGCACTATACGTGAAAAATAAAATATCGCTTGTAAGCATTGTTGCACTATTCACGTTGGCTGCAAACTCCATCCTAGCTCAAAGCGAAGTCGAGCCGGGTCGTGTCACCAACCTATTTAAAGCAAACGCCCTGGTGCCGGGTTTTTCCTAAGAACAAAAGCTGGATTTGATGACTACCCTGCACCTCGAAACATACGTAGATGCGCTCATCGTGAGCCCTACCTTTGAATCTGACAGTTACAGATTCATCCCTACGTCGTCTTTAAAACCGAATTACGGACATATTACAACCTCCTGGACAGGCATAACAAAGGGAAATATACAGCCCACAATAGCGGCAATTATTTCTCTTTGTTTTACCAGGTTCGACATTCCGCTACAGGTGATTATTCGAGCTATCAATTAGTCAACCAGGCAGGTGTCTTGTGGGGCTTTCAACGAAACTTTCCCAGTGGCTTTAGCTTCGATTTCAATTTTGGCCTCGTAAATACGTTCAATGCAAAAAACTACGATTATTACAACACCATCCAGCCCGCTACCAATCTAAGGTTGGGATATTGGATTGGACGTAAACGTAAATAACCTACTGTGTATAGTGCATGGTTCGCCACGAAGTGAAGCAGGTAACTTTTAGGAATTTTAAACTTCTCCGCATCCATCTTGTATTATCTTTGTTTCTGACACTGATGATACAGCAACTCCTAGAAAAAGCACTCCGAAAGGAGTTTTTAACCGCCGAAGAAGGCCTGGCCCTGTTTCAGGACGCTCCTACCTCTGCCCTCATGTATGTAGGCAACCGGTTGCGCCAGGAGACCGTCCCCGGATCGAAAGTAACCTGGATTATTGACCGCAATTCGAATACCACCAATGTCTGTGTAGCCAATTGCAAGTTCTGCAACTTCTACCGACGCCCGGGGCATGCGGAGTCTTACGTCACCACGATAGAAGAGTATCGTCCGAAAATCGAAGAATTGTTTCGCCTGGGAGGCGATCAGTTACTCCTGCAGGGAGGTCATCATCCGGACCTTGGGTTGTCCTTTTATGTCAATCTGTTTCGTGACCTGAAAAAAGAATTTCCACAACTTAAACTCCATGCACTGGGTCCGCCTGAAATAGCGCATATCTGCCAACTGGAGAAAATGAGTCACGACGATGTGCTGATCCAACTCAAAGCCGCTGGTCTTGACTCGCTACCAGGTGCCGGTGCAGAAATACTCAATGACCGCGTGCGCCGATTGATATCCAAAGGCAAATGTGGTGCACAGGAATGGCTCGATATCATGCGCGCTGCTCATCGTACCGGATTGACAACCTCCGCTACTATGATGTTTGGACATATTGAAACACTGATGGAGCGAATGGAACATCTCGTGGATATCCGCACTGTGCAGGCCGAAAAACCTAAAGAAGCAGTTGGATTTCTTGCTTTTATTCCATGGCCTTTTATGGATGACGGCACGCTGTTGAAAAAATTAAAACGCGCCAGAAACCAATGTTCCGCTGACGAATATGTTCGCATGATTGCGATCAGCAGGATTATGCTACCTAATGTCAAGCACATACAAGCTTCGTGGCTTACCGTGGGCAAGCAGACTGCACAGGTTTGTCTTCATGCAGGTGCTGATGATATGGGCAGCATCATGATCGAAGAGAATGTCGTTTCTGCGGCAGGGGCACCTTTCAGATTTACCGCCAATGGTATTCAGCAAGCCATTCGTGATGCAGGATATACGCCGCAACTCAGAGACCAGCAATATCGGGAGCGTGAGCTTCCCGCACATATCGAACAGCAAGAACTTGACCATGCTACTATGATCATCGATTGATGAGCATACCCCACTCCGAATATCAATTGGTTGAAGAATCTGCTTCGTATATTAAAAGCAGCATGCCTTTCATTCCAAAAGTCGGAATCATCCTCGGCACCGGCTTTGGCCGCTGGATCAATACACTCGACCTTGTTGCGGAAATCAACATTGCCGATATTCCGCACATGATCAACCCGGGAGTTCTATCGCATAAGGGGACGATTTCTTTTTCGGTCATGGATGATGTACCAGTTGTTTTATTGCAAGGCAGAGTTCACTATTATGAAGGCCATGAGATAAACGAAGTCGTCCGAGCTGTGCGGGTTTTACAAACGATAGGATGCACGCATCTTATTATTACGAATGCAGCCGGCGGGTTAAATCCACTTTATGATGACGGCGATATTGTGATCCTGAAAGACCATATAAATCTGATGGGGATCAACCCGTTGCGAGGTCCTAATGAAGAAAGATGGGGTCCCAGATTTCCGGATATGAAATATGCTTATCATCCCGATTGGATTACATATGTGGTCGCAGCAGCATCCGAATTAAATATTCCACTTAAAACCGGCGTCTATGCAGGCAACGCCGGACCAAGCCTTGAGACGCCTGCCGAATATGCTTTTCTGCATACAATTGGTGCAGATCTAGTGGGGATGTCAGCCGTCCCGGAAGTGATCGCTGCGAGGCATATTGGCCTCAGCATACTAGCTCTTTCGATTGTTTCCAATGTATGTTATCCTCCTGAACGAATTAAGGAGACTTCAATAGAGGATGTCATTCGGGTGGTAGAAAAGAGTGCCCTAGATGCCGGAGAATTGATCAAGGCGGCAGTAGGATTTTGTCGACACTAAGTTTTCGGAAAGAACAAGCGAAACCCTCAGGCTATCTGCAGCAATGGCCAAGACACCATGGTAAAGGAATTGTTGTAAACCGGAATCGAATCAGTCGATGTAGACCACTTTCCGCCAAAAACGGAATCCTGCTCTGGCTTCAAAAACAACATTCTTAATTTCTGATTCCTGAATGATCACAGGCTGACCATTATCATAGTTAAAACCGGTATCCTGTAACGGTATAAATAGTTGATTGCTAAGATCTGGATAAAAACCAACTTCAATCGTTGTGCTCACCAGTTCACTAAGTGGAAATTCCCATCCCACATCAAAATTGAGGCCGTAGGTGAATTTATTTTCACTCCCCTCAAGCCCGGCAAAGAATGCTTCAAAATCGGTGGAAAGATTAAAGTCTCCCCGCAAACCAAATCCATAACTTAAAAAATTACTTCCGACTTCCTTCCGCTGCTTGACACCAAAACTCAATGACAGATTATGGAACTCCATAGAGCTTGATGAACCATCTGTTTCATTTCCTGAGATCGGATCATAATATGCATAGGTATTGATCGCACTTCCTTTGGTATGGTACCCCAGACTTGCATATAGCGCATTAGGACTTATCTCGCTGGTGGATTCCATCCGTGCGAGGAAATGCAGCCGAAAGAAAGGATCTCGCTCAAATCCATTGATCGTCTGCGTACTCATGGTAGGTCCGGCCATGAAAGAATAGACGGTTCCCTGCGTATGTGAAATCATCGGAATTGAACACAATGTGAAAAGCATCCACATCATTTTCCCTTTGCATCCTTTCATTTCCATAGCAGTTTTTGTCCTACATAAATTGTATCCACAGTCAGATTATTTCTCTTTCGCAGGTCATCCACCGACACGCCATAATTTCTGGCAATACCATAAAGGGTGTCTCCTTTTATTACAGTATGTGGGACTAAGTCTTTCTGACTTGTACTGGACGTATTTTTGATGGAGGCGGCATTGGTATTTGATGCCATTAATTGATCTGTGTTTGACTGGACCAAATCATCCATACGTTCACGTGTTGGCTTACTTCCACCTGGTTTCTTTTGGCCAGGCACCTGATATGGATCAACTGTTTTAACAGGAGCTTTTGGTTTGCCTTTCAACATGATCCGCTGATTAGGCAGTGGCACTTGGTTATTCTTCAGTCCATTTCGTTTGGTCAGTGCATCAAGCTTGACTCCGTATAGCATGGAAACATATTTCATGTCTTCCCCATTTTTAAGGACATGATATTTTTGCTTTCCATGGTACTTCGATTTTTTAGATTCGAGATATACTCTGGTACCTGTTTGAAGCAATTCGTCTTTACCAAAAATATTGTCATTAAACCTCCTCAGCTGGTTGGCGTTTAAACCATTTCGACGGGCTATGATCTCTGCATTGTCGCCATTGAGTGCCATCGTATACTTTACATCATTCGCCTGCTTGATGATCTGCCTTACGTATGAGGAAGCTGTTGCATTTGTAGTTAAAAGGCTTTCATATTCATTGTCATATCGGTATAACTCATACTTTTCTATGATCTCTATCAAACGGTTGGCGTACTGAGGATCCGTGGCATAGCCTGCTTTAGAAAGACCTCTTGCCCATCCTTTATAATCTGTTCGTTCGAGTTCAAACAATGATCCATACCTGCCGGTTTTACCTGGGTCAGCCAGGAAGTCTGAATGTGCTCTATAACTTTCCATGACGGAATTAAACTCTCTGAAGCAAGATTTGACCAGTTGTCCATTAGCATAATCGTCGTCTTCCTTGTGAAAAGAATTGCCACCCCAGTTGCCACCGCATTTTATGCCAAAGTGATTATTTGCTTTGCACGCCAGATCACTTTTTCCACAATTGGATTCCAGGATGGCTTGTGCCAGCTTTATACTGGCCGGAATGCCTGAACGAACCATTTCGGCAATGGCAATATCCTGATAATTGCGGATATACGTTACCTGATCCTGGGCTCCAGCAGCGCACCAGAAAAACATAAAAAGACTGATTATTAACGATTTATACAACATCTGGGGGATATTAATCGGACTTATCGTATTATAAACATATTTAATATCAAAATTCGAGCCAAAAAAGTTGGATAAACGGGTGTTTTGACTGTTGTTGGATAATAATGTGGAATTGGAATGGAATATTGTGTCCTTATTCTTGCTCCCTTTGCCCCTAAGTGGAAGTACCAAATTTTAAGACTTTTCTGAAGCCACTCCCAAGTTGAATGTTTATTTCAGACTATCAGACCCTTTTACCCCCATTGCCCCCTAAATGGGGGCACCTACTCAAATGGTTATCTAATGCGCAGCGGTATGCAAACCATGAAAGCACTAAATTTATCTTATGCCTGCAACAGATGGCACAGTAAAATCATCTCGATGATAGGTACTCCCATTCAGGGGGTAAAGGGGAAATAGAGACATCATTTCGAAAAGACCCGTCCTACCATTCAGGGGGTAAAGGGGGAATAGAGACATCATTTCGAAAAGTCCCGTCCTACCATTCAGGGGGTAAAGGGGATAATGAGAATCATTTCGAAAACAGGCGCTTCAATATCTAATCAAGTAAACTAGAAAAACCCCAAAATCTATTTAACCCTGGAGACTTGGGTATGGGAGCATCATTACAGATTACACAATTAAAAGCCGTTCGAGGTACAGAATCAGAAATCAAGAAAGATACTATTATTACCCTACCCGAAAATGAATGTCTAGAGGCTTTCAATTTGGACATCAAAGGAAACAGCAGAAAAACAATCGAACCCATTTAGACCAGAAAGCCTTTTTTGGGCTTCTTGGATTATGCTCATATAAAAAGGTGGAAAGCCTATCAATCTTGAAGACCACCGGGATCAATAACCAAATAAAAGGGGGCTGGAGCGATTGTATGACTTCTACGAAGGATTCCAATCAAACAGACATATGTATAAACGATAGTCTTTCAGTGGGCAGGGGGTATGCAGGGAGAATTCATGAGCTATCCAGATAGTTAAACCCTTTCTCTATTTTGTCAATTGCCCTTAATCCCCTACCTTACCATTCCCCTGATTTTATAATCCGGCTAATCAAAATCCATTTTCAATACTCAGTTTCTAAACTACTTATGATGAACGTAATAGAAATGCTTCAGGGTCAACTTGACGACAACCTGATCCAACAACTAACCAAACAAATCGGCGCTGAATCCACAGAACAGACTGAAGCCGCAGCGTCAGGAATTATATCTACTCTCGTGGCCGGATTAAATAAAAATGCCTCAACGCCGGATGGTGCAAGTTCACTTGTGTCTGCGCTCGATCGTGACCACGATGGTAGTATCCTTGACGATGTAGCTGGCTTCCTGCTTGGGAGCAAATCACCAGCCAATCCCAATACACTCAATGGCTCCGGTATACTTGAGCACATTTTAGGTAACAAACAATCCAATGTCATGGATATGATTGGAAAAGCTACCGGACTGGATGGTGCGCAGATCACTAAATTGATGATTTCATTAGCCCCTATGGTATTGGCTGCACTTGGGAAAGCCAGGTCACAAGAAGGTGTAGGTATAGAAAACATCGGCGACCTGCTATCAGGAAGTGTCAAATCACAGGTGAACCAAAAGCAAGAAATGGGATTACTGACAAGATTTCTGGATGCAGATGGTGATGGAAGTGTAATGGATGATATCGCCAATATGGGCATGAAGCTTTTCCTCGACCGTAAATAAAATTCTGATCCGGATGCATTAAATGCATTTGGCTTGTACGCATTATATGAAATCAAATAATTTTCGAAGTAGCATCAAAATCCTGCTGGCGCTTATATTCTTCACATCACTTTTGTTGAGTTGCAAAAAATCAACAACAGGCGAGGCAGACATGGGGGTCACAGGAGATCCTGCTATTGATGGCCTGACCGAAGCTATAAAGTCATCACCCGATGACCCCATGCTCTATTTCAAACGGAGTGAAATCTTCTATGAACGTCAGGCGTATGACCAGGCTATAGCGGACCTTGCCCTCGTATTAAAACTCGATTCCACTAATCTGAAAGCGCATCATTTGCTGGCGGATGTGTATATGGATTCATATCAATCAGCCCGAGCATTACATACAATGCAGCGAGCCGCTTTACTCTACCCGGACAGTATCAATACAAAATTGAAATTATCCGAATTTGAATTGATTCTGAAACAATATGATGCCGCTCTCCATACGGTTGCGGATATAATGAAGATCCGTCCGGGACATCCGGAAGGTTTATTTATGCTGGGTTTGATCTACAGGGACCAGGGAAAAACGGATCTGGCTATCGGGGCATTTCAATCAGCTGTAGAACGCAATCCGGACATGAGTGAGGCATGGGTTATTCTCGGCGACCTCATGGACAGGACCCATAATCCACTTGCTAGTCAATACTTTGACAATGCAGTAAGCGTAGCCCCGGACAATGTGGCCGCATGGCACGCTAAAGCATACTATCTTCAAAACAACAATAAAATTGATGAGGCGTTGGTAATATACAAGCACATACATTCATTAGACGCACAATATCCGGAAGCTTATCTCAATGCGGGAATACTGCTGATGTATAAGGACAGTCTTGATGCTGCTTTAAAAGAAATAAATATCCTCGGCGAGATAGATCCGGCAAATCCGGCCGCATGGTTTTATAAGGGAAAGATCTACCACTTGAAAGGTCAAAAGGATGAAGCGAAAGCTGCATACGAACAAGCACTGCGCCTTGATCCGGATTATGGTCAGGCGAAGGATGGACTTGAGGAAGTGAAGAGTGAAAAATGAAGAATGAGGCGAGAAGGGTTAGGAGTTAGGAGGGAAGCTTGTGGTCAGCGGGAGATTGATTTTACTGCGGCTCTACTCGAAAATGCATGAAAGTGAGGCAGTTAAAAGTATGAATAAGGGGTAGCTATCACATGCATATAATCTGAAAGGAATAACTAAAAATTATCATTCACATAAATCCATAATCATGGCTGTTCTAAAAGTAATTGAAATCATGTCTGACTCTTCTAAAAGCTGGGAAGACGCAACTGCAAAAGGTGTAGCGAAAGCAGCAAAAACCGTCAAAGGTATTAAGTCTGCTTATGTACAAAACCAAAGTGTGACAATCAGTGGAGGAAAAATTACAGCTTACCGGGTAAACCTCAAGTTGAGTTTTGAAATTATCTAAGCGGGTTAATGAATAATATTTTCGTGCTGAAAGCGCATCATCTTCATAGTGGGTGGGCACGCTGACGGTAATGGTCAATCATTTTTCCATGCGTATCTATATAGTTACCCATCGCATCTGCTGTGAGGCAACTATGCACTGGTAGCCAAAGAGCGATATCGCCAGGTTTGCATTGTTCAAAATTTTCATCAGAACATTGGACCACCCCATGTTCCTGGGAAAGTGATATGATGACAGGATGTTGATCTGTATTGTCTACTGACCATGACTCAAGATTTTGATCCACCATACGTCCATAAGTTTTGGTTCCACCAGGGAGGAGGAGATAGTCTTTTGAAAAATGAACAGCTCCGCCATAAATAATCCATTGTTTTCGATCGGGATGAACAGCGACGACCGGACAAGCCATGGCAACGGCGATATCATCCAGCGTGCAAGCACCTATCTGTTCCTGCATAAGATCATAAAAAACAAAATTGCCGGGGCGCAACTCATCCACCGGACCAAATTGATCAACCATCGATGCACCCGGGGTATCGCCTAAAGAAATTTTTAATCCGGGAAATGCTCCTTGATATCTCCTTTTCAAATCAAGAAGCATCTTGAGGGACTGATCATAAGTCCGTTGCGCATCCATTACAGACCTGCCAAGATAACTATGCCCGGCATGCGCCAAAAACCCAACGAAATGAAGCTGGGGATACGGCTTCAGGCGATCCAGCATTCTCTCAATTCCTCCAGTGTCGGTATGTGCTAATCCGGTTCTATTGGTCCCCACATCTATCTTGATCCAGATCGAAACCTCGCGATGTAATGTATTCCCAAGTATTTCAATGGCGGATTCATCTGTCAGAAGGAGCCCAAGTTTAATCTTCTTTGACAGCTCAGCTATTTCTTCGATCTGCCTGACATTGACCGGAAATGCTATAGTGATATCGTCCCATCCATCCGTAGCAAAGTAGCTTGCCATCCCTACTGATGAAACCGTTATTCTATCTATTTCCAACTCACGAAACCAACGACCAACCTTCAGGGATTGATGTGTTTTAAAATGGGGACGTAGAGAGACGCCCTGTTCTTTTACTTTCTGGCAAATCCGGAGGATATTGGATTTGCAGCGATGCTCATCGAGAAGCAAGGAAGGTGTATTGATTTGCTGATAAACCATTGTCGAAAATTAAAACAGAATACCCGAATAGCCTGGCAGGGCAGCAGCGGATAGGGCTTCATACTTTATGAATTCGGAAAAATAAGCGTAATTAGCGTGAAATGAGTAAATCAAAAAAATAAAAAATCTGATTTCCACTAACCTATTTCAAGATAACTGAGATGTACCTTTGTGCGTGATACCAATTAGATGCCCAAATAAAAGGTAGTGCAATAGGATAAAGGAGCAAACGAATAACAGAAACAATGACGGACAAACAAACTGCTCAAAAGGAAGAAGGATTAAGTATTCTAGACCTGCTTGTAGCCTTCCTTTCCATTTATGTTTTAGGCTCGTTATTAGCAGATACGTTGTATGATCTGGATCCTGAAACCTCTATTTTGTTAAACTATATTGATAATACGATTTGCTTTTTATTCTTCCTGGATTTTTGTATTCGTTTCTACTATGCCGAAAGCAAATCACAATATATGCGATGGGGCTGGATTGACCTTATTTCAAGCATCCCCATGGTAGATTTTTTGCGGATAGGCCGCCTCTTCCGACTTATCCGATTACTTCGGGTCATCCGTGCGTTCCGGTCTACAAGAATGCTAGTACAACATATTTTTAAAGATAAGGCGCAAGGGGCCCTTACATCCGTTTCCATTTTTGCAATCCTGATGGTTATCTTTTCTGCGATAGCTATTTTACAGGTGGAGCAAACTCCGGACAGCAACATTCATTCGGCTGAGGATGCTCTCTGGTGGGCGTATGTCACGATTACAACGGTTGGTTATGGAGACAAATTTCCCGTCACGACAGAAGGTCGTTTAATTGCTTCCCTATTAATGACTGCCGGTGTCGGTCTTTTTGGAACCTTTACCGCATTCATTGCCACCTTATTTGTACAAGACCAAAGAGCCAGAGAAAAAAAGAAAGAAGAATCTTAATGAGTTGCCTTACATGTGCTGCCCGATCAATACTTATGACAAAAGATGCCACACCAAATATCCCTTATAATACCAACCTATAGATGACTGAGTTATTACGCAAAATGAAATGGCTCTTTCCATTCCTTATACTATTCACATTAGGATTGGGGATGATCGGCTTTTATCAGTATGACCTACTTAACAATACGACGTCATACTGGCTTTCCAATTTTTATTCAAGTATCCAGTTATTTGTCCTGGAGTCCGGGGGGCTGCCTGGTCCGATTCCGTTGATACTTGAAATCACAAGGTTTCTCGCTCCCTCCTTAACTGCGGGGGGAATTTTTCTGGCATTGTGGGAACCATTAAACCAAAACTTCCTGCTTTTTAAAATACGTTTTTGGAAAGACCATATCATTGTCTGCGGATTGAGCA
Source organism: Chitinophagales bacterium (assembly GCA_038203965.1). GTDB lineage: Bacteria > Bacteroidota > Bacteroidia > Chitinophagales > Saprospiraceae > Opimibacter. The sequence continues at coordinate 4,032 of JBBRDL010000046.1, read as the reverse complement.
GAAAAGCCGAATTGCTGATCATGGACCATATTAAGCACCAGGGTGACAACACCAAAATCGTAGTGATAGAATCAAATATAGACCATGGGAGCATCAGCCTGATGCGAAGGAAAGGAGTCATTGTTCTGGAAGGTAATGCAGTCGATGAGGATATGCTGCACAAGGCAAATATTCTTAAAGCAAAAGCATTACTTGCCCTGACCAATGATGAAACCATCAATATCCACATAGCCCAGAAGGCAACGCATATATACAATCAATATCCTGCTGCCCTCTTACCTGATAACGTGCTCCAGGTGGTCCTGCATATTGACAATTTCTACACCATGAATATTTTTAAAGAATTTCATGAAAAAGCGATACCGGATAATGTGGCGTTCAGGAAGGGAGGAAGTAAAATGGATTATCATGTCTTTTCTATCTATCAGCTTGCAGCCATCTTCATGATTGACCATTTCAGCCCCGACAAGTATGTAAGTCTGAGCAATGAGGATGATCCTGCAGCTCACCTCCTGATCATGGGTGATAATATGGCTGCACAATACCTTATCCTGGAAGCAGCCCAGATGTATCATTTTGCCAATCTTAAAAAAACGAAAATCACCGTCGTCGCTGATGATACCTCCCTTATCTCATCAGATATTAATTCCCTGTATCCATTTCTGGAAAAAACCGTTGACATTACGTACGTCAACACCATTGATTTTTTCAAATTTCCATGTCCTGTACCATGCGATGAAGTTTCATTGTGCTTTGTCGCTCTGGATGATGACGGCAAGAGTGTGTATTATTCTCGCAAACTTCGGCAGCATTTATTTTCGCAGGGTCCAAAATCAAAAGAAAGCAGCATACGCTCCTACAATCGGTATACAGATTTTATCAAATCCACCCCTCCCATTAAAGTATTGCTACCCCGGAATACAGCCGTAGTAAATATTTTCAAGGATGTGCTTTTTGAATTGCAGGCTTTGAATATTGAATTACTCAACATGGATGATGAGGTCTGTAACAAGAAAACGATTGTAGACAACCGGAAAGAAGAAGATTTTATTGCCAAACATATTCATTTTGAATGGGCTAAAAGTCAGGCTGCAAAAAACAAAACATCACCTGGCACGATGCAAGAAGAGTGGGATAAAATAAAAGATGCCCAAAAAGATTCAAACCGCCTACCTGCCAGGCATCTTTATATAAAATTACGCTATGTCAATGCTGATCTAAGTGATCTGGAGACGGGTGAAGAATTGGATTTTGATACCCTCGATCTGGAAACCTGGGATAAAATAGCCCGAATGGAGCATAATCGGTGGAATGCTGAAAAGTATATCAACGGTTTCGTTCAGGTTGAAGGTGTAGGGGACAAAGGTCTGGGCAACTTCCTGAAAGGCAACCTTAAATGTCATTGGGATCTGGTTCCTTTCGATGATCTTGACGCGGAGACGCAGGCGTATGATACTTTTACCTTTAAGATGGCCCCAGTCATTGCCCACCTCAACAAAAAACGGATTCTTAAGCGTCAGGTGTAAATCGTTTGTAAAAAAAATGTGGGAGTGCTTCAAGATGATGAAAGGACGTATTAATGTGCCAGGGTAAAATCAGCCTGAAATCGATTTCACTCCTGCAAAATACCAATTACTAAGTGAAAGCTACCTGTTACGGCAAGATTTGTGAATTTTCCTTATTTTGGCTCGATATTGCCTCAAAAATGCACGAGAGCCTTCTTCGCGTTGCAAAATGTAGAAAAGAGCTAACGGTTTAACGTATTGGAAATGTCAACGCAGAAAATATTTTTTAGCTATTCAAGAGCTGATTCGCCATTTGCGCTCACACTGGCAAAAGACCTTCGTGAGGCAGGCGCTGACATTTGGATAGATCAGCTTGACATACCTGCCGGAAGTCATTGGGATGCTGCTGTAGAAAAAGCATTGAACAGTTCTGCATATGTGCTGGTCATCCTTACTCCTTCCTCTACAGCCTCAACCAATGTAATGGATGAAGTTTCCTTTGCACTTGAATCAGGCAAAAAAATTATTCCTGTCCTGCTGGAAGATTGCCTTGCTCCATTCAGGTTGAGGAGACTTCAACGGATTGATTTTACCACGGACTATACTACAGGTTTCAGCCAGCTAATTATTTCGCTCAACCTGAGTCTCGGCAATACCGCCAAATCAGCAGGAATCCCTTTTGAAAATATACAGGTGGATGCCTCTACACCTGTTTCCAATGCAATAGATACCCAGGAACTGGAAAGACGTGATAATTCGCTCTGGGAAGAAGCCTGTAAATTAAATACGATCGCTGCTTATCGTCGGTATCTCAGTGAAATGCATGCAGGCTCCTTTAGAGAAGAGGCTTTGCTGATGATCAAACAACTAGAAGTCGAACAAAAAGAAGATGAGCTTGAGGCTTTGTTATGGAAGAAGGCCAAACATGAGCACGCCAAAAATCTGTATCAGCATTACCTCCAGGAATATCCGCAAGGAAACTACAAATCACTTGCACTGACTGCCCTGGCTGAATTTGAAAAAGCAGAGAAAGAAGAGGAACGTACACTGCATGCTATAGCACTGCAACAGGAAAAAGAAAGGGCGCAGAAAGCTAAGGAGGAAAAAGAAAAACAGGATCTTCTGGAAAAGGAAAGAGCACAAAAGGCTAAGGAGGAAAAAGAAAAACAGGATCAGCTCGAGAGGGAAAAGGCCCTAAAAGCAAAAGAGGAGAAAGAAAAACAAGAACAACTCGAAAAGGAGAAAGCACTTCAATTGAAGCTGGAAAGGGACAAAGCCTTAGCCATTGAAAAAGAGATAGCCCAGAAAGCAAAAGAAGAAAGAGAAAAACAGCTTCGCGAAGAAAAAGAAAAAGCCCAGCGCGAAAAAGCGGAAAAAGAAAAACAAAAGCAGCAGGAGAAGGAAAAAGCACAGCTGCTCAAACAGGAGGCGAAAGAAAAAGCTAAACTTGAAAGATTAGCAAATGGTGGTGTTGCGACATCTTCAGGTGGTGGAAAGAAATATATATTTATTGCTGTTGGTGTATTGGCCCTTGGCCTGGTCATTTGGTTAATGACCAAAGGTGGGCCTCATAAAGATGATCGTACATCATGGAAGGATGCACTGGAAAAAAATGACAGCACAGCATTTGCTAAGTATATGGTAGCCTTTCCTGAAGGTAAATATTATACAAATGCGAAGGAACGAATTGATTCTTTGTATTGGGTAGAGAAAGCAATCAAGGACAACCTGACCGCTGTAGAAGCTGCTAAAGTTGTTGTTGCTGAGGTTGCTCCGATACAAGAGCAGATCCCACCTGTTGAAGTGCAAACTGAGCCTGAACAAAAGAAATTACCTGAAGTCAAACCAAAAGCAAATACGCCGGCAACTAAACCGACCACTAAGCCGGCAACTAAACCATCGAATACACCCCAAAGTACGCCTGCTAAAATTGTACTTGGACAGGAGTATGGTGGTGGTATCGTTATCTATGTAAATTCTAAAGGGGATCATGGGATGATTGTATCCGGCAAGGAAGTAGGAAGTGTGAATTTTGAAAAGGCCCAAAAAATATGTGCCGCATACGAAGTTGGTTCTTTTAGTGGATGGAAACTTCCCTCCAAGGATGAACTCAATATCATCTACCAGAACCGAAAACATCTGGGCAATTACACCAAGGGTGGCTATTGGAGCTCCTCAGAAGAAGGTAAAAACAACGCATGGTCACAGAATTTCTCTAATGGCAACCAAAGTAAAGCAAACAAGCAATCAGCACTTGCGGTGCGGGCGGTGAGACCTTTTTGAAGGCAAGGAGCAGGGAGCAAGGAGCAGGGAGCAAGGAGCAGGGAGCAGGGAACAGGGAGCAGGGAACAGGGAACAAGGAACAGGGAGCAGGGAGCAGGGAGCAGGGAACAAGGAACAGGGAACAGGGAACATCGAAGGAAGAAGGAACAGGGAGCAGGGAGCAGTGGAAATTTTCAACTAGCCGCGTGAACTATTAACCCCGGGGTTTTCGGAGCCATGTTGCTGAAAGCAACGAAGTGGAGAA
>JBBRDL010000045.1:0-25693 GCA_038203965.1 Chitinophagales bacterium | reverse complement strand
GTAGCCGGCGTTTTTAGCAATCTTGTTATTAATGCAGTGGAAGTTAGAAATATCTACCTGCGTGGCATCTATGCATCTTCAGGCGGCTCCTTTACCTTCAGCAACAACACTGTCGATAATGTCGATGGTGAGGGAGGATCTATCGCGATCTTCAACTTTGGTGGTGCAGGTTCATTTACTGGAAATATGGTGAGCAACGCCAATGATGGTATCGCATCAAATTGGTCAATGGGTAGTGTTTATTCCGGAAATACTGTTACCCTCTCTGGTAGTGGTATTCATACTGACAACAATGGTGGATCAGGAGGTATAGCTGATATTATTCAGAATAATACAGTGACAAATTCTACTGCCAATGGTTATGGAATATGGGTTTTTGCGCCTTACAGAGATGTGCAGATTCTGGATAATACGGTGACCAATGTGGATGTGGGCTTATCCAATGCAGGTCAGAATGCTGCAGTCACTGTTTCATTTTTGAGAAATACTGTTGACGGAATGAACAAGCCTGCAAGCACAGGGGTATATCAGACCACGAGCCTCTTTGGGTTTGGTACTTCCGATGTTACAGGTATTTATTCCAATAACTATATCACGAACAATACAGATGCTTTCTACCTGGAATATGAGACAGGTGAAATCAATGTGATTACAGTCAATGATAATTCCATTACCGGTAATACGAACGGAGTGGGCTTAGGTCCTTTGGGAGGTACTTTGACAGAAAATTATCAGTGTAACTGGTGGGGGTCGGCCTCCTCAGGTGCTGTAGATATCGCTGCGGCCAGTAGTACTAATTATACTCCATGGCTTAACAGCAGCGGCGATGGCGTTGGTATTGGCTTCCAGCCGACAGGGACTTGTTCCGGTACAGACGTTGTCATCGACTCAGCAATACCAACGGATGCCACATGTGCTACTACAGGTTCCATTCAAGTTACCTATAGTGGTGGTACAGGTCCTTTTGACATCGCATGGACAGGTGGATCTGATACAGGAATTTCTAATCCTTATACGATCACCGGCCTTTCGGCAGGAATGTATGGTATTACAGTCACTGATGGTAATGGTAGCACAGGTACTTCAACAGCCACCATCTTATTGATGGGTGTAGAGAATACAACTAACCCAGGCTTCTATTACACCATTCAGGCTGCTATCGATGCGGCAATGAACGGTGACGTATTAGAAGTTTGTGCAGCCACGTACACAGAGAATATAACAGTCAACAAACCACTTACCATCAACGGACCTAACGCGGGCACCCCAGGCACAGGTGTAAGAGCTGCTGAAGCTTTGCTGTCTGATTGTAATATCGACATCACCGCATCAGGTACAGTTGTTCTGGATGGTTTCAAAGTATATCAGACAGATAACAATGCCGACGTCATCCTGATCTCAGGAGGAACAGTGGCAACTATACAGAATAATATCCTGGAGCGTTTTGGCGTGGCAACCGGCCAGATCGTTCGCGCGATTACAACATCTGCCGGAGCGGGTGCTAAAGTCATTCAAAATAATCTCATTACCGGAGATGTATCCGGTGGCTTATTTGGCGGACACAAGACCTGGAATAGTGGTATGTATATCAATGGTGCTGCCAGCAATGTAAGTATCCTGAATAATACGATCCAGAATTCACGCACCGCACTCAACCTCGATGATTTCAATGCCGGGATCGTTATCAGCGGAAACATATTCAATAATTGCGGCACGATGATGTCCTTTGGCGGGGTATCCCCGACCAACGGCCAGTATGTCATGGGGTCAAATAATTTTACAAATCCCGCCGGTACATTGATGAATCTTTCCAATGTTGATCCGGCCTTCCGTCTCGATATTACTTCATCAATGATTAATGGGGCTGTTTTCAATACACTGACCCTTCCAAATCTATTCCTTGTTGAATCCGCAATGTTTCACAGGGGCCGCGGTGGCCGCAATGGTCTGGTCTATTATGTGGCCAATAACCAATATGTGGTTTCCGGTCTCACCACCATTCAATCTGCAGTGGATTATGCCGCATCTGGTGATGTGATCAATATCAACAATGGTACGTATAATGAAGAAGTGACTGTTGATCTTCCTGTCACCCTTGATGGCGCAACTTCCCTATGCGGTGATGTCATTATTGAAGGAGCAGGTACCCGCGATTTTGGAGTGAAAGTTCTAACGAATGTTACCAATGTCACGTTACGTGACTTCAAAGTACGCAATACAGATGGTGGACCAGGAGGGTCAGCATCAGGTATCTGGGTACTCAATGATTGTGATGGATTGAACATCAATAATGTTTGTGTTGAAAACACAGCAGGCCGCGCAGGCATTTATGCAGATGGGCCAGTCGATGGAGCTACCATTACCAACTGCGAAGTATCCGGAGCAAGTGTCAACGGTCGGGGGATTGTAATTTGGAATGGTCTTAAAGAGAACATCACTATTACAAACAATTCAGTCCATGACATCAGCGGTTGTTGCGGTATCGAACTTCAAGACGGCAGTGCCTCTGGCGTGACCATGACTGGAAATACGGTAGAAGACGTTGGCGACAGTGGTATGTCAGCAGTTGGACTCGACGGTACAACTGGTAGCAATACAATTTCAAATAATATGATTACCAATACCGGACGCTTTGGTCTGGAGATCAAAAATCCGAATGGAAATGGATCTAATATCACTATCAACGGAAATCAAATCTCGCGCACCGATCCAATCGTAGATATCAGGGATATTGCAGGAATTGCAGTCTTCAGAAGAGGCTTAACTGGAGGGAACGTGGATGTACCAAATGGTGTAATTGTATCTTCCAATACAGTAACCGGATATACACAACCAAGCGCAAGCGAAGGATTTGGTATTGTGATAGAAGGAACCAACCATACCGTCATAAACAATACATTGACCAGTAACGATGTCGGTCTGCAACAGCAGGCAGGACATACACCATACCCTGGTGATGGTGACCAAAGCAATCTGGCCGATACTTATTTTGGACGCGGTAATTCGCCAATCACATGCGGCAATACGGTAGCGCCTAATATATATGTTACTAATGGCACAGATACACGCAATGTTGGAGTAGGAGCTGGATTGGTGGTTAACATATCCACAATGGAAAACTTCTGCAGTATACAGAGTGCAATTGATGATCTACAGACCATCGGCGGCCATACACTTACTATTGGCGCAGGCACCTACAATGAAAACGTAAACGTCACGAAAGAACTTACAATCACCGGTGCAGGAAACGGAAGCAATCCCGCCACCAATACCGTATTGACACCTTCAGTGGCTTGTTCAGGTGTGGGCTTCACGATTTCCGCAGCCAATGTGACCATACAGAATATGTATGTGACTAACTATCAGACAGCAGTTCAGCTAAATGGTGTGGTCAATCCAACGATCAATGATATGTCGCTGATCGATTATTGTCAATATGGCATCAGGATCACTGGTAGTAATAGCAGTGTTGATATCACACAGACGGATATACAGCGATTGAGCCTCCTGGCCGGTACGGTTGGGATCCGCGTAGGAACAGCAGATGCAGTAAGTGGAATGTTAATTGACAATTGCACCATCACAGGAAACGCATTGCAAGGCATAACTGTCTTTCAGGCAGCTGTTCCTGTTGCTTTTGATAACATCATTATTCAAAACAGCACCATCAGTAATAACCTGCAAAAGGGAATGTATTTTGAAAAACTCAATAATGCCACATTTGCAGGTCTTACGATGGATAATAACGGTACGGATGCTGCCTACGGTTTCAACAACGGTATTGATATCAATCTAAAGTACAGCACCTATTCCAATATAACGATCCAGAATTGCGACATCACTAACTCCGGGGCAAATGGCACAGCAACAGATCCTCAAAATGCTGCGGTTATAGCGATCAAGGCTCGTGATGATTCACCTTCTTATAATGGCAATCCAGCAACACTTTCCAATGTGACCATCCTCAACAACCTGATTACCGGTCCACAGAATGGTATACGTTTCGGTGAGTTTGGAAAAGTCAACAACGGTCCTTCGAATGTAACGGTTGAAGGCAATGATCTTTCCTTCGGCTTTGCTAATAAGGCGATCGTCCGTCGTACCAATGATGACGTCAACCTTGTCTGTAACTGGCATGGTACTACATCGCTCCCTGCCATCCTCGCGACATTCGCAGATGCAGGTTCAGGTAGCACAATATTGTCCAGTATCCTCACATCAGGATTGGATGGCGATTTAGTAGCTGTTGGCTTCCAGCCATCGGGCATTTGTGGTTGCGCATCAGACAATCTGGTGACCAACACTAATACCACAGAGACCTTCTGTACAATTCAGGCTGCGATTGATGATCCTCAGACACTCAATGGGCACACGCTCTCTGTTTCCGATGGAACATACATAGAGAATGTAATTGTTGATAAAGAACTGATCATCCTTGGCCCTAACAGCGTCATAGATCCATGTGCAGGTATCCCACGGGTAGGAGAAGCCATTGTTGTTCCTGCTACAGCAGCAATCAGCAGTGGTGAAATATTCCACGTGGCAGCGGACAATGTAACCATCAGCGGCTTCACCATCGATGGAGACAATACGGCCATATCCAGTGGATTTACCAGCACGAATGGGGCAGATATCGATGCAGCAGAAGGTGTTACCGTTTATGAAACAGGCATCAATAACCTGACAGTCTCCAACAACATCATTCAAAACCTCTCCTACTTTGGAGTAACCCTGTATGATTATCCAGCAGGTGTTCCTTCTTCAGGACATACCATTGCCAATAACAAAATTCAGAACATGGGTACTTATGATCCAGGTTCCGGTATTGATTTCTGGGGTGGTGGTGTTCTTCTATACAACAATCAATATGCAGCCGTTACGAATAACTGCATGGAGAATGTACGATTAGGGGTGCAGACAGGGAATTTCTCTCAGGCGAATCCGGGTGGCCCTGCCTTCCAGGTGATTTCAGGAAATTCCATATCATCTCGTAGAAGAGGTATATTCCATAATCTCTATTATGGTACAGCTTCACCTGTTACGATTTCAAATAATACTATTACCGGGGTTAACCACGCAAGTGAAACGGTATGGGATGGTGTATTGTTTGCCTCACAGAGTGTCAACTCAACGGCATCAAACAACACGATCAATGGTGTATCAATTATAGGAAAGCCAACGGAAGGATATGAAGTGTGGAATGTGAAAAGTGCCAACCCTGTCTTCATCTCCGGTGGTTCAGTTAGTAATGTTTCCACTGGTCTGTTTGTCAATAATTATGACGGTTACCCGACCGTGGGTAGTGATGCTACCGATGGCGGACATGCAAGTGTAAGTAGTTTGAGCATAAGTCCAAATCCATCCGGTATTGGTATACATGTCAAAGACAATACACTAAGCACCCATGCTAATGTTCAGCTCACCATCGGTGCCGGTGTCACAGTGACAGGTGGAACTACAGGTCTACGTGTTGAAAATGCAAGTGCGTCCATCGTAGGTGGTACGTTGAATGATCTGACGTTCACAGGTCAATCCGGACAGTATATCGAATTAGTCAATAATCCCAATGATCTGAATGCAACATCCGCAAGTTTCGATGGACAGACAGGCATGAGCGCAAGTCTTGTCCAATTGTTTGCTATCGAAGACAAAATACATCATGAGATAGAAGACAATACACTCGGATTTGTCACGGTCAAAGCCAGCAACACATATGTAACGGATATTGCCACAGCCTCGGCGACAAATAATGATTACACACGCATACGCAATGCAGTAGAACTCGTAGACGACAACTGGTCCATTAATCTGAATGGTGATTTCAACTGGACAGAACCAAACGCAGCTGCTTCATGGGCATTAGGTAATGATGATACCAATGCCACAGGTGATGATTATGGCATACTTGTTCCGGCTGATCTTAATGGAATCACCTTCACGGCTCCGCTGGGACTTACTACTGCATCCATTCAAGGTCCGGGTGACGTTCCTACCCTCGATCTGGAAGGTGTGCTGTATTGTGATGGAACAGGCGACAACCAAAACTGGACCATCTCAAATCTTCAATTCCTTGAATTTGACTTGCCTGTTGGTATGTTTTTTGGCGCTGGCGGAGTTGATGCTTACAGCGGTACCACGATCACCAACAACAGGTTTGATATCGCCACGGACTTAAATGCAATAGATGCGCCAGGTGATAGTTTCCAAAACATTGGTATTCATTATTCATTTGGTGCAAACCAGACCATTTCAAACAATATATTTAACGTGCCAGGAGATGGTGTGAGTAATGGAATAAACTACTCCGCTACAGTCGTCATGCAGTCAAACACAAGTGGCGGCAGTGTATATGATGGTCTCCAGATTACAGGCAATACCATCAATATCCTAAGCGCACAATCGGCAAACCCGCAGGTGGTGCTTGGTATTTGGGAGAACGGACATGCGCACACCAGCAATATCACCGTCAGCAATAACCAGTTTAACAACCTGGATGGTGGTAATAACCCTGCACTGAATCTGCAGCGTGGATTCCGGGTGACCTCACATTCCGGAGCCGGAAGCACAGTGACTTATTCGGGTAATTCCACACAAGGCGCTAATATTGGCTTCCAGTGGATCACGGGAAGCGACTTTAGTACACATATGCCCGTCCAGATGACAACTAATACCGCAACTGGAAATGGAATCGGTATGCTGGTGCAGTCTAACGGAAAAGCTTTATTAACCAACAACGATTTTGATGCCGCAGCTGATAATGCAACTGACCTGCAGATACAGCCAGGAAGTATAGTGACTACAGGCGGAGGTAATCAATGGGCCGGTGAAGGTTACTATGTTGAGAATCTAAGTGCAACTGCGCTCAATCTCACAGGTGAGACCTTTGATCAGGTAAATCAATATCGCCGCACGGACCGTATGTATGACGCATTGGACAATGCAGTTTCAGGTCTGGTAAGATTTAATGGAATTAATCTCTATGTATCTGCGCCTGGAACTGGTCTTTCAGATGAAACCATTACACTCGCTATGAGTGCAGCGGCTTTAACTGGTGACAGGATCAATATAGAAACCGGAAGTTATGCAACAGGGTTAGATGCCACATCGAAAGAAGTGGTGATCGCCCCTGGCTCAAGTCCTGGTTGCGTGACCTTGGGTGGCGATATGATCCTTACCGGGGGAGATGATTTAGAAATCGAACTCAACGGTACCGTCGCATGCTCCGGTTATGACAGGTTTATTGTGAATGGTACTGTTACACTTGGTAATGCAGATCTTGTTGCTATCCTCGGGTATGTACCATCTAATGGGCATACATTCACTATCATAGTAAATGACTTGGCTGATCCAGTCATCGGTCAATTCGCACAGGGAACTTCAACAATGATCGGAGGCTATCCTTTTGTGATCAACTATGCCGGTGGTACTGGGAATGATGTAGTCCTCGAAATGTGCACAGGAGTGACCACCATCACCACGCCTCCTACTGTCGCTGAGAACACACCCAATCTTCCGGCTACAATACCTGATGCAGGCTTTGGAGCAACCTATGTATGGTCCATAGTCAATGGTAATATCACGAGTGGTCAAGGTACCTCTAGTATTAATTATTCATCACTGTTGGGACCTTCTCTTACTATTTATGTAACTGTCACTGATGCTAATGGATGTATAAGTATGGATGAGGTAGAAGTTGATGTAATTGAAGTCCAACCTTCCACGCTCGAGTGGGTGCTCGATACAAATGATAACGACGGCAGCAGTTGTCCAAGTGAATCCAATTGCTGTCTGGATATTATTTGCTATGAGTTGAAATATACCCCAGGTGTCAGTGGCGATCTCACTACATACACAACAGGTTTTAAAGTGAATTGTAACGGTATTTTCCCAGCAGGTGCTGCTCCAATCTATTTTGATCCATTATTACTGCCGATGCCAGGACAATATTCCAACAAATCCTGCGTGATGAATAACAATAGTTCTCTGATTAATGGCTGCGCCTCTATTGATTCTATATTGTTCAACAGTTCTGGAAATGGAGGATCTGTTCCTGTTTTAGTCGGTATGCCAATCATAATTCACAAGGTGTGTTTTAACCTTTCTGCGGGAGATGTCCTTGGTATAGTAGAAGACGTCATCACGAACTTATCTGCCAGTATAGATCTTACAGGAGGTGGACAGTATACGGAGTTTCCAAATTATACAACAACCAACCTTAGCAAACCATTGCCGGTGATTCCAGCGGTAGGTTCGATGACAGTAAGTTGTCCGGCATATGCTGTTGTACCTGTATTCCCTGAATTGCCAGTCGTATTAGATTATTGCGGGACTCCATTAGTAGCTGTTTTAGTTTCTACGGTAGATAACCCTATGGCGCTTATCTGCGAAGGAACCCGGGTTTACAATTATGAGTTCAGAACACCAATGGGTTGTGTACTTGAAGTATATCCTTGGACATATACCTATACGATTGATTACTCAGGCGGCTTAACCGTACCAACTATTGATCCAATTCAAGTGGTTTCCTGTCCTTCTTTGGCTGTTGATCCGGGTGTTCCGGCAAATATCATTGATGCTTGTGGTAGAACGGTGAATGCTGTATTAGTTGGACAGGATGATCCAAGTCCTGTATGCAATGGTACAGTCGTGTGGAGATACAGATACACAGCATGTGATAATACAACAACAGCAGACTGGACAAAGACGTATACAGTTACATATAGTGGTGGGTTAACAACACCTCCTAATGCAACACAAACAGTATCATGTCCTGCTCAGGCTACTGATCCTGGTGCACCTGTAGATATACTTGATGCATGCGGCAGAACAGTAAGTGCAGTCTTGGTTGGTTCAAGCACACCTCCAGCTTGTGAAGGCTCAGTGGTATGGACATACCGATATACAGCTTGTGACTTAACTACAACAGCAGATTGGACTAAGACATACACTATTGATCGCTTACCATTCGCTGATCCAGGGTTTGGAGGAAGTACTGTAAACTGCCCACTAGCTACCAATACAGAACCAACTCCTCCTGCTGTAATGGACAATTGTGGCGCGAATGTGCCAGCAGTAGGTCCGATGGTAAGTCCGATCCCGGGTTGTGGTGGTACACGTACATACACATGGACATATACGGATTGTGCCGGCAATGTTCAGGACTATGTTTACACCTACACTGTAGAATGCGACCCACTGACCCTGAGCGTATTCTTGGAAGGTCCATATAATACAGGATCAAACCTGATGTTGCCTACACTTAATATCAATCACGTACTACCAGGGCAGGACAAGACTTTGTCACCTAATCCTACAGTAGTCAATTTCGCACCATTTACGCCTGCCGGACATCCATATAATGCACCACCATGGAATTATAACAATCCTTTGAATACAGGTACGAGTTATGGTGATCCCTCGCTTGGAGGTATTCCTTACCCATCTGATGTAGTGGATTGGGTACTGGTGACGGTTCGTGAAAATGGTATTTTGGAATCGAATGATTTCTGGACTTGCGCCGGATGGGTACATACGGATGGTGAAGTGACGTTCCCAGAACCATGTGGAGGCCTCATTCTTAATCCGGCTAAGCAGTATTATGTGTTGGTAGAGCATCGTAATCACCTCCCTGCACTTGATACAGCTACGATGACCTGTACCGGTTATGTCATTAGTTTGAATATGACCACACAGAATTCTTACAAACCAACATTCAGGTTTGGGCAGGCACTGTTGGAGGCAGGCATCTTTGGGATGTATAAAGGTAATGGGGAGCAAATCAACTCAAGGGTTGCAATAAGCTCACCTGACCTGACAACCTGGAGATTATTGCAAAATGCCATCGGCTATGGCGTAGGGGATTACAATATGAATGTAGCCACCGATTCTAATGATGAGACAGCCTGGAAGCAAAATCAAAACAAAACCTCCGGTATTAACTTTCAACCATAATTTAATTCAAACGAAATAAGATATGAAAACGAAATATTTTCTCCACTGGGCACTGATGCTTTCATTGCCCGTCATCTCCCAGGCACAAACGATGCAATGGATTCCTACACCGGCACAATCGGCGTTAGGCAAATGCAGTGACCAGTCCACCAAAAGCGGACTTACACAGTGTTATGTGCTGGAATACACACCAGCCGTCACAGGCGTACTGACCAGTTATACCACAGGATTTTTAGTTTCCTGTACATCGCTTGGATCAGCTATCGCCAAAAACCAATCCTGCACGATGACCGCCAATAACCGGGTGCTCAATGGATGCGATGCGTTTGGCAAAGTGCTCATGAACAGCTCCGGTAATTCAGGTACGATCACCAATAATCAGATCGTGGCAGGCATACCTGTCATTCTGCACCAGGTGTGCCTGACGATTCCTTCAGGAGAGACAGTCACCCTGGAAGAAGATCCGGTGACAGACCTGACCACAAGTGTGGATATTGGTAACAATATGTTTAGGACAGAATTTCCAACCTTTGAAACCGCGATCTTTAGAAGAATCCGTTACGATGACGCTACGCACTCCGCATTCCTTGATTTTAAGGGCACCCCTGCAGGTGATTTAGTTTCCCAGCTTGATTGGTCTGCTAAATATCAGGGTGAAGGTTTAACGTATGGTATCGAACGTTCTTTTGATGGCGAGACGTATGAGCAGATAGGTGCTATGGAAGGACAGGCAGATGACCAGCAAATAGGAATATATAGCTATCTCGATAAGGAGGCACAGTATGGTATCAATTTCTATCGCCTCCTACAGAAGGATGATAAGGGTAATGAGTCCTATTCACCGGTCAGAGAAATCCTATTCGAAGAGCATCCCTTTGCCGTCATGGCATCACCAAATCCAGCCAGAGAAAAATTGTATGTTCAGATTGATCATGCCAAAGAACCAGGAGTCTTTAAACTGATTGATGTCAGTGGCACGGAGCGACTGGTAGGTGATTTTGAACTGAGAGAATCCAATCTCACTATAGAGCTTGGTCAATTGGAACCTGGCGTATACAACCTTCAGGTAAAATCCGGGAAGGATGTGTATGTAGAAAAGATAGTGGTGATACGCTAACAAGTGTTAGTGCAATTTTGAAATATGAGTTACGAGATGAAAGTGGAAGGAAAGAAAAAATGTCTTGCTGATTGGATAAATAGCATTCGATGCCACTTTGCCGGCAAAGAAGTATTGTCCTTATTTATTCTTTCCTTCTACATGTGTCTACCGTCTTCACTCATAGCAAATGAGAATGGGACTATCAGGAAAATTAAGGATGAAGGGCTTACCACTTTTGAATCGTCGCTGGCGCCTTCGTATTTTAACTGGATCGAATTTCTCCCCGATCAAGCCTATGGAGCTTGTCTCAGTGAGACAGATTGTTGTCAGGATATTATTTGTTACGGACTGGAATATACGCCTGGTGTGTCCGGAATCGTCACGTCCTACACGACAGGGTTTTTTACAGAATGTTTGACAGGAATGACGCCATTGGTCTCCAATGCTTCCTGTACGATGATAGACAATAGCTATCAAATCAACGAGTGCATAGCCACGGATTCCATCTTATTCAATAGTTCTGCATATGATAGTTTGAATAACGTTACAGTGACTACAGGTGTGCCGGTTATACTGCATCAGGTCTGTTTCAGACTTTTACCAGGTCAGTCCATTGATATTTCGGAAGACCATATTACGGATCTCTCGGTGAGTATTGATCTGGATGGCGGTGGGTATGTCGACGAATTTCCGGCGTATACGACCACCGTGATCAGCAGACCAGTACAATCTTGGCCACCCGATCAGTCAACAACCGTTTCATGCCTTAGTGCTGCAATTGAACCAAACGTTCCGGATGTCCTTGATCTTTGCGGTAATCTAATCGATGTAGAACTCATCTCCATCATCAACAATCCAGATCCGATAGCCTGTGAAGGATACCGGCTCTATGTATATGAATACACAGATTGTGCAGCCAATACCCATCTCTGGAATTATTTTTATTTTATTGAGTATGCGCCTTTCACTGTACCTGCAGACGAGGGAGAAATCGTAACCTGTATCAATGCTATTGACGTTGGCTTGGTAGATCCACCTATGGTCAATGACAACTGCGGTATTCCACTTACGCCTTCCGGTCCATCTTTACCGGTATATGATCCACCGATGCTGACTTGTGATGGCACAGTGACCTACACCTGGACATATGCAGATTGTGAAGGCAATCCGATGTTATGGAATTATGTGTATACGGTTGAGCAGACTTCACCCGTTGAAGCTGGTGGTCCGGTATTAAACAATTCCACCATCACTTGCGGACTTGATGGAACGCCGCCGCTAACACTGCCAGTGGTTGTTGACGCATGCGGTGATGTTATTCCCGCACCTGCTCCTGTTTCTGGGGGAAACTATTCAGGTGGTTGTGATGGAACGATTACATATACATACACCTATTCGAATTGCCCCGGCACTGAATTTATATGGGTGTATACGTATACCGTGGAATGTTCTTCAGTGGCATTGAAGGTTTTATTGGAAGGGCCTTACGACCCACTTTCGAATACGATGCTTCCTGATTTAAATATAAATCATCTGCTTCCCGGACAGAACAAATTATTGTCGCCAAATCCATCGGTGCAGCTCTATGGGCTCTATACCCCTTTCGGTCAACCATACGCCATTGCACCATGGAATTTTAGTGGAAACACGGGTCTGCAATTTGGTGATGCATCATCGCCGGGCGCTCCTATGGTTGTGATACCCTATCCGGCAGATGTAGTGGATTGGATTTTAGTGACGGTAAGAGAAAATGGAATTTTACCTCCAGACAATATCTGGACTTGTGCCGGTTGGGTGCATATGGATGGAGAAGTGTCCTTTCCAGAATCCTGCGGGCCGATTAGCTTTGACATCATGGATGACTATTTTATCATCGTGCAACACCGTAATCACCTCGGCATTCTTTCACCAACAGCTGTCGATATGCCTTGCGGTGGTTCCGTTATCGAATGGGATTTTACGGTAGCGAACTCCTACGAAACTTTTCCTAGAACCGGTCAGAAAGAAATTGAGCCCGGCATCTGGGTGATGGTGGCGGCCAATGGCGAGCAAATTGCATCGCTGCCTGCTATCGCGTCACAGGACCGAACAGCATGGGTGAATCTGCAAAATGTACTTGGCTATACCGTGGGTGATTACAACATGAATGTCTCTGCCAATTCACAGGATGAGACGATATGGAAATCAAATCAGAATAAAACCTCAGGGGTTATATTCTATTAAATAATCAGCCAACTCCTTTTTGTATTTTCTTTCCGCTGAAAACTTGGTTTAGCCTTAAGCTGCTTTTTAAAAAGTGGGGATGGCTTGAATACATAATGTTACTTCGATGGACATTATATTTCCACTATTTTATCTATGATTTTTTGCCCGAAAATGAGTAGTCCAATGATAACAGAAAGTATAGCTACGATCAATACGGCTCCTGCCGAAATATCCTTCATCATTTTAATATCCGGATGCTGCTCCCTGCTTTGAAAATCAGCCATGCGTTCAATAGCACTATTAATAGCTTCCGCAGATAAGACACCTCCGATACACAATAGAATAATACACCATTCCAAGACTGAAATCTGCAGCCAGATACTGAAGAGGATTGCCGCTAATGCACAGACTAATTCGATCCGAAAATTTCGCTCCGTCCCGATGAGAAATTTAATCCCTCGGATCGCATGCCCTGCACTATTGAGCCATTTCCTCATGTACAGGCTGTAGTTGATAGCTGCCAGTGATACCGATGCGGCCTACAATGGTATTTCCTATTTCAGAAAATGAGGTGCATTCAAATTCGTCCGTGTATAAAATATGTTCAACAGGTATCCGTGGAAGGGATAACGAACCATCTAGGTTCCTAGGGTGAATATCTCTTCTTCCATCCTGCAGATCTCCGGACAACCTGAACTTTTGGACCTCACTAGACCATGGCGGTAAATGAAAGTCACCAAGTACCACTTTTGATCCTTCAATCCCTCGCATATAAGCAGCTATCGAATCAAAATGTTGATTGATGGATACAAAAGCCGCCTGGTTGACCGGAGGTACAACCTGCGAACTGATGATGCTACACTTGCCCCGCTTGCCCAGACTCACGGTGCCGGCAAGATTTGGAATATCATTGAAATAAAAAGTGTCCAGTTTTTGAAATGGAAGTTTGGAGAAAAATCCTATGCCATATTGATCAAGTCGGGTAAGCGTCTGCACGTGGTTAAACGTAGGTGACAACCGATCAATAAGATGACTGTTCCAGTCCGGTGTCAATTCCTGAAAGCTTAGAAAATCCACGTCAATACCTAGTAGGTAATCAATGACGGAATCATAATCACTATCTGTATTGCCAAGGCTGATGTGTGAAATGCGCAGAGATGGATCGGCCGTCACAGTAGCCAGACGCAATTGTTTGTTAGAGGATTCTTTGAGATACAGACTGAGTGCACAACAACACAGCAGGCTCACCATCATCAGACGGTTTTCGTTAAATACAAAGGACAATAAACCAATCCCCAAAAGACCCAGCATGATATATAAGGTAAAGGCAGTGACCTGCTTGAAGAACATAAGCTCAGGTGTGAATATGCACAGCCCGGTCATCAGGATGATGATTAATGTAGCACCATATTCTATAGCTGTCTTAAGCTTCATGGTGTTTGATAGTTCCCGCATGTGTGTTCCATTCCATCAGCAATCAATCTGCTATCGCTTTACGAGGGCACATGTCTCTTGGTATTCTCTGACATTACCCATCGCATCCCAAAGTTGAACAAAAATGATGTAAATACCCATATCCGCAAGGACCATATCCGCATTTCTGCCATCCCATTGCACGATGGATGAAGTTCCCAGAGACTCATTCGAGATCAGACGGATGGTTTCCCTCCCTTCCAGGTCATATATCCAGACAGATCCGAGCTCTTCTCCGGAATCTAATAGAAAATTTAGTGCCAAATAATCTTTATACCCATCTTCATTGGGTGAAAACTGGGTGTTCGTGACCGTAAAAGGGGTTTTAGATTCGCCCACAGGGTTAATATTCTGCGAATTCAAACCTGTCGGTGTGGCATATCCTGTGACAGAAGAAGCACTGTGCCAATTGGAGGAAGAGGTGGAAGGGGATGAAGTCGACACCCGCTCAAGACTTACCCCATTCTGATCGGCCAGGACCGGAATGTGCCAAGAGGAAAAATACGTCAGTGAATCAATGATTTCGCCGGCGGAAAGAACGGATACGTTATCTGTCTTATCATTCCAGGTGGGCAGTGAAGATTCAAAAAGTTTCGTAGGCTGAGGAACTTCGTATCGAAAAAGAATGTCAGATGGATCAGGGGAGAAAACAACCAGCTCTCCTGGTCCAATAATGTCATCAACTTCAATACCGTAAATATCAATTTGAGCTCCAGCGATACGACCGATCGCAAGTGAACTGAGGGAGATAAACTTCTGGCTTACATTCAGGAGTTCTACAAAACGACTGCCACCCGTTGCTGGATTGAACAGTATCTCGTTGATGATCACATCACCTTGCTGCGGGAGTGCGGTCAATCCGAAAACGATCGTGTCTGCTGATGTTCCGGCATTGCCAAGGCAATCAAAAGCATCAAAAGGCAGAAACTGATACACAATCTCTGGCTGCAATGTCTCTTCAAGCGTGAGTTCGATTGATGTAGGATCCGGAAAAACAATAGTGGTGATATTGATCGTAGGGAGAATAGTATATGCTATTGGGTTTTCCATCAAGAACGGATCCAATCGTTCATCAAAACGCAAAAGGATTTTATCCAGGGCTGAAGAATAAAGAGACAGAAAAGCAGGGCCTTGTTCATCAGGTGTTAAGGTCCATTTAGAGTTGATGGTGCCAGGTGTTCCCCCGATTAGATTATTTGCTTCAGACCAGTTTTCCATCCCACTGCAGATGTGAAGAGGATTGATCATCTCAAGCGCCCATCCACCACCAGCTTTTCCAGGATCATTATACCAGGAAATAGAATATTGTACTTCATGGATGATCGTATCATCAAGGTCTTTTATAGTAACAGTGGCTCCACTATTGGTGAGCGCAGGAAAACTGCTGATAGTAACCACACGTCCAAAACTGCTGAATTGACCAGCCATATCCTCATCACATACGATAATAAATTCATTGCCTTGAATCAATTCATCCGGCAGCGGTCTTACAGAGGAGCCGATTTGAATAGAGAAGTCTGAAAGATTAAAGACATCCGCTGTAGCATTATAGATTTCAATGTATTCAGCCTCAGGTAGTCCAATGGCCGGCGTAGGGTCAGCTAATATTTCTGTGATGAGAAGTTCAAAAGGCAGCGCTTTTTTAACTTCGATGAATACAAATGTTTTTTGATCAGTTAACATCACATTGCCGGCAGCGTCCTCTACTTGTTGTGTGGTTAAGGTGTATTCCTGCTGGCTCATAAAGGGCTGATTCCAATGAAGGATTATTTTAGGTTGATTTATTTCTATACCATCAGGAGATAAATTTCCCGGAGTGAGGATGTAGTGGTCGGCAATCATGGCGGAACTTTCATCGATTAATTCATCGAAAACCAGCTCAACTGAATTTGCATCGATGACGGCCAGAGAAAGACATTGTGGGGGCGTGACGTCAGGTTGTATAGGTTGAATAGAAATATCATCAAAGAAAAATTTATCTCTTCGGGTAGCTGTGTATCGGCAGAGCATACCAAAAAAAGATAATTCAGTCAACGGCAGTAAATCATGGGAGGCCGTAAATAATAATTCAGGTACTGCATTTTTGGTAGAAAAGCATTCCCACCTTCCGTTGCTCTTTCGGATTACGCGTAGCGAGAGTTCGACCGGTTCAGTACCCGCAAAGCCCGGAGCAGAAGCGGCAATCGATTCACTGCTGCCGGTATGGAGATATTTTAGTTCCAGTGGATCCTGGTCGCCGCTCGCACCTATTTCAAGAAAATATCCGGAGGCGGTAGCAAGATCAGTGGAGCTGACACCCAGGTATAATCTGAGTTGGTTACTAGTAGATGGTGCAAAGTCCATTTTAAGGTAGAGATCCCAAGCCATGCTGTCAGTATACGTCACTGGAGCATACAACCACGAAGTGGTTGAACCTTCCGGTGCATTGAGCTGCAGTTGTTGATTGCCATTGACTATAAAATTGACCTTATCTCCTTGCCATACATCGAGATGGCCATTTGAAAAATCTTCGGTAAACTGACCGAAAATGGGAGTTAGTAAGATCAAATAAAACAGAATGCCGGAAAGAATAAATTTCATTTTTCGAAGGTACTCCAAAGCGGCTTTAGTTCGACAGTTGAATCGTTATTTCTTTAGCATTTGGAAGAGTATTAAATTGAAAAATCGAGCCGGGTCTCCCCTTAGACAAGCTCAGGGACCTAAGAATAGTCGAAGGGTACAAAGCGGGTAAGAATGGGATGACTATTTATCCCCATTTCCTAAAAAAAACGACCCATGTTGAAAATGTTCAGACTGACTACCTTTGTATCCGTAATCAATAAATGATCAAATGAAAGTAGCCGTAATAGGTTCCACCGGATTGGTGGGTCAGATAATGTTGAAAGTGCTGGAAGAAAGGGCTTTTCCGGTGACCACGCTGCTGCCCGTTGCGTCCGAGCAATCCATCGGCCGAAAAATCATGTTTAACGGAGCAGAGCACACGGTCGTGTCTATGGAGGACGCCCTCTCAGCTCGCCCTGATATCGCCTTGTTTTCTGCCGGTGCATCTGTTTCGAAAGAGTGGGCCCCCAGGTTTGCCGAAGTAGGATGTACAGTGATAGATAATTCTTCAGCCTGGCGCATGACGGCAGGAATTCCACTTGTCGTGCCTGAAGTCAATGGCCATATATTGACGCCGGATGATAAAATCATCGCTAATCCAAATTGCAGTACTATTCAATTGGTGGTGGCGCTCAATCCTTTACATCAGCATTTTGGTATCCAGCGCATCATCGTTTCCACCTACCAGGCGGTCACCGGTACAGGTATGAAAGCGGTAAAGCAATACCAGGATGAGGTGAAAGGCCAGGTGCCGGAGGCCATGGTTTATCCCTATCCTATCTTTGCCAATTGCCTTCCCCATTGTGATGTTTTCCTCGAAAATGATTACACGAAGGAGGAAATGAAACTCGTACATGAAACCCGGAAAATCATTGGGGTAGCCTTCTTGCCGGTGACAGCCACCGCTGTCAGGGTTCCTGTACTGGGAGGACATAGTGAATCAGTCAATGTCGAACTTGGGGCTGATACGAATATCACTGAAATAAGGGATATCATGGCCGCAGCTCCGGGTGTAAAACTGTATGATGATCCCAAAACCAATAAATACCCTATGCCTATCCTTGCGGAAGGCCGGGATGCTGTTTGGGTAGGCAGAATAAGGAAAGACGAGTCCAGGGCTCGCTGCTGGAATCTTTTTATTGTGGCTGACAACCTGAGGAAGGGAGCGGCCACCAATGCGGTCCAGATAGCAGAGTATCTCTGTGAAAAGGGTATCATTAAGACAGAAAAGCAGGGAGACCTGTCGAAGACAACACAATAAACCATACCATTGCACCATTGAACAATTGGCAGTGATTTAAAAACATATAGCGTACCGGACGATGTTTACACAGTAGTCCATCATGAATAGACGATACCATAGTAAGTAACACCAAAATCAAACGTAATGAAGACGAGAATCGTAATGTGGGGGAGCAATGAAAAGGATGAGAAAATCCTTATTGCTATCGGCCTGAGAGCTGAAGATAATGTAGTGGACATTTTCACCTTTCCCTTTGAATCCACCACTGAGGAGTTTTACAACCTGATGCTGAACGAATGGCGCGAATCCCACGAAGTGCCTTTTCCTGAAGGATTTACCCATATCATCAGGCCGTTGACGGCTTCTGACAGTCTCATTCCTGCTGAATTGAAAGTGGACCGCTCAGATATCCTCCAACGGGCACAGACCGAATGGCATTTTGTGGTCCTATCCAATAGGCTATATCTGTCATTTCTGAACGAACTCAAGGAGATCAAAGAAAAACTGACGGGCTCCGACAATTATAAGAACCAGCGTTGGGAGGAAATGAAGGAGACCTGGGAAAAAATCCAGAAGAATATTTTTGATAAAACCCTCATGCGCGAGCACGGTCACCAATTGCGTGAAATGACCAATGATATATTTACACAACTCAAGGATATGCGCAAAAACCTCGATACCGAGGTGGACCGTGTCTCCAGGGAGTTTGCTGATAAATTTAATACCAAACTCGATGAGGTAGAAGAAAAAATAAAAAGCGGCCTTGGACTTCAGCCTCTTTTTAATGACCTCAAGCGTGTCCAGCAGGAGTTTAAGGATGCGGACTTATCCAGAGGCGACAGGGCTAAAATCTGGAAACGGATTGACAATGCCTTCAAGGCGGTAAAAGAAAAGAAATTCGGAGAAAAAGGCATCAAGGATACCTCTGCGCTGGATCGTCTCACCAGGCGTTATGAAGGGTTGCTTTCAGCCATTGATAAAATGGAAAAATCTATACGGCGCGATGATAAGGACAAGCATTTCCAGGATGATCGTATAGCCAATACCGATGGCCAGCTCGAAGCTCAACTCCGGATGGCTAAACTCAAAATGATTGATGAGCGGGTGAATTCCAAAAATGAAAAACTCGCTGAGATGGTCAAAACAAAGACTGAATTAGAGGAGCGTATCAACCGCGAAAAGAAATTCCTTGAGGATCAGAAAAAACAGATTGCACTGAAAGAGGAATTGAAAGAAGCCAAAGAATCAGTAAAACAAAAAATAGCCGATACGATTCATGCCAATGCGGATCAAGTCGATGCCGAAGCACTTGAAAAAGCAGCAGAAGCTATTGCAGAAGAGAAAGCCCGAAAAGCAAAAGGCAAACCAAAAGAGTCTTTACTCGGAGCCATAGGGGATACGCTTGGCGAATCCTTCACAGACTTAGGCGATAGCATTGGTGCCGTTGCTTCTGTTCTCGGTGATAAAATCGAAGAGACCTTTAAAGAACTGAAAGAAGAAGCTAAAGAAAAGGCGGATAAAGCAGGGGACTTTTTTGATAACCTTAAAAAGGAAACCGGGGAAAAACCAGAGGATGTAAAAGAAGGCGCTGAGACAGTGGCTGAAGATGTAAAAGAAAAAGCCCAGCACTTGGCTGACGATGGAAAAGAATTCGCCGGCGAACTGAAGGACAAAACAAAAGAGCGTGAAGATAAAATGGGTGATACGATCAGTGAGATGAGTGATGAGGCAAAAGAAAAATTTGCAGGTTTTAAAGAGGACGCTAAAGAGAAACTGGATGACCTCAGCGAAGCGGCAAAGGAGCGGATAGATAAAATGGAAGAAGCAGCCAGTGAATTGAGCGACGACGCCAAAGAAAAATTAACGCATCTCAAGGACGAGGCGAAAGAGAAATTTAATGAACTCAAAGAAGCAGCAGGCCATCTGACGGAAGAAGCTAAAGATAAGCTCGGGGATATTGCCGGTGAACTGAAAAATACCTTTAATGACATCGCCTCGCTTTTCGATGATGCCAAAAAAGAGGATTTGGATGTGGATGAAGAAAAGAAAGAAGAAAACGTATAAAAAAAAGAGGCGCAACCAGTTGCGCCTCTTTTTTTTATTTCTTTTTATTCTTTCACAAACTTCTCACTTCGCATACCTTCTCCTGTTTTCACCTGGATCACATATATGCCCGAAGGAAATGAAGAGACAGCAATGGTCTTTTGATTGATTCCGGCAGCAAGATTCCAGTCTGTTGTTGAAAGAATTTGCCCTGTGAGATCATAAATAGTGATGACCGCATTTTCATCTTTCAATGCAGACTTGACGACCTGGATCACATTCCCCGCCGGATTAGGTAGGATTGCAAAGGATGAGGGCGTCAGTTCATCAGCTGTACTGATGGTGATTTCTGAATCAACGATCGTCCCACGTTCAGGAGCTTCCGCACATATTGCAGATGATTGATCACTACTCAAGCAGACTTCTGCGTTGTAGACTATGGCATCCATGATTTCTGTATCATCAACATACCATCCATCTCCTCCGTTCGTTTCATTCGTTCCAAAACGGTAACGGATTTTTACGTCATCTTCTCCAATATAATCCCTGAGGTCAATATAGGTGGCTTCCATCTCATTGGATAAATTACTGCGACCGGAAAAGGCACCAAGGTTTGGAATGGCAAATGTGCTGTACTGCAGTTTTCTGGGATAACTGTTACGGAATATCTTGTCCTCCAGCGATGCCCAGAGTTCTCCACCATCGGTTGAGATTTCAAGAAAGCCTCCATCAATACCTACCTCGGTATTATAATATTGGTAAAACCTGTAGACAGGGTAATCGCCGGAAATGGAATAAGGCTCGAAGTTTTGTAATATTTGTTTAGATTCAACATTAATGGCTCCTACACGCCATGCAGCTTCACCGCTTCTGACGATGGTGTCCTGAATCGTCCACAGGTTAAGGATCGAACCGGCAGGATCAAAATCGAGATCCCATCGAAATTCAACAGTCCCCTCCATGTCATCATAATACTGACGGACAGAATTTTTGGTTTGATCTGTTTTTAATAAATAAGAAATGATGATTTCTTCATCCGGGTCAAGTGAGTTAATAGTCCACACGAGACTGTTTCCTGTGATGGGTTCTATATTGGCCGACCCGGGCAGATAAGAGCATCCGTCAGGGATTGGATCTTCAATGAAAACATTTGTCAACGCGAAATTTTTAAAATTATTTACAGTGATGACCACTTCTATCTCTCCTCCGGCAATGACCTCAGGTGACATGGTTTTGGAAATGTTGATATCATCCCTGCACGCCACAGGCAATAAAAATCCTTCCGTTCCGTCTGACCACGAATGCGGATCACCTTGTGAAGCATCATCGCCAAGTCCTCTTCGTGCAAAAACGCTCCAGATGAGGCATTGGTTTGCGCCTCCATTATTGATCATATCGGCAGCCAGGATAGCGTTACGTGCATCTGCAAAACCAGGATAACATTGTTGCATCTTAAGTCCATCCATGACCAATTGGATAGCGATATTATTTCCACCTGTACCATGATATAGGTCAGGATCCCATCCGTAGACATCACTGAAAGCCCAGTATAAATCCCATAACATAGTGCACCATACTGTACCTGTGCCGTATTGCTCTGCTTCAAGTATGATATCCGCATAGGTATACGGATTGATGGTCATGTCTGTGGAGTAAGGATATTTTCGTATTCCACGTCCATTGGTAGCTTCTTTATTGGCATAGGTTCCGATTCCTCTTCTTTTTTCACCTGTGTCACCCGGTTGAACGGTAGTAATCAACCCAAAAAAATCACTCCATCCCTCACTCATTCCGGAAGCTTCTTCAGCAGCATTGCCAAACCCAGCAGACAAACATGAAGCTGTTGAAGGTCCACCAACTAAGCGGGATGTAATACCATGCGCATATTCATGGGCGATAATGCTGTTGTCAAGCGATCCATCACGCAGCAGTGGTCCTCCTGACTCTGGTGCTACAAGCGATATGACCAGACCAGTTCCTGCTGCTAACCTTATTCTGTTACATTCGACACTACTGATAAATACGGAAGGAATCGTGACATCCTCTCCATTCTCTCCTGTGCCCATGGGGATGACCACATCTTCAAAGTTGCAAATGATCGCACCGATAGCGCCTGCCTCCTGTGCATTATAAACTTTAAGGCTAAAGTCACATACTCCTCTGTCGATGAGGGCTATTTTTCCTGTAAGATTCTGGTTTGCTGCTACTGGGTTACAACCTTTCGTAGGATCAAAACTTCCATCATCAATGACGACTACTTCACCTGTGATAGGTACGGTCGTGATATCAAAACCAAATTCCGGAAGACCGGTCAGTATTTTTCCTGCCAGATCCGTAGGCTCAAGCACATCGAGAAACTTGCTACTGTTGTCCCTGTTCCACGTAAACATGCGCATACGGCCATTGAAGCCATCGGGTACAATTGAAAAATCTGCGTTGTTGATACAGTCTACATCATTGTTAGCCTGGTCACCGCAGGTGGAAGGATTATTGTCCCCAAACTGTGCATGAGCTTCGATATAATCACCTTCAGCGCCGTTGTTGGTGTAATTATTCTCCTGAAAATTTCCTGCCGCTTCATCAAAACCATATTGGTAAGAAAAATCATGCATGACATTGTTCCAGTAAAAAAGATTGGTCACTGCGATGCTCTGATTGGTCACAGGTTCGGCATTGTTGTCGTACGGAAAATCAAAGATGAGGTTTGCGCCACCATCAATATTGAGATCCGGAAAATAGTCCCAGTTGCGATCGAGAAACGCATATACATTATTTCCCCTTGTATACGTGTATTCCGCTCCGATGGCTCCATTTATATCGTGCCAGCCAAAAGGGGAAGCATCGACATCATCTACGCCAGTCAACAACTCGAAATTGCCATGACTTGGACTTTCTATGCTCACAGGAAGTACACGGTATTGTCCTGGCATCATAGTCGTCGACGAAGTAGTCAATGCAGCGGTGGAGATTGATGTGTATTTTTCTTCTAAGCATTCTTCGTTATGCGCCAGGTATCCATGTTCAAACTTGCATTGAAGTGTCATGATATCGTTTGCAACAGATTGTCCGGTGACTGCATCTATGATCGACTGGTACACTTTTCCTTTGCTGGCAGATTCTATGAGCATGGTGTAGACTAATCTGTATTCACCTGATGGGGTAGGGAGGTACCCGAGCTGCACAGGAATATCCTGAAGACTGATATTGGATTTGTCAAAAACAGGTGTGCCATCCGATGTATGTTTTATGATTGCCGGAACAGATCGACTCACTTGTCCGAGAGAGCCCGCTGCTATGGGTATTGCTTCTCCTGCAGATAGTGAGGGTTGTTTTGGTAAAACCGGAAATTGATCAAGGGCTTTCAGGTTATGTCCGATACTGATGATAGAGCCGTCCTTCAGGATGGTAAGATTGATTTCAGAGCTGATGATATCAATGTCGCCAAAGGTTTGATTGAAATGGACATGTTCTGCCTGGTTGTGCGATGAGCGATACTGGCTTTTGATTTTTAGATCGCCAACTGCAGTTTTGGAAAGTCCGTATTTGGATTCAATGTGTTGATAGGCTTTTTCAAGTAAATCCGCAGATTGGCCGTACGAATTATTCATGAAGGAAAAAGACAGTAGGAATACTGCCTGAAGGAGCAGAAGTTGTTTCATAGTCAGAATTGTAAATAAATGCAAGCCTAAAATTAAACAATCCATCCTACTCTGTTGGTCTTGATGTATATTCTTCTCTATCTTGGCCGTATATATGACAAAAAAAGGTAACTGGGTCATCATCGGCAGGCATACCGTGCTGGAGGCACTGGATGATGGTCAAACCATTGATAAAGTGCTACTTGACAGGCTGGCAAGCTTTCCGGATGTGGTCGAAAAGTGTAAAAAGCTGGAAGTCCCCATCCAAAAGGTACCAAAAGAGAAGCTGGATAAATTCGGCACCAATCATCAGGGCGTAGCAGCTTTCAGGTCGCAGGTAGAGTATACTGATCTTGAAGCGCTGGTCCCTCAGCTCTTTGAATCCGGTGCTGTACCGCTCCTCATGATCCTCGACAGGGTCACGGATGTAGGCAATTTCGGATCCATCACCCGCTCCGCAGAGGTGCTGGGTGCTGATGGGATAGTCTTTCCTGTCAGGGAATCTGCTCAGATCAATGCGGATGCTGTCAAAAGATCAGCCGGTGCTTTGCTACGCATTCCGTTGTGCAGAGTCAGGGATCTTGTCACCGCAGCACGCTTCCTCAAAGACAGTGGCTTTACAGTCATTGCTGCTGATGAAAAAGGTCGCACACCACTCACTGATGTTGATCTTACACAACCTCTTGCCATCATCATGGGATCAGAAGGGGAGGGTGTCGCTCCGGAATTGTTACGACTGGTTGATAATATCGTTTTCATCCCACAGGCAGGGCAGCTTGATTCCCTCAATGTCTCTGTCGCCGCCGGGATCATCTTGTATGAAATTCAGCGGCAGCGGGAGAGGTGACAGTCAGCAGTCAACAGTTCTTTTTCCCTGTCGGTGAGCCTAGCCGAACCATCGCTTTCTCCGGTTGGTGATCTTGTCGAACCATCAGTTTCTCCGGTTGGTGAGCTTGTCGAACCATCAGTTTCTCCGTTTGGTGAGCTTGTCGAACCATCGCTTTCTCCGGTTGGTGAGCTTGCCGAACCATCACTTTCTCCGGTTGGTGATCTTGTCGAACCATCAGTTTCCCGGTTGGTGATCTTGTCGAACCATCACTTTCTCCGGTTGGTGAGCTTGCCGAACCATCACTTTCTCCGGTTGGTGATCTTGTCGAACCATCACTTTCTCCGGTTGGTGATCTTGTCGAACCATCACTTTCTCCAGTTGGTGAGCTTGCCGAACCATCACTTTCTCCGGTTGGTGAGCTTGTCGAACCATCAGTTTCCCGGTTGGTGAGCTTGCCGAACCATCACTTTCTCCGGTTGGTGAGCTTGCCGAACCATCAGTTTCACGGTTAGTGAGCTTGTCGAACCATAGCTATCTACGGTTGGTGAGCATGCCGAACCATCCCTTTCTCCGGTTGGTGATCTTGTCGAACCATCCGTTTCCCGGTTGGG
>JBBRDL010000044.1:0-26036 GCA_038203965.1 Chitinophagales bacterium | reverse complement strand
AACAGTTTTTTTACTGGAGAGAGGGGAGATATGATTTGACTTGCCGATGAGCTTCATTCAGGGCGAAAATTAAAATTTACTTTTCCCTTCTACTTGGCTATTGGCTATTGATTGTTGTTAGATTCTGTAATCATGATTCTTCAGAACTTACCCACGCCCCCTCTCTTATGAACGGTATTCCATTTAGAAAAGGTTTTTTCCGGAAAAGAGGGGAGATATGATTTTCACTGCAATTAATGATGGTGCATGGCAAATGGTTTTCTTTATAAGCTATAAGCTATAAGCTATAAATTATAAACTACAAATTACGAACTGTTACCTTTACCCCTATGGCTGAACGATACATTTCTCATCCCTGGCATGGTGTCAATATAGGTCCAAGCGCCCCAGAGGTCGTAACCGCATATATCGAGATCACACCGTCGGATACGGTCAAATATGAAATCGACAAAGCCAGTGGGCTCCTTAAAGTGGATAGGCCTCAGTTGTATTCCAATGTTGTGCCTGCATTGTATGGGTTTATTCCACAGACTTACTGTCATGATGAAATCGCAGCCTGGTGCATGGCAAAGACAGGATTAAAGGGTATCAAAGGAGATGGAGATCCGCTGGACATTCTCGTCCTGACTGAACATCGGATAGCCCAGGGAAATATCCTCGTGCAGGCCAAACCAATCGGCGGCTTCAGGATGATCGACAAAAATGAAGCGGATGACAAAATCATAGCCGTATTGCTCCAGGATGGCATGTATGCCCACTATGAAGACCTCCATCAACTACCTGAAGGGATCATCAACCGGCTAAAACATTATTTTCTCACCTATAAACGCGCTCCCGAAGGCACGCAAACCGTCGAGATCCCAGATGTCTACGGCAGAGAAGAAGCCCTTCAGGTCATCAATGCTTCCACAGCAGATTATTTGAATAATTTTTAAGGATCAGCTATCAGTTTCCAGCTATCAGCTTCCAGACTCAAATGGTACCTCACGCCTCACGCCTCACACAACTCACGCCTTCGCCTCACAGTCTCACACGCCTCACGTTTCATTAGCTGCTTATTAATCACTTCTTAACTGCTTACTTACCTTATACTCTCCAGCCGCCCGTATGAGGGCGGGATCTACGCTGCGCTTCGATCTGCCTCTTTGCCCTACGCCTCCGCCTCCGCCTCTGCCTTTTCCCTACCTTTGCCCCATGAACAGAGGAGCCAGAAAAGAACGGAAACAATTCCAAAACGTTGATATCATTGACACTGCTGAAGAAGGCCTTGCCATAGGCCGCTGTGAGGACGGTCGGATTATCCTGGTGAAGGGCGCCGTGCCGGGAGATTTCGTAGATGCTATAGCGCTGGAAAAAAGGAAAGGGATGTTTATCACAAAAGCCACTTCCTTTTCAAAACTTTCATCCGATCGGGCAGAGCCCTTTTGCAGTCATTTTGGATTGTGCGGCGGTTGCAAATGGCAGCATATGGACTATAAGGCCCAGCTCCAGTACAAAGCCAAAAGAGTAAGAGATGCTTTTCAGCGAATTGGGGAGCTTGATCCATCGATCATACAGCCGATAGTTGGAGCACCCGAGCAGCAATATTATCGGAACAAGCTTGAATTTACGGCCTCAGATAAACGCTGGCTGACAGACGAAGAGATGAGATCCGAAGAAGTCTTTCAAAAAGACGGGATTGGTTTTCATCTCCCCGGGGCATTTGATAAAGTCCTGGACATTCATCATTGTTACCTGCAGGCCGATCCATCGAATGCGATCAGACTGTTTATTAAAAAACTTTCGATCGAACAGGCGTGGCCGTTTTATAATCTGAGAAATAAAGCAGGCTTTATCCGCAATGTAATCGTTCGAACTAACCTGGCCGGTGAAGCGATGATCGTGCTAGTGGTCGGGGAAGCCAATCTCGAATGGATTAAAGTAATGGTGGATAAGATTGCTGCTCAATTTCCTATGGTGGTTTCGATCTATTCCTGTATCAATCTCAAAGTCAATGACTCGATACATGATCTGACAGCACAACACGAGTATGGAAGTGAAAGCTTGATTGAGCAGCTTGATCATGTACGGTTTCATATCGGTCCGAAATCTTTTTTCCAGACCAATAGTGTCCAGGCCGCCAATCTGTATGCATTGACAAAACAACTGGCCTCTTTACAGCCGGACGACAATGTATATGATTTGTATTGTGGGGTGGGTAGTTTGGGTATTTATATGGCAGATAGTTGCAAGCGGGTAGTGGGTATAGAATTGATTGCAGAAGCAATAGCCGATGCAAGAAAAAATGCAGCACTCAACCAGTTGGCCAACACCGATTTTGTGGTTGGACAAGTTGAAATGTTGCTTGATCCAGCATTTGTATTGAGGCATGGAAAACCGGATGTCGTCATTACAGACCCTCCGCGTGCAGGCATGCATCCGGATGTCATCAAACACCTGCTGGCTGCAGCCCCACAGCGTATTGTGTATGTGAGTTGTAATCCTGCGACACAAGCCAGAGATCTCAAAATGTTGAGTCCTTTATATTCAGTCATCACAGCTATACCGGTCGATATGTTTCCGCACACGCATCATATCGAATGTGTAGCTTTATTAGAACGAAAATGAAAAAGGAAGTCTATCTCGAGCGGTTCGGGGAAGAAATCAATCAATACCATGGATTGATGCAGGAGGCCTTTGAAGGAGTCATCAATGAAGGGGTTTCCAATTATCCTGTTTTTATATTTCATCAACAGGAAGTCAATGTGGGGCTGCCTATTGCTGACCGGCATCTTGTCACAGGTGAGTGGTCGGTCAATGTTTCGACCCTTGAAGAGTTTTACATCAAGGGATTGGTCATGATTGAGCAGGTTGAAGAAATAAAAGCTAAGATCATCGGCCATCCTGCACAATATTGTTGTCTTGTATTAGCCGAAGGTAAAGGGAGTCTTATCTTTCTGACAAGACCTGTCATTCAGGATTAAAATTGCTTTTTACATTAGTTGGCGTGCTTATTGGAGTTGCTTGTGTTCGTTTGGTTAAAAGAATTCATATATGAAGCCATCAGTTGGAATTATAGGATTAGGGGCCATGGGATGCAACCTGGGCAGAAACCTTGTGACCAGGGACGTTGCATTGTCCTTGTTTCATCCTGATGTTGATAGCCAGGGACCACAAGCTTTTAGGCGTATTGACCATCAGTTTCCGGAATTGCAAAATGCGAGTGTCTATATTGACTTAAGTGGTTTTACACAAAGCCTGCCATCTCCGCGTATCATTTTTATGATGTTGCCACCGGGCCATCAGACAGATGTTTTTCTCAACACATTACTACCTTTTTTGTCAAAAGGGGATGTCCTCATCGAAGGTAGCAATGCGCATTATGATGATACGACCCGGAGAGTTAATGCTTGGAAAGAAAAAGGAATACATTTTCTAGGGTCTGGTTTTTCAGGTGGTAATGATGCCATCCTGAATGGGCCATCTATCATGCCGGGCGGAAGCCGGGAAGGATATGAGATTGCTGCGCCTGTTTTAAAAAGTATGGCTGCAACAGCAGTCGATGGAACACCTTGTTGTGCCTATATCGGACCGGAAGGAGCAGGCCATTTTGTCAAGATCATTCACAACGGAATTGAATATGCAGAAATGCAATTAATAGCTGAAGTATATTCCTTGCTCAGGTGGGCAGTTGGATTGACGCCTGATCATATTGCCGAAGTGATGTCAGGTTGGAAAGAAACGGATGCTTCCGGCTATCTGCTTGATATCACATTAAAAATACTCAGACAAAAAGAAAATGGCCAGTATGTGATTGATTCTGTAGTAGATAGTGCCAGCCATCGTGGATCAGGCGTTTGGGCCGTAACGGCTGCTGCGTCTTCCGGTATTCCTGCCATGATGATCACAGCAGCTTTGCATGCCCGCTTCCTGTCAGGTCAACGGCATATTCGTGTTCACCTCGATGAAGTGACGGCCTCACAAGCCAGGAAAAATGCGGCGATGGGCACGACAGATCTTTATAATGCATATCAACTCGCCAGGATCATCAATTATCATGAAGGGTTTTCTATCATCAGGGCAGTGTCAAAGCAGTACCATTGGGATATAGATCTTTCAGAGCTATCACGCATATGGACCAATGGATG
The DNA here is from genome assembly GCA_038203965.1 of Chitinophagales bacterium. Classification (GTDB taxonomy): domain Bacteria; phylum Bacteroidota; class Bacteroidia; order Chitinophagales; family Saprospiraceae; genus Opimibacter. Next base: position 21,909 of record JBBRDL010000044.1, on the reverse strand, counting down.
TGTCATCCGTTCTTCATTAATGAATCGATTTGTCAATCTTTGGAAAAATTGGGATGATGAGCTTGTCTTACATCCCGATATCAAGAGTAAGATCGCTTCTGCATGGCCGGGGTTACGACGCATCACACAAATGGCGTCTTCAGAAACCATCTTTACGCCCTGCATGGTAGCAGCTTCACAATACATTGCAGGTGCTTCATTGCGATTTCCGACCGCAAATCTTATCCAGTCTCAGCGTGATTATTTCGGTTCCTATGGTTTCCGCAAAACGGATGATCCTTATGGGCCGATCCACCATTTTCCATGGAATAGAGAATAATCCCCTCCATAGCCCTACTTTTGCAACTCATTTTTAAGTACCAGCCATGCGGGAAAGCATTCACAATCAATTGACAGAAGTCGCTGTAAACGTGGGCGTTGCCTCTGTGGCGGACACCCATTTGGTACATCATAATGTGTGGAGAGAGCGATCCCTTTTCCTCCTTAATTTCCTCAAAAACCCACTTCGTAATGCCTCGGTGATCCCAAGTTCGAAGGCTGCCGGCAGGGCCATCGTATCCGGAGTGGACTGGAATACGATTCACACCGTTGTGGAATTAGGCCCCGGTAATGGCACGTTTACAAACGAGATTATCGCGAAAAGCAAACCAGGTACACACATCATCCTCATCGAACTGGAAGAAACCTATGTGGAACTATTGCGTAACAAATATGGCAATCGAGTTACCGTCATACATGACAGTGCGCATCGTATGAATGAAATCCTGAACGAGATGAACCTGCCCAAAGCGGACCTCATCGTCTCCAGCCTTCCGTTTTTACAAAAACAAATCAGCCGCATGATCTTTGCGGCCATCCTCGAGCAAACTAATCATGGGGCTGCTTATAGGTTCTTTACCTACATGCCTCCTGTAATGAAATGGTTTTATCGTGGGCTTCCCTTACACAAAGTGAAATATGTCTTCAATAATATTCCACCGATGTGGATCTATGGGATTAATTGAGGAGCATGAGTAAGCGCGTAGCAAATGAATTGCTTTTGCAATTATCTCTTTTTAGATCGTCCTACAATATTCATTTCTATATCGTCTTTACTTCGCTTGGATTTTTCGAGCCATCACAAGGTTATTGGATACCCGTCTTCAACGCTGTCCGAGTTTAGGTAAGTCAAAGTATTCATTTATCGTTTGGTCAAGTCGATTGCTGATTAGATTGAAATGGTCCTGACTTGGTTTTAAATTGACAAATCGATCCACTATCGTACTACGTTTGTAAAGGATAAATGTATTCTCAGCCTCTTGACTTATGTTGTTCAGGTCAACTTCGGATTCATGGTCTGAAAAGGAGGGCACAAAAGTCAAGGCAACCTTTTCTAATTGTAATTCCTTTCCAAGTGTTGCCAATTCTTTTTCCCTTTCGCTTTTTGTATAGTTGAGGTCATTGCCGTAGACAAAATAGACCTTTAAGTACTTTGCCCTTTTATTGCTTTCATACTCAAAGAAAGTCAACCACTGTTTTATCTCATCCCCATTTGGATGATTGCCTACGAAATAGAGTATTCCGTGATACCAGCCATATTTGCATATTGGGCAAGTCCTTGTTCCTATGTCAGGCCCCCAGGCGTGATAGGGTATAAAAGAAATAACATCTTCTCCGATACTTCTCCCGGAGTTGATGTCATTGGGTAAATCAGTGGGATAGTCAGGAATATTTAATCCTAATATGATATTTCGTTCCCCTACGAGCAGATCACCTTTTTGAACCATACGCAGTACTCCACTACCACAACGGTTTTCCATTTTCTTGCGTTTGGCGGTGGTCAACATTTTGTCATCATCAAAAACAAAATCATCTATATAGTATTCGTTTAAGTTATTAGGTTCTTTCACGGTTATGTGAATGTGATCGGGTTCATCTTTTGTTGGATAGATTCCTGGTCTTACGGTATAAATGAAATAGTAAACATCTGCATCGGTTTTAACCCAACCCCGAATGTAGCCGTGCGTTTGTCCAAGCTCGTTTGGGGCCAGCAAATGTAAATTGTCCGACCAAAAATGGCAGGAATATCCACCAAAACGAACTGAATAAAAAGGATTCAGAAAAGTAAAATGACGAACCATGAAACCTGGATTCCACCATATCCAGCATCAGTGTGAGCACAACGCAAGTTGCCAAAATGATCGGGAATAGCACAAGTAACCTTTGCGGGGTAACATTATATTTTAACGTAATTTTTGTGTTCATTTTTCGAGGTATCTATGTGTGCCTTGAATGGTAAATATAGTTCTTTAATGAAAGAAATTCCAGCGGGTGAGCGTCACTTATAAGGGGGCGTAACAACCCGAAGTATGAGTATGTCGCAAGGTGGTATCAGGATATCGCTGTGGAGTTGTCGTGTCGTAGCGTGTAGGTTTTGCCCTAAGTATTATTTAGAAGTGTTATTTTCTACTGCTTCATTTGATTGACATTCTCGTCGAAGGTTCTTTCACTATCTTTCCATTCATGAATTTTTGTGAAAGGCATCTTTAAAAGATTGCCGATTGTTAGTTCCCTTTCATTAGCATATTGTGGAACTCCCGTGACAATTTCATTTTGATGGACATTCAATCGAACCGTTTTGTGTATTCGGTCCCAGAAAGAAAAAATGATGGAATAATTACTGTCCGTTTCTTTTTTAATAATGGAATGATGAATGCCGTGCATCCGTGGCGTTACAATTAAATAATTCAATGCCTTCTCTAACCGAAAAGGCATTTTTATATTGCTGTGATGGAATTGAGAGGCAGCTTCAAAGGCTATTTCGTAAATGAGCACCATTAGTGGAGAAGCGCCAATTAAAATGATCGCTACACCGCGAAATAAAATGGAGCCTATCATCTCACCGAAATGAAAACGAAAAGCAGTGGTAATGTCCAGATCAAGATCGGTATGATGGACGACGTGAAATCGCCAAAGCAAAGGAATTTTATGCAACATAATATGCCATATGTAATTGCTATAGTCGAGCAATACAAATGTAATAACCAAAATGAGCCATGGATGAAGATCAAGTAAATGATTTAGTCCGAATTTCCACTGCTGGTTTTGTGCGGCCAGCCACACCATGGAGGGAATAAACAGGATACGCAGCAGTGCAAAAGCAGGAATGGAAACAATGAAGTTGATGAATATTCGCTTCCATCTGCTCTGTACTCTTTCTCGTAATCGAAACTTGGTTTCAAGTAAAAAAAGGATAGCAAATAACCCTATCAGTATGGGTGTGCCATAACTATCAAAAATGGATTTAATCATGGTCTCTTAATTTTTCTCCTTCCCCTTTTTTAGTATGCCATGTTGCATCCTTACTTAAATTCAGGTCTTCCTGTATTTGCGGAGAAGAACCTTCTGGAGACTTGCCGACCATCATTTTAAAATAATTAATCCCGTCCTTTACATTTGCCCATATATGCGATGGTGGCGTATATCCGTAAGCTCTGTATTTTCCGGGTTTTACTTTCCCCTTTTTCATGACAAAGCTTTGAAAATCTTTTACCCATGTATGAAATCCCTGCATGAAGGTATCTTCTTTTACCATATCTTCTGCTTGCGTATCGCTGTATTTTTTATTCTTTCCAATGAGTTGATAGGTCCATAAATGATCCGGTACTTCCACACCGCCATATCTGCATTGCCAAACTAAAGGTTGATAAGCAAGCCGGTCGTTTTCAAAGGGCTCTTCTTCCGGATTGAAATAATTTTTATGAATTAATATTTTTGGCCGGCCATCTGTACCAAATTCATCTCCGCCATCATCACCATAACCAAAAAAGGCAGCGGTTCTTCCTTCAAGATGATTGACACTCATTTCTTTCCAATGTGCGGTATGTTCCAGCGCCATGGCTTTCACCGGGTCTTTGTGTCCGATAGTTTCCTCATCAGGATTTCCACCATTCATGCAAACCAACCGGTCAAACATCAATTTTAAATTGCTGCTGCAACTGTACCAGTTAATAGGACCAATGATAGCCCATGCATCAGCCATATCAAGCCTTGCATAAAGATCCAAATTCCACATCAGATCAGGCTCTTTCTTGCTGTCTTTTTCGTAGCAGTTGCAGGGCCACACGCACAAAGCCATTGATGTGGAAACACAGGCATTGCAACTTTGAATATGTTCTCTTGCATACACATTTCCCAGATCTTCGTAGTCAATTTCCCAGTCCTGCGGCAGCATTTCTGCCATCTTCAGCATGAGTGTTCTTGATTTGCTGTCAACACCCGGACAGTTATATTGTCTTCTGCCAGAACCGGAAATAATGAGCACCCTGAAAGGTCTTTGTTCCGGTGGCAGTTTTGCATTTTCATCATTTGGTATCATATTTTACTTTTTTGTTTTTTCCTTTATCTTTTTAATAGTAGAATAAATACCATAAACTACCATTAAGCCAATAAAAATATATACCCATACCGGAATGTTTTCACCCACTATAATAAGATATACATAAGCAGATATAAAACACAGGCCTGTTAACAGTATCGGGATTGCAAATGATCTTTTATTTTTTATTCTTCTGACTGTCCAGCTTACGCAAAGAAAAAATAATGGCACTGCACCCAGATAGATACCTCCAAAGATGTACGGATTTACATGGTATTTTTCACCGAGGCTAAAAAACCAATCCTTGAATGTTTCCCACCATTCCATTAGCTGAATATTTTAAAAGCAACATGTAATAATTGTTTCAATCCCGGAGTAAGTGCTTTCTCTTTATGTTTTACAATCAGATGTTGGTTTACCCTTGAAGCAACAGGGTAAGGATATATCTTGTTGAAAATACTCTTTATTGATAAACCCGATGTATTTGCCAGAATTAACTCCTGAATAATTTCTCCTGCATTTGGAGCCACCATTGTGCCACCGAGGATTTTCTCTTTTTTGAAAATGCTGCCCTTGCTTATGTAGAGTATAATTCTGCCGTACTGATAATTATCTGTAATTGCCCTATCGTCGCCACTGAGATCCTGTTCCAGTTTTTCATATTTAATGCTTCTATCCTTTAATTGTTTTTCACTTAAACCAAAGGTGGCAACCTCTGGGTCAGTAAAAGTCACCCAGGACATATGATCATTGTTTAATCTCTTTTTTAACGGTGAGAAAAAGTTATTAATCAATATACGAGCATGAAATTCGGCAGCATGTGAAAACATCAGATCACCGACAATATCACCACATACAAAAACATTTTTGTTTGTTGTTTGCAGGTATTTATTGCTAATAATACTTCTGTCCTTTACAGCAATATCCGCATTCTTTAGCTCAAGCGAATCTAATTCCAGCCTCCTGCCTATTCCAACAAATACGGCATCAAAAGATACAGTTACACATGCACCACTCTTTAATTTTAATATGGCTTCATGAGGCGAGGAAAAGCTTTCGATAACAGTTTCCAAGTAAAATTCAATACCTTCCTGCTGCAATTTATCGTAAAGTATTTCAACAACAGAGGCTTCATCATGCTGGAGTATTCTGTTCTGCATATCCACTACAGTAACGTTGCTTCCTAACCTTGCGAAAGCCTGGGCCATTTCAATTCCGATAGGCCCGCCCCCGATAATCAACAATCGGTCAGGCAATTCATCGATATGAAAAATGGTTTTGTTGTCATAATATTTTATATGCTCCGTTCCGGGGATTTTCAATTTTATAGGTAATGATCCCGTTGCTATCACTATTATTTTTGATTCATAAATTTCACCCGCTACTTCAACCTGTTTTTTATTTACAAATTTTGCTTCTCCCAGTGCAACATCAATTCCCCTTTTACGCAACGCCTTTGCATCCTCGTGTTCCCGGATAATTTCCTGCCTGCTGTAAACATATTTCATTGCTTTTTTAATATCCACCTTACCTGATACAGTCAACCCGAATCGAGATGCGGTTCTTGCCGCATAGGCTTTTCGTGCTACATGTATCAATGCTTTGCTCGGAATACAACCGTCATTTAAACAATCGCCACCAATCTCCTCATCTTTGCGAGAAATCATTAATATTTTAAAGCCAGCTTTTTGCATGAAAAACCCAACGCTTATTCCTGCTGAACCAGCACCAATGACTATAAGATCGTATTTATATTTAGTATTAATCATCTTCTGTATAGGTTATATCCTTAAAATAACGCCTTTTGCATACTTTGAGGTCGATTCATTTGCTTTGCTCTTTGGTGCATTAATAATTATGGCATAGGTCCTCACTGCTTCTACTGTATTATCAGTGCTTCCACCGTCACTGACAACTACTTCAAATTTTGCTTGTTCTTTTAATACGTTTAAATGACTCAGCGTTTTTACTATAAAATCCACTTCATTGTAGACAGTAATAATAATGCTGATCATGGCTCCGATTAAATTTTATCTTGTTTGATGCTCGAACGTAAGACGTTCACCAATAGTTGCTGGGTTGCTCCAAGTTGTTCCATAATATACATTCTATAAAAAACTATTTGCATTTTAAAGACTCCGTTTTCTACATACTTTCTGGCAGATGTGGTGATGTTCTTTTTAAGAATTTTAAACTTACAATGTTTTTTGATTCTTCTTATTATATCAAGGTCTTCGAATACAATATATCTTTCGTTAAATCCATGCAATTTGTTAAATAGATCACTTGTAATGAATAAACTCTGATCTCCGTAATGAAACGCACTCTTGTCAAACCGTGTAAACCAGCAATTTAATTTCAGGAACCAATGATCATAATCAAATGCAAGCCTGAAACAACCGGCTTCGTATCCATTGTTTATCGCCCTTACCACATCTGTGTCAAAATGTTTGGGCAATATTGAGTCAGCATGTATAAAATGTAATATCTTTTCTGAAGCAGCTGCTGCTCCTTCATTCATTTGCGCCGCACGACCTTTTATTTGAGAAACGATTATCCGCGCACCACAGTCATTTGCCTTCTCTATTGTCTTATCTGAACTTCCTCCATCTACCACTATAATTTCTTTTATTAAATGGATATTCCCATTTAAGTGAATACTTTTTAAAGTTGCAATGATATTGTCTTCTTCGTTATAGGTTGGAATAATAATACTAATCATAACTGTAAACTCTTGATATATACTAGTTCTTTCTCCTCTAACAAAACAACGATGGAGATGAATCTTAACATAGTTTATAACGCGTTGAGCGGTTAAAAAAGCAAAAAAACGATCTTACATAATATTGAATGTCAGTATTTAAAGGTTATTCTAGTAACTCAAAAAATACTAATATGCACGATCTCAAGACAAGTTACACGTAAGTTTTTAATACCCTCAAGGTAGTCGCCAAAGAATTAGTGCTACGCTGCTATTGCAAGCATAGCTTTACATTCTGCAGCACATTTGGTACAAGCATCTGCACATACTTTGCAATGGTGCATGTCAGAATGTTTTGCACATTCGGTTGCACATGCGATACAGGCGTCTTCACATATTTTGTAAAGTGCATCTAAATTATTTTCATTGTTTTTACTTGCATTAATTAGCTCGTTGCAAGCATCTTTACAAGCAATACAAAGTTTTACAGAATATTCCATTCCTGGTTTTCCTTTGTTTTCTATTGAACAGGTTTCACATGTGTCAACGCATATTTCACAAGCGGCTATGCAGCTTTCATTTATTTTATTTTTCATTTTTATAAAATTTGGTTTGTAACTGAATTGATACAGTGTAAGATGTAGAACTTGATAATGAAGAGCTTTACATAATTTTAGAAATATGTTACATGATTCACACTTTGTAAGCATACACACATTGTCAAATATTTAGCAAATAAGGAAAGGTAAATGAAGAAATTATTTTGCGTAAGGAGAGGTGGCACTGTTCTGAAGGCTAAAAAACAGAACTGATTACAAATTGAAAATAATTCGTTTTTGTAATTCTTTGTTTTAATAACGGGATGATTTATTTCACTGTCTGAATGAATTTGTCGGTTTGGAAGTTTAACAATCAAGTGGCTTTTTTCCAAATTTATTTTGAACACTAGTGACCCGGATTAGTCCATTAAACCTCTTTCCATGGCAATGCGGACTATTTCCGCCGAATTTCGAGCGCCCAGTTTGGAGCGGAGGTTTTTACGATGGGATTCCACAGTTGTGGCGCTGATAAAAAGCCGTGACGATATTTCATTGTCCGACAGCCCTTGCGTAATCAATCTGAGGACTTCTTTTTCTCTTCGTGTGAGTGTGGGTAAAACCGATCTGGGACCTGATGGCTGGCGGGCTATTTTTTCAATCAATAATTCCGTGGATTCTTCGCCCAGATATCGTCTCCCGGAATGAACAGTCCGGATCGCCGTCATCAGTTCCTCTTTCCCCGCCGTTTTTAAAAGGTATCCGTTGGCGCCATTGCGCAACATAAGTTGGACAAAACTCACCTGATCCAACATCGTAAGACATAAAATGTGAATTGACGGAAAACGCGCACGAATACGCGTGGTCGCTTCCACTCCATCCATAACCGGCATATTGATATCCATCAAGATGACATCTACCGCATGCTTCTCTGCAAAATCAATAGCTTCCTGTCCATTGGAAACTTCTCCGGCGACTCGGATGCCCTCTTCCTCCGACAACATTCTGCGAAGACCGTCACGGAGGATCTGATGATCATCAGCTATCAGTACGCTGATCATACGACAGGAACATGAATCGTGACACTTGTGCCCTCTCCCTTGCCGGTCATCACCTCTAGTTCACCTCCGAGATATAATACTCTGGAGCGGATACTTTCAAGACCTATTCCATTGGTTTCGTCTGTAAGGGATTCAAATCCCCGGCCATCATCCTCCACGACAAGGGTAGCGGATCCATTATGGCGGCTGAGTTGTATCAGGAGATGAGAGGCTTCAGCATGTTTGAGAGTATTGGCACACAATTCCTGTGCGATACGATATAAGGTGATCTCCTTTTCTTTGGACAGGCTGTCTTCATAGTCAATGGATTGAAAGGATACCTGCAGTTTCTTCTGAGCTTGAATGGAGTTGGCGAGATCTTCGAGGGCTGTATCAAGCCCCATACGGATCAGGGCGAAAGGCATCATGTTATGTGAGATGCGCCTGATTTCAGACCCAATGGAATCCAGGAATAGGGTATACTGCTTTACATCCTCTTCAGATGGCCGCCTGGTACTATCCAACACCTGCGATGCCTGTAATTTGAGTGTAGCCAACATCCCTCCCAGACTATCGTGAAGGTCCTGGGCGATTCGCTTTCTTTCTTGCTCCTGAGCCGAAATCAGCATCTGCAGGCTGAATGCTCTGTACAAGTACCGGGATCAGTTTGGTATAATTCATGCTCCACAAGGAAATGCTTTCATCTGCTGGCTTATTGGCCACTTCGGGCAATATCTTGTATACTGCTTGCGCGCTAAATCCAATATCGTGGCTCGCATGACTACCTTGTTGAATCTTCCCATTCTCATCCGTAGATGAACTATGATGTAAATAGGATATAGCTTCCAACTGAAGGATTTCTTTCAATCCATATTGAAGTGGCTGCAGATCGGATTTTATTCGCTCATCACTAAAGATATTCCAGGCAAATGCTACAGCCTGCCCCACGAGTTGCGTTGAACTATTTGGCAATTGGAGGCCATAGGTTGGCGTATCGTTATGCCCCATTAATATTCCACCATTATTGTGCACATAAAACTTAGTACTGTTATCCACCCGGACCCTGAACGGATCTTCACCTGCACCGGAGTTGATATTGACTCTTGAATCTGTCACGGTGACACCGACCCCAAAGGTGCCATTGATCCCCAGGGTATTGGTATTGAAATCACCTTGTATCAGCGGCGTGGACGTATTTGAATTGTCAATCATAAGCCGGTTGCTGCCGGTGGCGGTGTTGCCAACGCTCTTGCCGATGAAGAGATTACCGGTTCCAAGATTATCCCTTCCCGCTTCGAAGCCGATAAAAACATTATCGCTGCCGGTTTTTTTTTGTCCAGCATCTACACCGACTGCTACATTCTGTGTTCCGGAAATATTATCTCTCAGAGCGACAGGCCCCAGGGCCACATTGCGGTTGCTTGTATTTTTCTGAAGCGCAAAACTTCCTGCAGCCAGATTGTAATCCCCACCTGTGTTTTCATTGAGTGCAAGATTTCCAATGGCTGTATTATGAAAGCCAATGGTATTGCTATACATAGCATTGAATCCTACGGACGTGTTGGAATAACCACTTGTATTGGCGAAAAGCGCTTTCGAACCTATACCGGTATTCTGAATAGCCAGACTCAGATTGGCGATGTTAAAGCCGTTATTACACAATGCTGAATCACCTACGGCTACGTTACGGGAATGAAGATTGTTTAGTCGCAGGGCTGCAATACCTATTGCTACATTGTACGTGCCTGAGATATTGCTGAATAATGACTCATATCCCGCTACTGTATTTCCATTCCCCCTATTGTTGATGGCTGCAAGAGATCCCAGCACCGAGTTGAAATTACCTGCAATGGCGTTTGACATAGCCTGCGATCCGATGGCCGTATTGAAACTTCCGTTTTGGTTAGCAAATAAGGCATCATCTCCGACAGCTACATTATAGTTTCCTCCGGTATTGAGGCCCATCGCACCGGCTCCTGTTGCTGTATTTCTTGCACCGGAGGTATTTTGGCTGAGTGCATTATGTCCGATTCCGGTATTTATCGCTCCTGTAGTATTGGATCTGAGACTATACGCCCCTAATGCCTGATTTTGATATCCGGTCGTGTTGCTCTGCAAGGCCATACTCCCTATTCCGGTATTCAAGCTGCCATGTTCCGGCATTGTGCTTCCGGTTCCATTGAAGTGCAAAACAGAATCCCCAATGGCTATATTATGAGAACTACCTGTATTGGAGACCAGTGTATTCGCACCTATGGCAATATTGCGTTGTCCTGACGTATTGTCCCTGCCGGCAGCATGGCCAACAAAAACATTATAGATCGCCGATTCCGGCAGGGCAGCGCTTCCGGCGGAAGCTCCGATATATACACTATGGCCAGGTGCGTTGAGATGCAGTGTTTTATGGTCCATCTTCATTAGTTCAATTCCAGCTGCCGAAAACCGAATAGTATCCTCATCCGGAGTAGCCTCTACTTCAATCTTCGTATCCCCATCTGCATCACTCAGGATAGCAGCCACGCCAGCTTTTATCTCGATCCAGACACTTCCGGTATAACACCAGTATCCGTGTCCAGATCATACACCATGAGACCTGTCGCAGGCATAGGTATCCCTATCCGGTCGGCACTGTTCATTCTGGGAAATAACACACCCCTGGCGGTGCCTTGCACATCCAGCATGGCGCTGGCATGAGGAGCTTGTCCATCAGGTGTAATACTAACCGCCTGTGCCCCGAGATCTCACATGGCCAGTAGGGCCGTGAACAGGATAAGGACTCGCCCGGATCTTTTTAAAGTCAGCATATTGGGTTGAATTTAATTCATGTAAAATTCAACCACGGCCACGGCCCTTGCATCCCTCTAACAAGGTATTTTGTAAAAATCCCTCCGGGGAGGGAGGATGACGATAATGGCACTTCTGCCTTTACAACAGTTTAGCAGAGTACATACGTTCTATATTGTGCGCGACAATGCGATTACAATATGTGGCTTAGTAATGCTCATAAAGCCTTAGTTTGTTTTTAAGGGTATTTAATTCATTGCGTAACTCCCTTTCCTTCTCCAATAAATTAAAAACAATATCAATACCCTCCAGATTCACGTTTAGCTCGTTGTGAAGTCTAATTATTTTTTCAAGATTACTAATTTGATCCTGATGTATATATTGGTCTTGCTCAATAATTTCGATTTGGATGAGCCCCATTTTGGTTAAGGCATCTACAAATGAAATTTCAATGTCATAATGAGAGCAGAGTATTTGTATCGATATTAAATGTTTTGTATTCATTTTGCACTCATTTTTTGTAATTCCTTGAATAGCTCTTTTTCTTTTTCACTTAGATTAGTTGGTGTCTTTATATGATAGGTAATGATCATATCACCAAATGCTCCTTTTTTTTTATAAACGGGAAAACCTTTTCCTTTCAATTTTACTTTTGATTCATTTTTCGCTTCAGGCTTTATCTGAAGCTTGACCTTACCATTAAAAGTGTCTACTGTGATTTCTCCGCCCAAAAGGGAGGTGTATAGATCCAGATCAACATGCTGATATAGATCATTCCCTTCGCGTTTGAACTGCGTGTGATTGTTGATATTGAATTTGATGTATAAATCACCATCTGGCCCTCCATTAATTCCCAATCCTCCTTTTCCTTTAATTTTTATCACTTGGCCGTTTTCAACGCCTGCAGGTATTGTGAGCCTTATTTTTTCACCATTGACGGTTAGGATTTGTGCTTGATCGGTGTAAACGTCTTTTAAATCAAGATGTAATTCAGCATTGTAATCCTGACCTTTAAATTTTGGACTATGACTTTGGTTATAGGATGATCTTCCTCCACCAAACATCGATTCAAAAAAATCCGAATATTCTTCTTTTGAAAAGTCTTGCTGACTTGATTGATCTGTGGAATATTGTTGTTGTTGTTGTTGTTGTTGCTGCTGTTGCTGTTGGCGTCTGGCTTTTTCATATTCTTCTCCGTGTTTCCAATCTTTTCCATATTTGTCGTATTTCTTCCGGTTTTCAGGATCACTCAAAACTTCGTTTGCCTCATTTATTTCTTTGAACTTACTCTCCGATTCCTTGTTTCCGGGATTTAAATCAGGATGATATTTCCGGGCTAGTTTCCGATAGGCTGTTTTAATCTCCTTTTCGGTTACTGTCTTCGGAACGCCCAAAATTTTATAATAATCTCTGAATTCCATTTAATGATTTTGATTTTCGTATTTTTTCTTCTACTTGGGCATAACCTTTTGCGGCTTGGCGAACGGGGTGATTTTCACCACATTTATTCATGCGAAGCACTCCTGTTTGTTGACCCACAAAACTGTCCTTCGAAGCACTGAGCCGCCACTTTTGCCAAATCGCTGTGTGTGCCCTGATTGGTAAATATAGTTCTTTAAAGAAAGAATTCCCAGAGGTTGAAAGTCCCTTATACGAGGGCGTAACGCCCCGAAGTACTTGCTGAGCGGAGCTGAAGCATTAGTAAGTCGCAAGGCTTGCCCTGAGCATAGTCGATGGGTGGTGTGACCCATGCACTGAAGAAAGCGGCTTCTTTGATGAAGTGGATCATTGCATACTTCGACAAGTTCAGCACAAGTATGGCATAACTGGAAAAAGCCTGATCGAAGAAGAAAGAACTTTCTCCGTTTGGGAATTGATCCTCGCCATGCCTATATGTGGAGTAGAACTAGAAAGGGTGGTTGGGCTGCGGTTGGTGAGATGCGGTTGGTGAGCTGTTGTACTAGGTTGCGAAATAGTTGGTCGAACCATAGCAGTAGGATGTGTCAATGCAAGCCGAACCATTGCCCAAAGTCCAATTCTGGGCACTACGCTTACACTTGATCGTTTCAAATGGCGTGGGTATGTTTCATTGCTGGATCATTACATTAAAGCTGCTCTTTAACTTAGTGAACCGCTGTATACAAGACCCGCTTGGTTTACCCTGAGCGCGTATTGGTTTGTGTATAGAAGGAAGGGTACAGTGGTGCGATGTGCTGAGCGTAGTCAACGCATGAGAGGCGCACCCCGTTAGTATCAACTGGCGGGACCGCAACCTCCCGACCGTTTTTGTTCTTCCTGGTTGCCGCTAACGTGGGCACTGCTGCCCGTGCCGACGTTTAGGAGGCATGGACAGTCATGCAAAGTTGCTAGCATCTATTATTTGAATTTATACTTTTATCAATTTGAACACTTTGCTGTAATTGGTAGTATGATTATTTACTTCAACAAAATACAGCCCAGCGGGAAATGATGAAATATCAACTGTATAAGATGATTCGTTGGATTCAATCCTTCTAAGCAATCGACCAAAAGAATCGTATATTGCTAACTGGTGCGTACCAGCCAAATTTCCTTTGATCGTGAACTTGTTCACGACGGGCATCGGAAACAATTGAATCCAATCCTTTTCAACGTTTAAGTCTCCATTTGAGGAGGTAATACTAGGGTCATAGAAACCAAAATCGACGGTATTATTGCCATTGGCATCATAATAAAAGTAACAATTGAACGGGTCACCGTCATTCAGCGGTTCTTCCCCTATTCCTATCGCCACTATGCCCGACATGATGTCCGAGAAAGGATTGCCAAAGCCATTATTATCCATATCAACATCATTGTTTGCATTGGATTGAAATCCATTTGTTGAAATGAAATTTTCTAACGGCTCTCCGGGGCCCCAATTATTTACCTGCCATACAAAAACCACATAGTTTCCTGGCTGCAAACCGGAAAAACTATAATACCCATTTTCATCTGTCACTCGAACACCACCAAATCCTTGCCAGTCAGGAATACCATCACCATCTGGATCTGACCAAATCACCAGAGATACGCCGGGAATCCCAGGCTCGTCGGGATCATTTATGCCATTTCGATTCAGATCATTCCATACGCTGTTCCCTATCGATACGACATCCGGTGCTACGGGGTTGGCACAGTCTTGATAACAAAATGCCATGTCATTGATCGCCAGAATCATTTCATCACCCATTGCTTTTCCTATATTTAAGAAAGTAAGGGCATTGTTGTTAAAGTGATATACAGCATCTTCGGGTGATTCAGTTTGATTCAGATAAAAAGGTTTCGTATTCACAAAACCTACTTTACCACCATAAATGCTATCATTGCATCCCACCGTTTCTTGCGCTACAGCAACTATGTTTTGCATGCTCTGCACCCAAAGGTCATCCGTTATCTCATATCCGCCTTGTCCTGAGCTGGCAAGGATGATTGGCATATGCGGCTTATTCAAGTCATTTCTTACATCGTTGACCAAGTAATGCAAATTGCTTTCGTATTCATTCAAAAAGTCGTCAGATGCGCCATCATTCCAACCTTGAAACCAAACAAATCCTGAAACCTCAAAACTTGTTGCATTCAGATCCGGAAATTCGCTGCCAAGGTTATCAGTAACATCTTGTACCGTTTGAATCATAGCATTGTAAAATTCACCCGTTGTGCCTCCTGACGAAGGCGGGCGAAAATCTACCGCCAGACTTTTTCCGCCCCAGGCAGTTTTGATGATCAGGACGGGGTCTTCAAAATATTCATCCAACTGATGAGCGAACATTAACTCTGGCCCTGTTAAATTTTCATAAGCGCCCTGACCAACGGTTACATTTGATTTGATTGTTTCGCCATCTCGTTCAAAATACAGGTAGGCATTCTGCAGGGATGTCCAATTGTCTATTGTGCCGATTTTAGCCCACATGCCATTTACATCATTTTGGATAACGTCGTTTAAACTTCCCGGGTTATTTTCAGGATCATCAATGGTGCCAAATCCTTGCATATTCGACTGGCCAGCCAAAACAAATACCCTTACTTTTTTCTGGGTTTTTTCTTGTCTGGTTACAATTGGAACATAGCCAAGCTCTAAACCTGCAGGTGGTTGAACAATTGCCGCCGGATCAATGGTGGCTAACCTCCCTATGGAAGGAGGTGCTAAATATTCGTCGGTGTGGCTCCAGTTGGCGTGAATGAGTTCGACTCTTTGCTGCAGTTTGGTGCGAATATCCTCAGGAAGGTTTGCGTGGATGATGGAGGGTTGATCCACAAAACGATACCAGTAATAGGTCACCGTAGTGCCGTCTCCAAGGTCTGCTTTAAATGGGCCTGCCGCCGGTCCGGGATTGTTCCAAGGTCCATTGGGGTCTTGCCAATGACATTCTGGATCAAATGGTGTTAAATATGCGATTTCTGGCCGAGGCGAGTTAGGGACTGCCGTAGTTAATAAATTGGTAGAAGCGGGCACATCATTCTCATCAATAGCACGCCATAAACTATCCGAATCGAGTCTGAAATACTCGGGTAATTTGAAGACCTTTTCATCTTTCTCCACCCTATTCAGGTCATATTCAAAACCCATAATGTTTGAATTGAGCTGAACATTGTCTATATAGTTCAAGTCAACGTCTTTTTTTATCCCATCAGGCGCGTTTTCTTTGATTTCAGCGAACATGGAACCTCCGTTATTGACAAATGGAACCCCGAGAATCCCGGCGGCATTTATACTAGGCGGCACAACAGGCCCGCCATTAAACCAGGCTTCCATATCATGCCAAAGCGCATCGGGAGAATAGACCGCGATTTGATTCAGAATCATTGATCTATCATCATTGTTTGCCGGAAACTGCAACCTATTTACTTTGGCGTACCGATTGCCGTTGGGATCCTGAGCAATAATGGCCGGAGAGCCTGCATGCTCAACCCCAAAAGATACATTAGGATTGGAGGGCCTTGAATCAAGCATCAATCCTTCCAAATCAGGGTTGAGCAATACTGGTTCAGTCCAGAAAGTAGGTAGAAAAAAGGTAGCCGGCCCTTTGAAATTAGTGGAATTTAAGAATAGCGTCCAGCATTGATTCCCAGTTTCGACACCTGTTCCATTTGTATTTGATATAGGTTCTGTTAAAGGCAAAGGGATATATCCATATCCAAGCATTTCACCATTTAAACTCTGTGCCATATTCAAGCCATCAGGCGCCCAGAGTAGTTTGTTGGATAATTGGGCAACGCCATATTTACCTCCGGGTGTACTCCAATCTCGCTGTCCATTTGGCAACAAATTCGACCTTCCGGCGCCAGGGCCATTCGCCCATGAAAAGAAATTATAAGTCACCCCACCCATGATAAACTTAGGGACTTTTGTGCCGAAACGCGTGTCGTGCCACCAGCCTAAACCACCTTCAATGGTGGTATAAAATTGAGGTTGATTACTCAGTTTTCGGGTGGTCAACCAACTACTGCTCAATCCTGTCTGAAAGTCTTCAGGTCCGGGATAGTGTTTAAATATTGGCCACGCAGCGCAATACATGGTATAGCCTGAGCCAAAGGTCGTGTCTGCTACGTTTTCCGTAGATATCCAGGTGAACCCGGATTGAGATGCATCCACTATTTGGGCTGTAGCGATATTGGCTATGCCTGAAAAAATGCTCATTACAAAAATTGCCCAACATGGGGCTTGTAAAATTTGAGACTTACCTGAGCCTCTGGAAAAAACATCCATTTGTATTATTTTAATTTCGAATGTATGTTGTTTGAACTGATTGGTTGTTAAATTTCGCTACTTTTTTGACGTGTTTTGGTTGTGAGTAACGGTCGGTACAAACGCAGGTGGGGCTAAACACGCCACCTGCGTTTGCACTTTGTGTGTGCCTTGAATGGTAAATATAATTCTTTAATGAAAGAATTCCCAGAGGGTGAAAGTCCCTTATACGCGGGAGTAACGCGCCGAAGTAGTAGTAAGTCGCAAGGCCTGCCCTGAGCGTCGAAGTATGAGTGGCGCACCCCGTTAGTATCAACTGGTGGGGCCGCTTACTCGATGTGTGCTGTGGAAGCTGTATTAAAGATGAGGGTAGGCCCCTCGGTGAGGATTTTTAGGAATACTCACCAAACCACTTCTATGATGCATCTTCGGAAACAAGGATGTATGAAGCGATAGAAGAAAAGGCTGTATAGACAGTCAGGTAAGGATAGAAAAGATGAGCGAAAGCGAACCTTTCGATGAAGTGACGAAAAGGCCAGTTGTTGTCAAAATCCAATCTATATTGAGAGGTTGGAGATAAGCATAGAGGGCACCTAATTACTGTCTAGCTTTTGATGAAAGCCATGGAGAAACATATGTCCGAGAAATGGGTATTGACGTACATTAAAAGGTGGCTGGAAGTCTAAGGTGCGTATTGTGGGGGAACTTCGAAAGCTTAATTTTCATAATAAAACCCAACGAAGTATACTGGAGTTGGCTACGATGTTGAATCCAAAGATTCGAGGATGGGTTCAATAGTATGGAATGATAAGCCGTACAAGTCTCAACCCTGTATTTTATGACCTACATCATCGAATCATCCGGTGGATTCTGAACAAGTACAAGGGCTTTAAAGGTAGCAAAGTCAAAGCCGTTCTATGGCTTAGACACATCACAGAAGCATATCCTTACTTATTCTACCATTGGGGATTGGGTTACAAGTTGGTCTGATCTACTGGACTAATTTCTGACTGCATAATAAGAGCCGTATGAATCGAGAGGTTCACGTACGGTTCTGTGAGCGGTTTGGGGGTGAAATTCCCCCTTACCTACTCGACTATAGGCTGGCATTCTTCTGTCGTCAATGGTTTTTGTTCATTTTTAATTGATGTTTTAAGTGTCAGTCTAAGCCATAGAAACCCGATTGTCCCCGCAATAAGTGAAGCGATAAGAATTGCAATTTTTGAATTGTTTACTATGTCTGCATTGTCAAAGGCAAGAAGCGTAATGAAAATTGACATTGTAAAACCTATACCACCTAAAAAACCTACACCAATTATATTTTTCCATTTCAAGTCGGTCGGTAATGCACAAAGCCCTAAACCAACACCAATGAATGAAAAAAGAAAAATGCCTAAAGGTTTTCCAATTACAAGTCCTGCCATAATACCTAAACTGTTTGTTTGTCCTAAACTACTTTGCCAATTGTCGCCAACCGCAATGCAGGTATTAGCAATTGCAAACAATGGTAGAATAAAAAACGCAACTGGTTTGTGTAAGAAATGTTGAAGAATAAATGAAGGTGATTTTTCTCCACCGTTACCAAATGGAATTGCAAAGGCTAACAAAACGCCTGTTATTGTAGCGTGAACACCTGAATGCGCCATAAAATACCACATTGCAACACCACCAATTAAATAAAGAATTAAGTTGTGAACTTTCAGTCGATTTAGAATGAGTAGAAAACCAAAGATGCCAAATGCAATAAATAAATTTAAAAATGCAATTGAGGTCGTATAGAAAATTGCAATTACGATGATTGCGCCCAAGTCGTCCATTACTGCCAATGCTGTCAGAAATATTTTTAGAGAGGCCGGAACACGATTACCCAATAAAGATAAAATGCCAATTGCAAAAGCAATGTCAGTCCCCATTGGAATAGCTGCTCCTGCTTGGGTGTCTGTCCCGAAGTTGAGCAATAAAAAAAGTCCCACAGGAACAAGCATGCCACCTAAAGCTCCAAAGATTGGTAATGAAGCATTGTTTATGTCTGAAAGTTCTCCGTGATAAATTTCTCTTTCTAACTCTAAGCCAATGAGTAGAAAGAAAATAGTCATAAGTCCGTCATTAATCCAATGAACGATACTGTGGCCACCAAGGTCGAAATGCCAAAAGTTAATATAGTCTGTCTGCCAGGGCGAGTTTGCAAGTCCAAGTGAAAGAACTGTTACAAAAACTAAAATCAGTCCGCCTGTTTTTTCGCTGTCAAAGAATTCCTTGAAAAGACTTGTTAATTTCATCTTTTTGTCTGTCTGTATCGGGGTATGCTATGCTTGCCTTTAACGTTTGTCGGATTTGCGAAGCCATTTTTATCAATTTAAAAATAAGAAGAGAAAAAATGGTTTGTGCAAATCCGCATGTTAGCTGTCGTTATACTCTGTTTTATTTGCAGATTCAGTGACAAACTTTGATTGCTCAGCCGTTACAACTCTTTGTCGGTTGGAGTCAATTTGGTTTTGTATTACCCCCGAGTACAAACCCTTTCGAGGCGCATGCTTCCGTAAATTTTTAATAAATTCATATATAACTCTTCGGGGTTTGGTTTTCAATTATTCTCATTTATAAATTTCTTTTTGTTTCTCTATTTCTTTCATTAGTTTATCAAATACTTCCGTGTACAAATTTTTATGATCCGCAGTCATTAACTGCTTTACCATAAGCGTAAGCTCCTTTTGAATGTATTCATCGTTCTTCCCATAATTCCAAATCGGACGAATGCATTTTTGAAACATATCATCGAATGAAGAACAAGGTATATAAATTCTTTTGACTCCTTCATGATCGAGCCTGACGGAAGGAAGATTGTGGTATAGTTTATAAGCAAATACATCAGACAATGAATGAAGGCTTATAACTGCAGTGCCGGGATCGTTAATGCCCGGGCTCAAAGCTTTTATGGCAACTTCTGCGAGCTGGTTAAAACCGTAATCTGCATTCCTGTTTATGGGTTGGCCTTTGAAAAAATCTGTTGCAGATAATAAGTCATGTTTGCATTCATCATCAACTAACCCCGTGCCATACACCTTCATAAATACAACTCCCTTTATTAAATAAGTTGCCTGTTTATACAAAAAACAGATATAAAGATTTTTTTCAATGGCCATCTTCAATAGCTTTTTTTCATTAAAGCCCTGGAAATAATTTGACTCTTCTGATCTTATTTCAACAAAAGGCAAGTGGCTCCATGAAACATTTTCTTCTTTAAGGTCTTCAAACTTTCTTTCCATGGTTGCCATTGTATGTTTTTGCACACGATTAATAACGGTTTCGTATTTTACAGTTTGTGTTACATAATCCAAAAAATAAATGAAAAGAAAAATATCAATAACTGTTAAAACAATAAGCAGGTAAATACTTAATGCGGGTATATAAACACCGCTGTCAATATCGCGGATGGTGCTTAATAAAAAAAGTGCATATACAATGGTACCGATATAAACTCCAAGAATTACCTGCTGAATGCGATTCTCAATCATGCTCGTCAGCACACGATTGCTCATATGAGAAGCGGCCTGGTTTAGTACAATCATCACCATTGAAAAACTAAAAACGGCAAGAGATATAATAGCGCCGGCAACAGTAGATATAATGGAACGCGCCGTGCTGGCATCTTTAAGGCTCAGCCAGCTTAATCCTCCCTTCACATCCTTCCCCCATGAAGAAAAATCTATCTCGAGCATGCCCCACGAAAGAAGCAAAAAACCGATAGCAATAATTGCCGGGTAGAATGCAATGCTCTCAGTAATTTTATTATAATAAGCTCTAAACCATTTGTTGAAATTCATATGTATAGTTGTAATTGATGTCTTTTTAGTCGGATAGTTAGTATTAAAAAATAACTACTTAGCATCCTTAAGCCTTAGTTTGTTCTTCTTCTCAATTCTGTCAAAAACATTCCAGTCAAAATAAGCCTGTCTAATTCCACGAAAGTTGCTAATTCGCAGTCCCCAATAATGACGGCTAACGTTTCGAATATGGGGTGTTGGGCATTCCAAAGCACCTAGGTTTCAAACCGCCATATGTTTTATTAAATGTACACATTTTCAAATTTAGCACTATCTGCCCAATGCCCTATATTTATTGTGTGTGCCTTGAATAGTAAATATAGTTCTTTAATGAAAGAATTCCCAGAGGGTGAAAGTCCCTTATACGCGGGCGTAACGCCCCGAAGTACTTGTGCTGAGCGGAGCCGAAGCATTAGTAAGTCGCAAGGCTTGCCCTGAGCGTAGTCGATGGGTGGTGTAGTGTGACCCATGCACTGAAGTAAGCGAGACTACAAAGATCGGTATTGACCCTTCGACTGGTTCGACTTGCTATACGCATCCTTGGGCTATGGTTCGACAAGCTATACTCATCCATGTGCGACAGCTTATCAACCGCAGCTCACCAACCGTTCGCTCTGGGTAAACCAGGCAGGAATTGCATAAGAGGTATACTGGAGTTGGCTACGATGTTGAATCCAAAGATTCGAGGATGGGTTCAATAGTATGGAAAGATAAGCCGTACAAGTCTCAACCCTGTATTTTATGACCTACATCATCGAATCATCCGGTGGATTCTGAACAAGTGCAAGGGCTTTAAAGGTAACAAAGCCGTTAAATGGCTTAGACTGGAAAATCCGCTGAAATTGACCCCCAATTTCCGGACGAGACAGACTCCGGAAAATTGAACTAAACGCACTACAATATGGTGTAAGCGCCATTTGTCTTCTCTCGTCAGCAACAACGCATTTAGTAAGCGTAGTT
>JBBRDL010000043.1:0-26396 GCA_038203965.1 Chitinophagales bacterium | reverse complement strand
TTCGGAGCCATGTTGCTGAAAGCAACGATGTGGAGAAACACAGGGGAGACAGATTTTGTAAAAAAATCTGGACGGGGCAAGGAACAAGGAACAAGGAACAGGGAACAGGGAACAGGGAGCAGGGAGCAGGGAGCAAGGAGCAAGGAACAAGGAACAGTGGAATTTTTCAATTACTAACGTGAACTATTAACCCCGGGGTTTTCGGAGCCATGTTGCTGAAAGCAACGATGTGGAGAAACACAGGGGAGACAGATTTTGTAAAAAAATCTGGACGGGGCAAGGAGCAGGGAGCAGGGAGCAAGGAGCAGGGAACAGGGAACAGAGAGCAGAGGTCAAGGAGCGAGGGGCGAGGGGCAACGTACTTCACGTCAAGTGCACAAAATTTTTAATCATTTGTTTTCCTTGTGGTGTCAGGATTGACTCAGGGTGAAATTGGAGTCCATAGGTAGGATGACTTTTGTGATGGCAGGCCATAATGCTTCCATCAGCATCGATGGCTGAGATACTTAGCTTTTCGGGGAGAAAATGTGGATCACAAATCCAGCTATGATATCTACCTGCATGGAAAGGATTCGGCAATCCTTTCAATATTGGATCTGTCGAATTGAGGATAGTTACGACTGAGGTGACGCCGTGTTGAACGGTGGACAGATTCGATAGGTGGCCGCCAAAAGATTCATAGATGGCCTGCAACCCTAAACAAATACCTAGTATGGGTTTCTTTCCAGAATAATACCTGATTGCTTCTATGATTATACCCGCGGAGGATGGCAGCCCTGGCCCCGGGGAAATGACGATTTTATCAAACGCTTCGAGATCTGTCAGTTGAAATTCATCATTTTTAACAAGGGTAAGGGATACCCCATCTTGCTCCTTTAAATATTGAGCAAGATTGAAGGTAAAAGAATCATAATTGTCAATTAAAACGATCATCATACAGCGTAACCCAAACTTACAAAAAAGATGTAACGTACTTTTAATGAATCACTTGCAACCAAAAAAGCTTCAAGATTTCAGATTCCATTTTTATGCGCTGGTAAAGATTAATCATTTTTATCGCTTGAATATGAAAATATAAAAATTGTATATTTGCCGTCCGTTAAACGCGGAAGTAGCTCAGTTGGTAGAGCACGACCTTGCCAAGGTCGGGGTCGCGAGTTCGAGTCTCGTTTTCCGCTCACAGAAGCCCTGGAATTTTTCAGGGCTTCTTTTTTTAACCTTGGTCAAAACCTTTTTCCGTTTTCGCATCTTTTGCCGGATTCGGAAACTCATATTGGTCTTCTTCCAGCCGTGTCAATATTTCATTCAAGACTTGATCTTCATTAGCCCCATAACGGAATAAGGTCCATTTCCCGTTGATATATTCCAGTGCGGTCATATTTTCAATCCAATCGCCTGAGTTCATGTAAGTGATGGTTCCTTCTGCGCTTTCAATCCGTTCAATGCAGGGTTGATGAATGTGGCCACAAATAACTACATCTACTCCTTTTTTGATCCCCATACGGATAGATTGCTTTTCAAAATCACTCACGAATTTGACCGCATGTTTTACAGATCGTTTGACACGATGGGCAAAAGAGATCCTCGACAAACCAAAACTGACACGCCATTGGTTGATCCAGGTATTGATACGGATCAACCAGTCGTAGCCCTTCCCGCCAAGAGAGGCGAGGAATGGGGAAATGAGTACGGAAGCATCAAAAACATCTCCATGAAAAAACCAATGGGTTTTATTCTGAATCCTGAGCTCCAATTGATGCCTTAACCGGATATTGCCCAGGTCAAGCGCATCAAACCGACGAAGGATATCGTCATGATTACCAGTCAGATAGTAAACAATAGTCCCTGTATTGGCCATTTGAAGGATTCGTTCGATGACTTCCCAATGGGAGGCAGGAAAATACTTTTTCTTAAACTGCCAGGCATCAATAATATCCCCGTTGAGAATCAACCGGGCCGGTTCAATATGTTGTAAATAATCAAGGAGTTCATCTGCCCGGCAACCATAGGTTCCAAGGTGAAGGTCTGACAAAACACATATATCAAGAACTTTCTTCATATAAAAAATGCTGATTAACAGCAAAGTTATAGGGGCAGTATCGCCTCAGTGTAAAGCGTCAGCGCTTTGTCGTAAATCTTTTGAAAAATAAGGGAAACGTGGTGGGGAGATATTCCGTGCTTTGCTACTATTCAGATATAGAATAATAAAAAGAGCCTGCGCAAATCCCTTTTAGAATGGACATCTTAGTTCCGTAAAGGTCGAAAACCCCTAATGAGCCTTACAGAGATGCCATTCGTTGATGGGGGGTCTGCGATCGCAGGCTCTTTATGCCTTTAACCCAGATCTATTTGGCGGTCTCTAAGTAATTCTTGATGTCAGTACCCGGAGCCGGAATCGAACCGGCACGGCCATTTCTGGCCACAGGATTTTAAGTCCTGCGTGTCTACCTGTTTCACCACCCGGGCAGGTAATGCAAAATAACTAATATTCAATACCTGATCTAAAACTCAGGCGGTGATATGTTATGGAATGGGAAATAATAAACATATTAAATAACCCCAGGTCGCTGGAGCAATAATACTATTCTTCAGTTTGCTTCTTTGTCTTATACACAGCCTTCAGAATCTCGTTGCGCCTTTGTACAGATGGCTTAACAAACTCCTTGCGGCGGCGTAATTCCTGAATAAGTCTTACGTTCTGAACTTTACGCTTGTACCTCTTAAGGGCGCGATCAATTGATTCAGTTTCTTTTACTTCGATAATTAGCATGCGGATACAAAAATTTTTAGCGGGGCAAAGGTAAGATTCTTCTGCAAAATAACAAACAATATGAGCTATCTCTTTTTAGCCTGATCCACAGATCAGAAAATTTGGATTAACTAATTGATAATAAGCTATTTAGAAACAATCTTAATCATCCCACCCTGCTTCACATTATCCGTAACGTCCATTCCGTTGATAATCCCTAGCTCCCTGTGTCTGCTGGTCGGGATACTAAATGCGTTAAGCGCCTGACCAAGCGTGCCGTCCTTTTTTACAGCAACCACCTTGATTCGTTCGGGTAAAACATTGATTTTAGCCTGATCCTTCAATTCTTTAAACCCATACATGGTCTTGTCAAAATGAGATTTGTAAGAAGAAAAATCTGCCGGCGCAGCAACACCATGAAAAACAAAAATCATTGATCCGTATTGAACATAAACGCTCTGTACGCTCACTTCACTCGTCTGACCGGTGTTTGGATCCTGACTAACCTGTTTTGACATCACTTCCAGTGCTTGCAACCCATTGATGGTAACCTGTTTACTTGTGCTTACAGATAGGTTCAATTGCGTATTCATCGCTGTAGCCGCAGCCTGCAAGGAATTGCCTTCTGCTAATGTCAAAAGCATAAGTGCTTTTCCATCTGCCGGTACCATTTGGACTTGTGAAGGTGTGTTGACAAGCGTCCAACTGACAGGAACCGGATAAAGAAATTTCAAACCAGGATGATAAAATGTATTGTTTTCCACATACCCCTGCTTTGGGTCTTCACCATATATGATTCCATCTACCATCTGGAGATAAGAATCCTTGTTGATTTTAAAAGATGTCATTGGCACTTTAGCCTGCCATTCAAGCGCCATTTTTTCTACTTGTGTATATCGGTCCAATGGATCAGGGTGCGTGGATAAAAAAGTAGGTATTTCACCTCCACCATCATCACTCATTGCTTTTAATGTCTTGAAAAAATCAGCCATTTCCCTGGCATCGTAGCCAACCTTGGTAGAATATTCCACACCGAGTTCATCCGACTGGCTCTCGTGATCTCTGCTATATTTGAGAAAAAGTAATTGCATGGCCATATCTGCTTCATTGGCAAATGCCCTTACTTCTTTGGAAACGATCATACCTCCCAGTAGCAGAACCTGCGCGAGTGTACTTTTGGTATACTGATCGACTGAATGTCTGGCGGTGATATGTCCGATTTCGTGTCCCAGTACCCCGGCAAATTCAGCTTCATTATTAAAATGAGCCATGATTCCTCTTGTAAAATATACATAACCTCCTGGCACTGCGAAAGCATTGACAACCGGAGAATCCAGTATCCGAAATTGGAATTTCAAGTTAGGTCGATGTGAAATTGCGGCCATTTCCTGGCCTCGGGTATCAATAAATTTTTGAATGGCTGCATTCTCATACAATCCAAACTGGGCAATAATCTGCGGATCTGATTCAGCCCCTAAAGCTATCTCCTGCTGCTCTGACATCAGCGCAATTTGCTTTTTGCCTGAAACTGGATTAACTGCACATCCTGTAATGCTAAAAAGGCCCAAGGATGTAAAAAGGAAAATAAAAAAGGTAATACGGCCTGAATGTTTCATAAGCTATAATTTAGTTTTTTGGATTATCGTAATATACTGATAAACACCTCAAGCGAGTTATTGTAGTATCGGGGACCAACGGTCGATCCGGGAATTAAGAACTTAGTACTAAACAAGAATAACTGCAAATCGTTGTACTCCACAGAATATAATGATCTTTGTGTATAACCTTTCTATAAATTGCTACCTGTAAAATGACCAGGACGACGATCGGGGTTTTATGTTTATTATCAGGATTAGGTTTAGGCCTGTCCCTCCAATGTCGACAGCAAAATCCTCGACCGTCAGGAGAGGTTATTGAGCAAAATACATCTCAGTCCCGAAGGATAGATCCGATAAGGATAGTGAGCAGTGCTGAAGAGGCGACCATTTCATTGTTTGAGGAAGCCGCTCCATCCGTTGTGTATATTACTACATCCGCTGTCCGGCAGGATTACTGGTCCAGAAACGTATACGAAATCCCGACCGGTACTGGATCCGGTTTCATCTGGGATGATAGAGGATACATTGTAACAAACTATCACGTCATTCAAAATGCTGATAAAGCATTAGTGACATTATCTGATCAGACGACATGGGAAGCTGAGGTGACGGGTATAGAGCCACGCAAGGATCTAGCCGTGATAAAAATAAAATCAACATCAAGTCTTAAACCAATTCCGGTCGGCACATCCCATGACTTGAAAGTTGGGCAATCCGTATTTGCCATCGGCAATCCCTTCGGACTCGATCAAACGCTTACCACAGGAATTATCTCAGCCTTGGGGAGAGAAATTGAATCTGTAGCTAAAATTCCAATTCGGGATGTTATTCAGACAGATGCAGCTATCAACCCCGGTAATTCAGGGGGACCGCTATTGGATATCTCAGGCAGGTTGATTGGTGTCAACACAGCTATTTATAGTCCCTCAGGCACCTACGCCGGAATTGGCTTTTCGGTGCCTGTGGATATTGTCAATTGGGTGGTACCTGACTTGATAAAATTCGGCGAAGTGAGGCGGCCTATTCTCGGCATTGACCTGGTTCAACAGCAGATAATTGACAGAATGGAACTTAAAGGAGCCCTCGTGATGGATGTTCTCCCTGAAAGTGCTGCAGAAAAAGGTGGCCTACAACCAACTATACGAATGCAAAATGGGGAGATCATCATGGGTGACCTGATCATTGAAATCAATGAAGAACCTATTGAATCAAATAATGATTTGTTACTTACACTTGAAAAATACAAACCGGGCGAACAAATCCTGATTAAGGTGAAGCGTAAACGACAGACTACAAATCTTACCATAACTTTAGGCTCGTCGTTGTAGAATAAATGAAGCAACCTGAAATTAAAAAAGAAACCATTCTTACATTCTTCGGCTCCTTGCCGAAGAGGTTTGGCTCATTTATAGTAACCTTACCTCGGCGAATCGGACATGGAATTAAAGATCCAAAACAATGGAAAAAATGGTTCTTTAACGGTACTAAATTTGTGGGGGCAATCATCCTACTATTTCTGGTTTTGTTTCTTCTTACATGGATGGGTGTTTTTGGTTCTGTGCCAAATAAAAAAATATTGCTAGGTATTCGACAACCTGAGGCATCCAAGATCTACAGTGTCGATGGAAAGCTTATGGGCAAATATTACACTAAAAACAGAAACACCCTAAACTTTGAGGATATACCACCGGCGTTTATGAGTGCTTTGATAGCCACGGAAGATTCGAGATTCTGGACACACACCGGTATTGATTTCAGAAGCTGGATGCGCGTTTTTGTCAAGCGGCTTATTATGGGCCAGGAAAGTGCAGGTGGGGGAAGTACACTTTCTCAGCAACTTGCTAAAAACCTCTTTCCCAGACAGGATTATCGCTTTGGGTCCATGCTGATCAACAAGTACAGGGAATTTATTATTGCAACTCGACTCGAAAAGGTATATTCAAAAGAAGATCTGCTGACTTTTTATATCAACACCGTTCCTTTTGGTGAAAATATATTTGGGCTCGATGCTGCTACAGACCGGTATTATTCCAAGACCGCAGACTTGCTCAATATAGATGAATCTGCGATGCTGGTTGGTTTGCTTAAAGCGACGAGCTATTACAATCCAAATAATTTTCCGGAGAGGGCTATCAACCGGAGAAATGTGGTTTTGAACCAAATGCAAGTCAATGGTGTCATTGACTCTCTGAGTTATGATTCCCTGAGCAACCTTCCATTAAACATTTCGTATCAAAGAAATACCGACTCCGAAGGTATTGCCCTTTATTTCAGAAATCATATACGCCCCATATTGCTTGAATGGTGTGAAAAACACACAAAAGCGGATGGCCAACCCTACAACCTGAATACAGATGGATTGCGCATCTACACTACTATAGACTATGGCATGCAGACTTATGCTGAAGAAGCTTTAAAAATGCAAATGACTAAACTCCAGGAAACGTTTGACAAACAATTTAATGATTGGAAACCTTTTACTGCACCCTTGAAAGATGCTATTGAAAGATCGCCACGGTATACCACTTTAAAAGAAAAAGGACTTGCCGAAGAAGAGATCCTTGCTTCGTTGGACAAACCTATTTCAATGAAATGGTGGACATGGGAGGGTGTCATTGATACTATTGCTTCACCATTGGATAGTATTAAGAACAATCTGAAAACCCTGCAAGGAGCTTTGGTCGCCATCGATCCTAAGACAGGTGGCGTGATGACGTGGGTTGGGGGAAATGATGCGCAACAGTTTAATATAGACTATGTGTTGACAGAGCGTCATCCAGGCTCTTCTTTTAAACCATTCATCTATGCTACTGCAATCGACCAGGGTATGGATCCATGCACATACTATGACAACAGACGAATTGCCTATCCTGAATTTGAAGGCTGGTCACCAGGAAATGCTGATGGCATCTATGAAGGCATCTATTCACTGAATGGGGCTTTGGCCAAAAGTATCAATACCATAGCCGTTCAGGTCATCCTTGATGCCGGGATTGATAATGTCATTCAGCGCGCCAGACGAATGGGCATGAAGGGGGAGATAAAACGCATACCTTCCGTTGCACTAGGTACAGCAGAAGTCACTTTGATGGAATTAGTTAGTGCGTATACCACTTTTCTAAACAGAGGTTCACACAGGCCTTATTTCTTCATCACGCGGATTGAAGATCAGGATGGAACGGTCCTGGAGGAATTTGCACCACCACTCACCACAGGCGTATTCTCCGCTGAAACGTGTGGAATCATCAACCAAATGTTGGCTAATGTAGTAGACAGGGGTACAGCCTCGACCATCAGATATCCGGAATATGATATCCGTGGCGCGATAGCCGGGAAGACCGGAACTTCGCAATTTCATTCAGATGGTCTATTCATAGGATATTCACCAAAATTTCTGGCCGGTGCCTGGGTAGGTTGCTTTGACCGGCGTGTGAGTTTCACTTCACTGAGAGATGGGATGGGTGGAAAAACAGCTCTTCCTATGTGGGCAGAATTTGTCAAAAAAATGCAAGCCGATCCGCTCTATAAACCATACTTCAATACCTACTGGCCTGAAGAATATAAATGGGTTAATGACTGTCCATTTACGCTCAACGAAGGTGAACTTGAAGAACTCAATGTAGAATCCGGGACGGTAAGAGATTCAACCTACACTGGGCAGAGGAAATTTAAAGTGAAAGAAGAAAAGCGGAAAGGAGTCGGGAAAATACTTGAAGATCTATTTGGCAAAAAAGAGGACAAACCAGCTAATGATTAAAAAGAAGAAGGGACAGGTCGCGACCTGTCCCTTCTTCTTTTTAATTCCAGCCTACGATGAAAATTTTCGCTGCCGTATTATTTCACTACCGTAAACGATGCGGATAATGATTCTTTTTCAGAAATCACCTGCACTACATACTGACCGGGTTTTAAGGAGGAAATATTCAACGTTTCGTTACCGGCTGACATGGAGTTTATTTTGTGCATTTGAACCTGTTTACCTGCTATGTCGAAAATTTTCAATGTGTGCGTATCATCAAAAATGCTCACGGTTATTGATTCCATCGCAGGATTTGGCTGTACCAAAACACTCCTGGTGGCTGTATTTTCTGTTTCGTATTTCTGCTCCACAGAAGATTGTTTCTGTTCATCCTGAAGTTTGAATTTAACAGGTAGGGTAAAACGCATTGGCACTGCCTTGCCTTCATTTCTAGCCGGAGTCCACCTTTCAGGCATAGCAGCCATTAAATTCATTATCCTTATCACCTCCTCTGCCATAGCATCACTTGGTGATCGTCTGACTTCTATATCTGAAAGATTCCCGTCTACCCCAATGACAAACTGTACGATACAATGTCCTTCAATCTTGTTGACTCTGTCTTGTTTGGGATATCTAATGTTAGTATAGATAAACTCATACATATTACGGGTTGCACAAGCTTTCCGATCATCCACATTTGTGATTTGCTCACACCCGGGAAAGCGAGGCAATTCTTCTGCGTACTGATAAGGCTCCTCTGCTATACCCGTATTGTCCAATGCAAATTTTACAGGCAGATACATTTCGGAATCATGATACTTGCCTTCCTTGACAGCTGGTAGCCATTTACCCACCTTCGCATTCATTCTCTTCACCAAATTCACCACGGCTTGATCAGCATCTGGATGAAGGGCTTTTGCCACTTGTATATTCTTAACTAATCCATCTGCTCCCACCGTAAATTTCACCACCACGTTGCCTTCTAGTCCGGCTTTCTTTACACTTTCAGGGTAAACCATATTCCGCAGTATGTAATCAACCAGATTCGATGTTCCACATTCCTCTTGTTCTGCAAGAGGCACATCGGCACATCCGGGAAACACAGGAAGCTTTCTATCAGATTGGACTATTCCAATTGCATTGTCTCTACCAAATTGAAGCTCAGGATTGCCAAGTTCAGTTTGAATGTTTAAGCTATCACCGTTTAAACTGAAGTCGCTGTCTAATACAAATACAGTGTGGATTTTAACTTTTTGGCCAATCGAATCAATTTCGCCTAAGTAACCTCCGGTTAATTTTTTATCCACATTGACGAGTAATAATGTATCATTCGACATACTTATCTGCTTCCTTAAAAAGGATTCCAACCCTTCAATTTGAACTTCCGTCTTACTGGAATAAATCTTCTGATCCGATCCGATACTCAGACTTATAATCCTGTCATTCAGCATTTTTAGTGATATCTCATCAATTGGTTTTTCCCGGAAAGAGAAAAATACCAAAGCAAGTAGAAGCACCGGAATAAAACCGAGATACTTATATCTTGCGGCAGCGCCGGATCGTTCCTGATTCATCATGACGAGTCGTTTTTTAAGTTGTGAATAGATGAGTTGATTAGAGAGTATATTCTGAAGCTTGCTGTGCTGTTGACTAACCAGCAACTGTGCATAATTCTCCCAAGGAGTATCTTTTAATACTGCTGCGTCAGCCACGTATTCGTGCACTTCCTTTAAAGATTTCCTGTAGAGGTAGATCATGGGACTTGGCCAAAGTTTGATACAGATCAGTTCCATCAGGATGACATCCCAGGTATGCCTGGCACGCACATGAGCCAGTTCATGTGCGATCACCTCATTGAGTTCTGATTCCCCAAAGGAGTGGTCTTTCGGAAGGTAAATGGTATTGAAAAAAGAAAACGGACTCTTCACCTGAGATGAAATAATGTAGCTATGACCTGATAATACCATCTGCGTTCCATTCTTTCTGATATCCACTATTTGTTTTAACGCCAGAAATAAACGGAAAGACATCACGGCCACACCTGTGAAGTAAACTGCGGCGATCAACTTACCCCAGAGAAAGGTCTTTGCTGCCGATGTGGAAATGCTGGATGAAAAGTCGTTTATATAAGCACCTACTAATACATAGGAAGGCATACTTGCCTGCGCATTTTGGTGATCAATGTAAATTTTGATCAGTGGCAGCGTAAGGCTTATAGTCAGTGTGACCAAGAGGTACATCCTGTTGGTATCAAACATAGTTTCTTTGCGAAGAGCCAAGTGATAAAAGCCATAAAAGAAGGCCAGGCAGAAAGTAACTTGAAGCAGATAAGCTATCATGGTCAGGATTTCTTTTTGAGTTCTTTAATAAGTTCCTGCAACTCCTCGATGGAGGTTTCTTCTTTCGCTACCAGAAAGGAAACCAGTTGAGGTGCTGATCCATCGAAGTACTCTCTGATCAAGGATAAAATACTGCCCTGGCTGTATTCCTCTTTAGTGATCAGCGGGAAATACTCATAGGTCCTGCCGTAGGATTTATGATCTACGAACCCCTTCCGTTCCAATATGCGTACAATGGAAGAGATTGAGGAATGAGGCGGTTTTGGAGGCCTCATGTCATCGATGATGTTGGATACAGTACATCGGCCTAGCTGCCATATATACTGCATGATCTCCTCTTCAGCCCGAGTTAAATTTTTCATTTTTGCCATTTGGATGCTTTTCTTGCAACCAAATATACAACGTATTTATACGTTATGCAACTTATTTTTGCATTTTATTTCAATTTTGTCATTTTTTTATAGGAAACGTACCACTGGAATCCCATGGTTCTTGGCATTAATGACGACCTAAAAGCCCTTAGTGTAAAAAGAACCGGTCCAGATGCCATAGTTCCTTCAACCATAGATAGTGTCTTTGCCGAGAATCCATGCAAGCCAACAAAAGCAAATAGTGATAAAACTGGTCTGGTGATTTCGGTTTATGAGGCTATATCAATCCTCTTCGTCGCCTTCTTCGTCGCCCTGATCTTCTTCCTCATCTTGCGGCTCTTCGTCGTCGTCGCTGCCGGCGTCGGTATCAACATCGGTGATAGTGAGATAATCCATGTCCCCGTATTTTTCCTCATACTCCTCTTTCACACTTTCCTTCAACTCACCGCTTGCGTCATAATCATCATCATCTTCAATGATTTGACGTGCTTCGATGAGCGTCATGCGCACGAGGTAATACTTGTCATCTGTTTCGAAAGGTAATGCAGATACAAATTTGCCTTCGGCGTTTTTGTATTGGATCAGGTGCTTTGCGAAACCATAAGGATACATCAGCTTGATTTGCTCCTGGATATCCGGATCCAGTTTTTCATAATCCTTGACGATACGTGGTTTAGTAGTAGCCATGCTTGAGTGTGTCTGTTAGTCCTGAAACACGAAATGCTAAGCAAACATCTCCTGTTTCAGGGTGCAAAATGAAAAAATAGTGATGACAAACAAAAGACTTTTATTTGAAATTACAGAAAGAATTTTTTTTCTGTCCCTAAGTTAATCTTATCAAGTGGAAAGATCAGAAATATTTTTGTGGTCCCTGCATAAAAAAACCGGAATAAGCGCTCTTGGCTTAATCCGGTTTTTATAACCAAACCTATAAAATATTATCTCATGATCGTACTATGCAAGTGCTGAAAGATCCCTGATCAGTATGCTGCTTCTGGTAAAATAGATTTTATTGGCTTTGCGAAGATCATTTAACACAGCGGTCACAGTTTGCCTGCTTGTGCCTGTATAATTAGCAATGTCCTGTTGTGTCAGCGAGTGTTTCATCAACGTCTCCAGACCGATCTGCCTGCCGCATTGATTGGCATTATCCCTGATAAAATCTATAATCCGTCCTCGGGCATCTTTAAAAATTAACGATTCCAGCTGATTCTCTGTCTGACGCAATTTGAGGCCTATCAAAGCTATGACACTCATTGTCAACTGAGGATTTTTGTCCATCATTTGGCGAAATACATCTACACGAATCCGGTAATAAACTGTGGATGGTGCCAAGGCCATGGCAAAATTGTGATGCGTCTCATTCTCACGAATGAGTGCAAATTCACCGAATACCATGCGGGGATGGAGTACTTGTTTGATTACTTCCCGGCCATCCTGGTGATGAGTTCCAATCTTTATACTCCCTTCAGACAGTATGTAAAAGTAATCTGCCGGCTGCCGCTCCGAATAGATCATCGCATGTTTAGGAGCTATTTGATACTCCATATGGTGGGCCAAGGTGGCCAATTGTTCCTTTTCCAGCACGCTGAAAAAAGGGATGCTGTCAAGTATGTCTTGTTTCATAGCTATTTCTGGTCTTAGGCAAGAAAAGATAAAGTAGTCTGTCAGGTATAAGACACAATTTCATTCTCCCACCCCTATTCAGGGCAGAATAAAAATAGCTTGGAGGCCTATTGAGGCAAATCAGAGGAGGAAATATCAGGTGAGAACCCGGAAAAATTACCGTACCCACCTACGATATTGTTAAATATGGTCACTGGCTCAGCAAAAGGGTCCTGACGGACAATGAGTTGTCTGGCAAGACTGCTATGGTATTTGTAGTAATCTTCGGTAATGGTTCTCAATTCCACAAACACCCTTTTGAGGTCCTGCTCAGCCACCACCCAATCCACAAAATCGAAAGATAATGGCTCCCCTTCTGCCAGGTCATCCTTGTTGATCAAGATCCCAAAATCATAATGAAGCAAAAATGGTTGGTCATCAGAAAGCTCGGGGTCAACAAGAAAAGCCACATCTGACCCATTATATTGATTGTAGAATACCAGGTGATAATATTGATTTGCTTCTAGATGATCAATTTCGAAGGCAAGTTTGTACCGCACTATGCTCTTAAATTCATTCTTAGTGGATGGTTCTATCTTGACATCCTTGATTAAGAGGTTGGCAATGGTACTAGGCTGAGGTATCACAGTAGTTGCACGAACGCTTTCAAAGCCGGGGGCAAAAGCTGAAATAGTATATGTAAATCCTTGTTTCAAAAAGTTTTTGGGAAATCCAAAGAAGGTTTCATCTCCCTCTGAAGTCATTTGAAGTCTGATGGAGTAATCTGTTTCTAATTCTGTGACTTCAACATCAAGATTTGCGGGGGTTATAAAGCTACTGGAATCCAATAGGGATTGTGATGCATATACATATACCTTAGGACTTTCCCAACCTATGGAGGTAAGGTGCGATATGATCGTAAGCTTCGGAGAATTGGTGACAGGGATATCCAACGTCGATTCACAGCCCTGCAGGAGCAGTAAAAGACTCATCATCAGCATAGAACAATAGTATAGTCCGAACCTCTTCACATTCTAAAGATAAGGCAATTCTGTGCTTATATTCTCCATTTTCCAGGTTATTTCTTTCAAAACCCTTTATTGAAACGAAAACCTGTAGCTAAAGGAAGGTAGAAATCGGAAAAGAGAAAATTGCCTGAATTCAAAAACCTGACTGACCGGGTCCTGCACAACGGTTATGAAAAACGGGTTGATGCGATTATATACATTATACAGATTCACTGTCAGGCTATGATTGAAATTGGATTTATCCCCTCCAAGGAGGTAATTTACACTCAGGTCAAGACGGTGGTATGCAGGCAATCTAAAACCATTCCTTTCGCTGTAATTGATGCCTATCTCAGGGAAAAAAGAACCGGGATTATAAAATTTACTTTCCGCAAGCGTAATTGCAATTCCGCTGCCATATAGCCAATTGGCACCCGCTTTCCAGCGGGGTCCTAGCTTAACTTGCCCGGAGAAAGTCGAAGACCAACGCCTGTCATACCTGTCCGGATAGGGATTACCATTATTGATCTCATCAAACTGCCTGTAGGATCTGGACCATGTGCCGTTCCATTTAAATTGCAGGTTGTGTCGATCGTAGACATACTGCAGCTCAACGCCCGAGGCTGTCCCGCTCCCCTCGGTAATCTTAGACTCCCAGTTTGCTGCATCAACTATACTGGATGGAACCAGTCCTTCCCTGAGCAAAAAGCTTGCACCTTCCTGGTATGAAATAAGGCTTCTCATGTCCTTAAGATAGGCGGACAATTCGAGTGTAGAAAAATCTCCTGTTACATATAAAGCAGACGCCGCATACTGATCTGAGAGAGCAGGCGAAACATTTGCAGTTGTAGGCACCCAAAGATCTGTAGGCAATCCGATACTACTCGAGGTCAGATTATGAAGATACTGAGCCATACGGCTGTAGCCTATGTTGAAAGCAAGCCTGGGGTTTGGCAGATAATCCAAACTTAGCCGCAATTGAGGATCCATATAATAAATACCCTGGACAAAAAAACCTGACAAATGGATACCAGAGGAAAGCTTTAGTTTAGGCTGAATATCCCACTTATCTTCAAAATAAACACCAGATTCAAGCGCATTCACTTTGAAAGAAGAGAAAAACACATCATCGAGCAAACCTTCGTCGAGGTAGAAATCACCAACTTTACTTTCTTCGTTGATTGTAATAGATTTGGGTTGAAATTGATAGCTGATTCCATACGCCCCTGCTGAAAGTTGATGATCGGCGGAAGGTCTGATATCAAGCTCCAGTTTTACCGTGATATCCTCAATGCCTGATTTAAACTCTTTTGCATCAAAGCCTGAAAAGGTATTGATCTCGGAACCTGGAAAACTAAATTCAAATTCACTTCGGTCTACGGATTGCAATACAAAGGAACTACGTGAAACAATCAGGTTTGAAAATATCTTATCTGTCAGGAGGTGATTCCACCTTAATACGGCTGTCCTGTTGGTCCAGTTGAGTTCTTTGTTAAACTCCTCATGGGTGACGATCCGGGTTCCTGAATCACGATCTACCTCATCACGGTCGGTAATGGTTTGATCAGCGAATCGATCGCTTCCCTGATAGAGACTGAGGTAGAGCCTGTCACGTTTGCCTACAATCCAGTTGATCTTGCTATTGAAATCAAAATAATCAAGATCCGCTGATCCGCCTACCCCATTTCTTTTTTTGTAATGGCGGGTTATATCCCGTATAAAAAGTCCGGGAAGAAAAAACCTGCTGCTGACCAGAATGCTGATTTTGTCTTTTACCAAAGGGCCTTCAGCCATCATTCCAATTTCGGAAGTGGCTATGTTGCCCGATATTCCCCATTCCTGCATATTACCTTCTCTCAATCTGACATCCATGACAGAAGAGAGCCTGCCACTAAAACGACTTGGAAAATTTGCTTTGTAAATCGAAGCTTGTTGCAATGCCTGATAATTGAAAACAGAAACAATACCGAGCAGATGGTTAGGATGGTAGATTGGAACACCATCCATCAATATGAGGTTTTGATCATTGCCTCCACCTCTTACATGAATTCCACCGACTCCGTCGGTACCTGTATGCACCCCGGGAATAAAATCAACTGCCCTGTATAAATCACTTGAACCCCCTAGATGAATATTGCTCTGCAGATCCGCAAGGGTAATGCGTTCAGCAGGAGGTACTATGGCTGCTCCTCTCCCCGCATGACGACCTGCATTCACAATGACCTCCGGAAGCATTCCACTCTGGCTCAGCCTAAGATGAATAATAGCATTCCTTTCCAATTCAATATTCATATTCAAGGTGGCGTAGCCCAGATAACCGGAAATTAACCGAACTGATCCGGCTGCCAGATTCAAGCTGTAGTAACCATAATTATTCGTTACTGTACCTTGACCCGATACGTCATCAAATACATAAGCTGAAATCATTGGTTCCCCGGAAATGGAATCCAAGACAACCCCACTGATGGTATAACGTACAGGGGGTGGCGCCCTCTGGAACAAGACAATTTGCTGATCGATATATTTAAAATCAACCTGACTTTCTGCCAACACCTCCTCAAGTATTTGATCAATACTGACGCCTTTCATATGAAGGGTGATCAAGGGGAGTTTTTCAATGACATTGTCGCTGTAGATGATGTTCACTCCACTCTGGAGGCTGAGTTCCATAAAAAACGCTGAGGGCATTTTAGCATTTGCCTTTACAACCAAATTCTGGCCCTGCCCATGGAGTTGCAATACCCCCAAGAGCATACATAGTAAACCTGTTATTAGCCAAAACCTGAACATTAAGCTGTTTTAAATGAAACGTTTAAGCCATGGTAATATGATTCCAGAACTTATGATTTGATAAAAATACGGTGATTCTATCAGGATTTGACCGGTATGAGTCCGTGTCGCTCACCTTCTCTGATCATAAAAGCGAAAGCCTGATCATAATCACTCTCCAGGTCTCCATCAAGAATGGCCTCACGAATAGCGGTTTTAATTTCCCCTACCAGGCTTGAAGGCCTGATCCCGAATGTATCCATAATGATCTGTCCGGAAATTGGTGGTTGCCAGTTTCGGAGATGATCACGATCCTCTACGTCCTTCATCCTTGACATGACGATGTCATAGTTCTTTAAGTACCTGGCTACCCTGTCAGGATTTTTGGAAGTGATGTCTGCCTTGCACAAGGTCATTAAATCATCAAGATCATCCCCTGCGTCGTATAACAGTCTGCGAATAGCCGAATCTGATATTTCCTCCTGAACCAAAGGAATCGGGCGCAGATGAAGACGCACTAGTTGTTGGACATACTTCATCTTCTCATCCATAGGCAATTTCAATCTCCGGAAGATCCTTGCTACCATCGCAGCACCCATCACTTCATGCCCATGGAAGGTCCATCCATGTCCCGGTTCAAACCGTTTTGTTACAGGCTTAGCTATATCATGAAGGATCGCACTCCACCTGAGCCACAGATTATAAGAGGCCTCGGCAACATTGTCTAATACCTGGAGCGTATGATAGAAATTATCCTTGTGCCCGTATCCGGCTTGCTGCTCCACTCCTTTCATGGCGTCCAGTTCCGGGAAAATAATTTTTAGTAAACCAGTTTTATCCAGCAGCAGAAATCCCTTAGAAGGGATAGGTGATAGAATGATTTTATTCAGTTCGTAGGATATTCTTTCCATCGAAACAATCGAGATGCGCTCTTGCATGGAAGTAATGGCCTCAAGGGTCGCGGGATCAATGCCAAACGATAGTTGACTCGCAAACCGGATGGCCCGCATCATTCTCAAGGGATCATCGGAAAACGTTTGATGCGGATCCAATGGAGTGATGATAAGCCTGTCGTGAAGGTCGGATAAACCATCAAAAGGATCGATGACTGTAAAACGATCTTCTCCTTGCAGACTAGCTGCTATAGCATTGATCGTAAAATCTCTGCGCAGCTGATCATCACGCAGCGTACCCTTTTCAACATTCGGTTTCCGGCTGTCAGACGTATAGGATTCTTTACGGGCGCCAACAAACTCAAGCTCCAGATCCCGGTACCTGATCATTGCTGTGCCAAAAGTTTTAAACACAGAGAGTTCAGATGCTTCTTTGCCTAACCTCCGACTAACTTCTTCAGCAAGCGCAGGACCTTCGCCAACTGTAACAAAATCTATGTCCTTACAAGGGATACCTAATAACCTATCTCTGACAAATCCACCTACGACATAGACCTCCTGACCCAATTGATCAGCTGCAGCCCGTATGACTTCAAAAAGTTCGTTCTCAGAAGGAGAGATATCAATTTTCATAGGTTCAGACTGAAAGACTTTTCACAGCTTTAATTACTGATTTGTGTTTCGGAGGAATTATACTTGAAGACAAATTAGCATTCATCAGAAAGTCTCTATAGTCTCAGGGGCATAGTGATTTCCAATTTGTTCCAGCAGGTCATAAAGGATTGCAGGATTCGTTTCAGTCACCAGAAAGGCTCTGAAATGTTTAATGCCTTCCAAAGATCTGAAGTAATTGGTATAGTGACGACGCATTTCCTGAACCCCTAACTTCTCCCCTTTCCAATCTATAGAATGGGCAAGATGACGTCTGGCAGCTTCAACACGTTCA
The DNA here is from genome assembly GCA_038203965.1 of Chitinophagales bacterium. GTDB lineage: Bacteria > Bacteroidota > Bacteroidia > Chitinophagales > Saprospiraceae > Opimibacter. The sequence continues at coordinate 8,380 of JBBRDL010000043.1, read as the reverse complement.
GCTATAGTAGGCCCGGGCAGTATTGATCCGGTCTCCAGATAATGTCTGATCTCCCTGAATATCCATGGATAACCTATGCTGGCCCGCCCGATCATAATCCCGTCCACCCCATACCGTTCTTTGTACAACTTTGCTTTCTCCGGTGAATCAATGTCGCCGTTTCCAAAAACAGGAATCTTCATGCGGGGATTATTTTTAACTTCTCCTACTAATGTCCAGTCAGCTTCACCTTTATACATCTGTGAACGCGTGCGGGCATGGATGGAAATGGCTGCAATACCAATGTCCTGCAACCGCTCTGCTACTTCCACAATATGTTTTGATTGTTCATCCCACCCTAACCTGGTTTTGACAGTAACAGGAATCGTGCTTCTTTTTACAACCGCTTCCGTCAGCCTAATCATTTTAGGAATATCCCTCAGAATTCCGGCTCCTGCTTCTTTACAAACAACTTTTTTCACAGGACAACCATAATTGATATCCAGCAATTCGGGTTTCGCTTCGACAACAATATCCGTTGCTTGTAACATTGAATCAAGCTCTGCACCAAAAATCTGAATACCAATAGGCCGCTCTGAGTCGTATATATCTAATTTCTGGATACTCTTTTCTGCATCCCGTATCAAACCTTCTACGCTGATAAACTCAGTATAAAGCATATCACACCCATGCTCCTTACAAAGAAATCTGAAAGGAGGGTCGCTGACGTCCTCCATAGGAGCAAGCAACAATGGAAATTCCCTTAACTCTATATCCTTAATCCTAACCATAGTGATGCTAACAACAACTTATTTGGACAGTTCATCTACTAAGATCAAAAGCGTCAGCACAGCCGTCGCCTGATACATGGTGTCTCTGAGTATACTACCCCAATCTGTATCTCTTTTTGTTTTAGTCACAGTGGGTTTGATTTTCTTAGGACCAACCGTTATGTAAGAACCTTTTTTAATCTTGGGATAATTATTAAAAAAGAAAAATTTCTTTGTTTTCTGCATACGTCCATCAGCATACTGCACTTTGAGTTCTTTCATGGTTCCATCTGTACTGACTCCTGCTGCAAAATGATCGACGTAATACTTTGCGCTCTTCTCACCACGAAAGGCTACCGAAATGGATCTTTCGCCTGTTAGATATCCTTGTGAATAAGCCTCATCGAGATTTACGTAGCCCCCAATAGTAACCAGGTCTTTGCTCCTAGGTATCTGAATCACATCCCCCTCACTCAGAACAATATTAGATGGATGATTCTTATCTTTCATAATCTGATCAAGGTCAATAACCACCAGCCCTGTTCCATTTTCTTGTCTGTACATTTTAGCGCCTGCTGGAAATGCTTCACCTGATAGTCCTCCAGCTCTAAGAATTAAATCATAAATGCGTTCTTTATCTTGTAGGAGCGGATAGGTCCCTGGATATTTAACCTCACCTTCCAATATAATGGTCCGTTGAAATTCAAAATCAGGAATAGATCGCACATAAATATGATCATACGGTTTTAATTCAAGGCTTGTATCATCATCATAATTTGCTTCAAATCCTGCGGGTAGTCCTGTCGTGTATTGTACTATTTTGAGACTCTGTCCATCGCCAAATTCAGATCTGGCAATGTCAATTCGATCAATTTCGGCGCCAAATTTAAATCCACCTGCAAGGTTTACCAGGTCGGCTAGTCGCATACCCGGCCCGAATGCAAATTCGCCAGGATTTCTTACCTCGCCGAAGATAGAAACGGTCACATTGTCGCGTCTCCCGGCTTTGTCATAAACGAGTATCTGGTCTCCAGCTTTGATATCAATATTGCCTGAACCGAAAGGATCGTCCATTGCCCTTTTTATATCCAGATGGATGTAGTCAATTGTTTTAGGCTCACGAGGATTGTATCGTAAAATGTAGCCAAAATCAGCGGCATCCTGTTGTAATCCCCCTGCTAAAACGATAGCCTCCTCCAGCTTAAGTCTCCCTTCTGGATTGAATGCAAATGTATCAGGTTCCCTGACCGCTCCTGTTACAGAAAAGACAGCCGGATTGACAAAGGTCTTCAAGTTTAGCACATATAGTACATCCTGATCGGATACCGTTACATTTGAAGCTGAAGTAGGATTGTCTAAGATTTGCTGCAGATTGAGACGTTCAAATTTGAATGTACTATCTTGTTGGTAACGCAAGAGATACGCAAAATCCAGTCTGGCTTCAGGTCTCAACACACTCCGATCGAGCATATCACTCACTTTCATTCCTTCCTTCCGCTCAATTTTTCCAGGATAAACAACAGCACCGGTGATATACACTGTATTGATCACACCGTCACCAATTGTCTTTATTTCAATTATGTCACCATTAAATAAAATATAATCACCACCTCCTTTCGCTAGTTCCTGCAGATTGACATTGGTGATAATTGCTTTCCCGTTCATAAACCTGGTCACCTGTACAAATGAAAGATATGCATCTGCTTTTGCACCGCCAGCATATTTGACCAGATCCAAAAGATTTTCGTTATCCAATAATTCATATGTCATTGGTCTGGTCACTGCACCTTCAATCGTCACCACTTTCTGCGCAACAGGAATATGGATATAATCATTGTCCTGAAGAAAATAATTATTCGCTACAGCAGGATCTATCATAAACTTATAGACATCAATTGGAATAGATTGCTTGCCCCTTATTAATTTAATCCTTCGCACTGATCCGATAGCTGTTGGCCCACCGGCTGCGCTGATGACATTGAATGCTGTGTTTATCCCAGGAATGGTGAATGCGCCTGTCGTAACCGCTTCACCAAATACATTGACAGTCATGTTCCTTGGCTTATTGAGTGTAACCTGGAACTCATTTCTACTGATCACATGATATTGACTATATCGTTGATATAACATTTCTTTTGCATCTCCAAACCTCAGTCCACCTATTAGTATTTTAGGCAACCTGTCGCCGGGCTGGACAAATCCATCCTGATTTATTTCCAGTATTTGTTCGAACTGTGATCTTCCAAAACCAACGACACCGATTTTATCCCCTGTACCCAACACATACGAATCTGAGGCGACAAGATCAGAGGCTTTCTGATAAATGGAAATCGAATTATTTCTGAATATTTCCTGACCATAGATTACTGGTGGAGTTAGTTCCTGAGGAATGACAGGTTTCGGGCTTTTTTGTACTTGGAGTGGAGCCACTGGTTCTGTTTTAGTGACTGGCGGAGGAAAGGGTTGCTCCGCAGGCAATGTCCCAGCTTGCTCTGCTTCAATTTCTTTAACGGTCTCAATAATGACACTTTGAAATTGTTCTAATTGATCTGGAGATAAATTCTCCAGATCATACCCTTTGGCCATCAGTCTGGCCTTCAGTGTGTCTTCAGGAATACCTCTTTGTGAGAGCAAATCCCGGGCCTGTGCTTCAGAAATCTGTGAGAAGGCTGAAGGGGAATAGATCAAAAACCCCAAAAATAGAATGAGGGCCGATTTAACTTTTAATATGTTCTGAAACATGATTTCCATTTAGTGCCTTACTAAGGCTCAATCTTTTTCCAGGGCTTCTCTAAAATACTTAAGTGTGTGCACCAGGCCTTCTGCTCTTTTAATTTTCGGTTCCCATCCCAGCAACTTTCCGGCCAGGGTTATATCGGGTTGACGAACCTTTGGATCATCCTCCGGTAAGGGACGATAATCAATAAATGCCTTGTCATTACCAACCAAGTTAAGGATTTCATTGGCCAACTGCATGATTGTGATCTCATCTGGATTCCCTATGTTGACTGGAAGTGAATAATCACTTAACAATAACCTGAAAATCCCTTCCACCAGATCATCTACATAACAAAATGACCTCGTCTGGCTGCCATCTCCGTAAACTGTTAACCCTTCACCTCTCAAAGCCTGTGCCATAAAGGCCGGTAGCGCCCTTCCATCCTCGATTCGCATCCTGGGACCGAAGGTGTTAAATATCCTGACGATCCTGACTTCCACACCATGAAACCGATGATAAGCCATCGTAATCGCTTCCATAAAACGTTTGGCCTCATCATAAACACCTCGGGGACCTATTGGATTGACATTGCCCCAATAATCTTCCTTTTGCGGGTGAATTAGTGGATCACCATATACCTCTGATGTGGAGGCAATTAGAATTCGAGCTTTTTTAGCTTTTGCCAAACCAAGCAAGTGATGTGTGCCCAGAGAGCCTACCTTCAGTGTCTGAATGGGCATTTTGAGATAATCTATCGGACTCGCAGGAGAGGCAAAATGCAGGATATACTCTAAATCTCCAGGGATATGGACATACTTGGTGATATCGTGATGGTAAAACTCAAAATTACTATTCGGAAAAAGGTGCGAAATATTGTCCATGGAACCGGTCAGCAAATTGTCCATTCCAAGCACATAAAAGCCCTCCTTTAGGAATCGATCGCACAAGTGAGACCCGATAAATCCGGCTGCGCCGGTAATTAATACCCTTTTCAATACCTTTAATTGCGATTTTAAGATTTATGAGAGGCATAAAGATACTAGAATTAAGGTTTTGGGGCCGACTCCCCTTGATACTGCTGCTTTTCTGGTGTACAGAAAGTTATAGCCAGGCGGTAAACCGAGTCAACCTGTTGGAATTCAAATATGGATATCATCTTCCCGCGGGTGATCTCAGAGAAAGGTTTGGTGCTAATAATGATATTGGACTTAGCATTCAGTCAGTCAGTCTGAAGAATAAAGTTTTTTTTGGCCTGGAGGGTATCTATTTGTTTGGCAATGCTGTAAAAGAAGATGTTTTAGCTCAATTACGCACCTATGATGGCACTGTCATAGGGATTGATGGTCGCCCCGGAGATATCAATCTCAAAGAAAGAGGCTATTATATAGGATTGAATGCCGGCAAGATCTTTTCAACCACTAAACACAAATCCAAATTAACAGGTATCAGGACACAACTAGGAGCCGGTCTCCTCCAGCATAAAATCCGGGTGCAGGACAATTCTAAAAACGTGGTGGCTTTAGAAAAAAAATATCTTGAAGGTTATGACAGGCTTACTAACGGGCCTGCCATGCACTTTGGTCTTGGATATCAATACCAAAGTCCAACCAATAACTTTCATTTTCACATCATGGGTGACCTGTATGGTGCTCGAACGGCTTCAAGAAGGGATCTGGATTTTCCCACGGGACAATATCTGGATCAGAAGCGAACAGAAATTCTTGCAGGATTTAGTGTGGCTTATATTGTCTCTATCAGCCGGGCAAAGAAACCGGATAACATTTATTATTGACCGGAATGATCTGGCTACTTTATTACACCCTGATTTATCTGATGGTGGCTGGTATCGGCATTTCTTCCCTATGGAACCCGAAATCGAAAGCTTGGATCAATGGTCGTAAAAACTGGTCAAAGCAAATCACCCAAATGCCTCAAAAAAAAGGACTTAGGATTTGGTTTCACGTCTCAAGCCTGGGTGAATTTGAGCAAGCCAGGCCTGTCATCGAAAAGCTCAAGTCAGTTAACCCCAATTTTGAAATTATCCTGACTTTTTTTTCACCCAGTGGCTTTATGGTCAGACAACAATATCCTCAAGCTACCGTCCAATATCTTCCTGCAGACCTGCCTGGAAATGCCTCAAAATGGGTAAATAGTATCCGACCAGATATGGCTGTTTTTGTTAAATATGATTTGTGGCCCGGATACCTCAGGGCGCTCCAGAAAAACCGGATTCCGACAATCCTGATATCAGCTCATTGGACCCCAGGCACCTGGTTCAATTCTCGCAACCTGGCCCCAACAAAGTCTCTGCTTCGAAAATTTTCAAAGATTTTTTTACAAAATGATCATCATCTCGGGTACTTCAACCAGAAGGGATGGATCAACCTGAGTGCTGCCGGTGATACACGCATTGACAGATGTCTTGAACTACCCGCAGAAGCAAAGGTCAGACTCCCTCCTATTCTGGCACAAACCGGACCTTATGATATAGTCGCCGGGAGCACCTGGCCTCCGGATGAAAAATTAATTCTTTCGGCTTTAAAAAAATTCAATTTTCGGATCATCATTGCCCCTCATGATGTCTCAGCAGACAACATAAGTCGCCTCGTAAAGACATTTCCTTTCCCGGTGATGAAATTATCTGAACTAAAAGAGGCTCAAAGCAAGCCCAAAGTGGTCATTGTGGACAGCGTCGGATTGTTATCCGTAATCTATCCGCTGGGCAAAATAGCCTATATCGGTGGCGGCTTTGGTTCAGGTATCCATAACATACTCGAGCCGATGGCCCATCAAAAACCTGTCATCTTTGGTCCTGCCTATAAGAAGTTTCCTGAAGCAATTGATATGGTCTTTCTGAAAGCCGCATTCCCAGTCCTGGGTATTCAAGAATTATATGCGGTCCTGGAAAATCTCATGCAATCCGGTTCGGCTGAAATAGCGGGGAAAGCAGGATTTGAGTATATGATTAAAAACCAGGGTGCCAGTTTGAAAGTGGCACAATACATTATGGATTCAATACCTTACAGCGCAAAGGATGATAACGACTAAAGAACTAAGCCTGGTCAGGGATAAAGCAAAGCAAATAAAGGCATTAGTGGTAGGAGATGCTATGCTTGACCGATATATTTACGGAACAGTAGACCGTATATCCCCTGAAGCACCTGTACCGGTCCTTTCTCATCAATTTACAGAGCTAAAAGCCGGAGGATCAGCTAATGTGGCGTTGAATCTGGCAGCCTGGGGATGTGCTACAAGTCTAATTGGGTTGACAGGAAATGATTTGAATGCAGATCATCTGGCCAACCTACTCGAAAAATACCATATTAAACATCACCTATTCAGAAGTGCCTCAAGACCGACAACGATTAAAACAAGGGTTGTCGCCGCTTCTCATCATTTATTGCGTATTGATGAAGAGTCAGTAGAATACCTGACTGGCATGGAAGAAGAACTTGTCATTAAGCACATTTTGGAGCATATATCAGCCGAAAAGCCAGATCTTATCATATTGGAGGACTATAACAAGGGATTGCTGACTGAAAAAATTATTTCTGCCATCATAGAGAAGGCCCACGAACTGGGCGTTTTCGTTGCGGTGGATCCGAAGGAAAAAAATTTCTTCCATTATAGAGGAGTTGATTTATTTAAACCAAACCTGCGTGAAGCAGAGCATGCGGCTCATCTCCAGTTGAAAGCAGATGCCTTACTTGATTTATGTACAACGTGGCGAAACAGTATGAATATCAACACAATAGCTATTACTTTGGGAAGTCAGGGTGTTTACCTGCAAAGTGAGGAAGGTCGTATTCTTGTGCCTCCCAGCCGTTCAATTGATGTGGTAGATGTATGCGGAGCTGGAGATGCTGTAATCTGCGCCCTGGCGCTGGGTATGATCTGCGGATTGAATCTCAACTCCATTGGATCACTGGCAAATCTTTCAGGTGCCTATGTTTGTTCACATTCAGGGGTTGTTTCTGTGGATGTCGAAGCGATACAAGCATGGATTTGATCATATTTGTCAAGAAGACTACATAAATCCATTCAGATGTTAGGTAAATGTCAAATTTTTATAATTTTACACTAAATTCCCCTCTAAAGAGATAATCAACTGTCACCCGTATAGAATAAATGCTATTTAATAAAACTAAATTCTGAAAATGATGAAAGTAACTTTACGAATTTCAAGTCTGTTTTTTGGGCTTGTCTTATGGAGCGCAACAGCATGGGCACAACCTGCCAATGATGATTGCGTCAATGCTTTTGAAATGGTAGTAGCAGACAGCGAGGCCAATGCCGTCTTAGTCGATGGTGATACCCGAGGTGCTGTAGCTTCCACTACACCGGCTACAGTGTGTTCACAAACTTTTTATACAGATGATGTCTGGTATAAGTTTACAACGCCTGCAGTTCTTCCTGCTGATGGCTTAATCATTAAAGCCTATTTCAACAATACGGTCAATCCTACAGACTTGCCACACGTTGGTATGGCGGTGTATGGCAGCTGCGATTTAAATGCAGCATTATTAGCATGTTATGTTGACGATGATCCGGATCTCAATAAAACGGAACTGACAAGTGCGTGTATTGAAGCGAACAAGGAATACCTGGTTCGTATCTGGTCTGGTGGTGCAGATGCTACCACCGAAGGAACTTTCCGTATTGGGGTTTTTGCCAATACCACTGCAGCGCCATCATTATGGTGGGAAACTTTCGCTGGTGGTCTTGAAGCTAATGGCTGGACCACTGAAGGTACTTGCGCTACCGCTGACTCTAATGCAAATGCTGGATGGAAATATCTTCCAACCGGTCTTTTGGATAAAGGAGCTTATATTTTTATCGGCGCGGCTATCAGTTCACCTACCTTATGTGATGGTGCAGTTGGTGTAGACAGTGACTTTGATGACAATGGAGG
>JBBRDL010000042.1:0-27902 GCA_038203965.1 Chitinophagales bacterium | reverse complement strand
ATATTTGTTGCAGTGAAAACGAATAGCAAAAGGAATATTTTACCAATTGCTTTGTTTGACAGACCGATAAAGCAAAGTCGGTGAGTCGGTGAGTCGAACTTGCTGGGGATTGTGGTCCCGGGGTAAATGGTTTCATGACTTAAAAAGTTTTATAAGTGAAAAAATAAATGACACCTTTAAAGTTCTTATTTGGGTCGAACAGATAACAATAATAGAGATAAATATCGAAAAAAAGAAATCTTTTATTTAGAAACTATAAATTTGACAAATACTTGACATTGACAAAGCATGGCCATTCATTTATCTAACCTCAATGAATTTTTTTCCCCTGCCTTAATCTGGTAAAAACAAGAAACTATGGATGTGAGGCTCCAGAATACCGGAGAAGGAACCACCCTATTCTTCTTCAGAAGATACTGTACTTTCCATCAGGTGTGGCTCAATCCAGAAGTTATTGGTTCCTTCCCCGGAAAGGATACGAACGACCTGATTGTTGATCATTTCAAGGAGGGCCAGGAAGGTGACAATTGCATGGATACGGCTTTGACAGGCAGAAAACACATCGATAAAATCAATCCTTGGTTTGAACACCAGTTTACTGATGATCAGTTCCTGCTCTTCTTGGATGGTATGTGTGTATTGAACTATCGTATGAACAGGATTCCGCTTGGCATCTTCAAACCTTCCCATGACACGCTTGAAGGCCTGTAATAATTTGTAGAGTGTCAAGCTTTCAAGTTCAGCATCAGCGAGGGCTTCTTCAGCAAGGGAGGCCAGTTCGACCTGCACATTTCCTCTTGGGAAAGACATCGAACGGGATTCTTCTTTGCGACGAAGTTCTTCAGTGACTTCCTTATAAGATTTATACTCGATGAGGCGCTGGATCAGTTCTTCGCGCGGATCGATTTCATTGCCTTGCTCATCCACTTCCTTACGGGGGATCAGCATCTTGGCTTTGATGCGCATGAGGGTGGCGGCTACCAGGATAAATTCGGAAGCCATATCGATGTTGAGATTCTCCATGGTATGAACGTATCCAAGGAAATCGTCAGCAATCTTTGCAATGGGGATATCATATATATCAAGCTCATCCCGTTCAATGAAGAACAGGAGAAGGTCAAAGGGACCTTCGAAAGCCTCAATCCGGATCGTATATGTCAGTTCCACCCGTTACTTTTAGGACGGCAAAGATATCATTATGGTCAGATTCAAAGGCAAACTCTATCTATTACCCACTCCGATTGACGAACACGGGCTGGAAAGTATACCAGCGGAGGCAATACGCATCCTACATGCTCTCGACCATTTTATTGTCGAAAGGGCTAGAACGTCAAGGAGATACATCTCCTCGACCAAACCTGGTCGGCCGATCGAAAGCTTGCTGATCGAAGAAATGCCTGAGGATGTGACCAACATGAAATTGATGGAATCACAGATGCAGCCGCTCCTGGAAGGGAAGGATATGGGGCTGCTATCTGAGGCTGGACTACCGGCCATAGCGGATCCGGGGAGCAGATATGTGGCTATAGCCCACAGATTAGGGATCAGGGTAGTACCTATTTCAGGACCCTCCAGTATCATGATGGCTTTGATGGCATCGGGGTTGGAAGGCCAGCGTTTTATGTTTCATGGCTACCTGAGTGCCAAAAAGGAGGACCTGGCCAATGAGATCCAGAATATAGAACGAAGGGCTGACCGGGATGATGCGACACAGATCTGGATCGAAGCACCTTACCGTAACAGACAGATCATGGAGGCCGTAGAAAAGTACCTGGAACCTAAGAGGATGTTTTGTATTGCAGCGGGAATAGGAAGCAAAGATGGGTTTGTGATCACCAGACAGATCAATGCGTGGCGGCGGAGCGGGTGGCCGGATATACATAAGGTGCCGGCGGTGTTTTTAATTCGGTAGACAAAGGAATGGAATCGATAATTGATAGTTGACTATTGATAATTTCATACTCCGGTCCCTGAGCTTGTCGAAGGGAAAGCATTGAAACCAATCTCCTTTTCGCTGCCCTTTTCGCGAGCGAAAAGGCGGCGAAAAAAAAGATGACTCACTTCCCTTCGGCAAGCTCAGGGGCCGAAAAGTTCGGCAAGCTCAGGGGCCGAATGGAATCACAAACCATAACCTATTTTGAAGTGTTATACAACGAACTAATACTGACATCATGAATACAATAGCTGAAGCGCCGTTACTTGAGGACCTTGAAAAGAAGGGATATCTGGATGTGGACATAGATCCATCACTGGATCTCGTGGCGGAGATCAAGCGGATGAAGAAAGAGAAAAATGCGGTTATTCTGGCGCATTATTACCAGGAGTCAGAGATCCAGGATGTGGCGGATTATATCGGGGATAGCCTGGGGTTGTCGCAACAGGCGGCGGCTACAGAGGCTGATATCATTGTGTTTGCGGGCGTGCACTTCATGGCGGAAACTGCTAAGATTTTGTCTCCGCATAAAAAGGTTGTATTGCCGGATTTGAAGGCCGGTTGTTCGCTCGCGGATTCGTGTCCGGCACCTTTATTTAGGAAGTTTAAAGAAATGCATCCAAATGCTGTGGTGGTTTCTTACATCAACTGCACAGCGGAATTGAAGACACTTACGGACATATGTTGTACCTCAACGAATGCAGTGCATGTCATCAACAGTATTCCAAAAGATCAGGAAATCATCTTTGCGCCTGACAGAAATCTCGGTGCTTACCTGGAGAAAAAGACCGGACGAAAATTGATCTTATGGAATGGCACATGCATGGTGCATGAGATTTTTTCGCATGAAAAAATTTCCCGTCTGATGGTGCAGTACCCGCAAGCTAAATTGATCGCCCATCCGGAATGTGAAGCGCACCTTTTGAATATAGCCGACTTCATTGGATCAACGAGTGGATTGTTGAAGTTTACTAAGAACAATCCGGCGAAACAATTTATCGTCGCGACAGAACCAGGGATCATCCACCAGATGCAGCTGGCCAGCCCGGATAAATTATTTATTCCGGCTCCGCCTAATAATACCTGTGCATGTAATGAGTGTCCGCATATGAAGCGTAACACTATGCAGAAGTTGTATGTGGCTATGAAATATGAACAACCTGAAATTATATTACCGGATCATGTCATCAGGGACGGTAGGGCAAGTATTGACAGGATGCTGGAGATTTCGAAGGCGGCGGGATTGTGAGTTGTGAGTTGTGCATTGAGGGTTACAAAAGCAAAAATGCCCCGTAGGGGCTAAATGTCGGTATCAAAGGAAAAGGAAGAGCCCTTCGTGCCCTGTAGGGGCACAACTTCTGTCGGTGCTGATCCGCGAAGACAAACAAGTCCAGGCTTGTCTCGACTTGTCCTTTACTTCTTAGTAAGAATAAAAATGCCCCGTAGGGGCTAAATGTCGGTATCAAAGGAAAAGGAAGAGCCCTTCGTGCCCTGTAGGGGCACAACTTCTGTCGGTGCTGATTCATCCTTGTCGCTCATATCTCTTGATTCCGGTCTACCATCTCCCGTCTCAAAAGTCAGATTTTCAGCTTTAAAAATCATTTTTGGGAGGATAAATCAAACTTATATGATATTTATAATAAATATCTAAAATGCTTATTTTCTGTAAATTATATTATAAAATGCTTATTTTGAGCCATCAATAAAGTACGGTAACGGTATACGATATACCTGCCGGATTACGTTACAGACTATCTTTGCCGGCCATTATTAGATATGAAGGGATACAGTTTATTAGTTTTATTCATTGCGCTAAGCTTTTCAGGATATAGTCAGAAAGGTTACGAGTTGGGCGGCATGATTGGCATCAGCAATTACATGGGGGATATCAACCCTAATTTTTCATTAAAGACGCCCGGTCTGTCGCTATGTGCGTTAGGTAGATATAATTTCAATACCCGTACTTCCATTCGGATGGATGTGGCTGCTGGCCGTTTATATGGACGCGATGATTTGTCTGAAAATAATTTTCAACAGGCGCGAAACCTGAGTTTCCGCTCAGATTTTTTGGATGCTTCATTGGACTTTGAATTCAACTTTTTCCCCTTGGTTCATGGCAGTCGTGATCAGTATTTTACACCGTATGTATTTGGTGGTCTCGCTTTCACGTATCATAATCCAAAGGCGCAGCTGGGTGACACATGGTATGGACTGCGGGATTTAGGAACAGAGGGTCAGCGTGTTGGTGACGAATATGCACGAATAGCTGCAGGCATTACTTATGGGATGGGTATAAAGCTTGACCTTAGTTATGAATGGAGTCTGAACGTCGAATTGTCCGTCAGACAACCAGGGACTGATTACCTTGATGATGTCAGTACCGAATATACGGTCTTGGCTCAACTAGCTGCAGAGAGAGGAGACATCGCTGTTCAATTGTCTGACAGATCGGGCGAACTGGGCATTGAGCCTATCGGTGAACCGGGTCGTCAGCGAGGGGTGAGTAGCAATAACGATGGTTATTATTCCCTTAGGATTGGATTGGTGTATTACATTGGTTTCCTTCAATGTCCTGCCATCAGTAAGCCAAGACCTTAATCAGATTATATTCGATATACTTGTCTTGGCTCTGTTTTAGAAGCTTACTATGATCTGCTGATATTGGATTCTTATCTTTGCCGGATAGTCTACATGCTTTGAAGTATCCTTTAGATCATTGGATGATTATTTTAGGTCAACTCCTCCTCTAAGGGACCGATACTCCAGTACAAGAATAAAAACTGATGTCAAATCTTTTATCCGCGATTTTATTTGGTGAAGGGTTTGCCACTGGCGTGATGCTAACCATTATGCTTGGACCGGTGACGATGATCATTCTAAGGTATGGACTGCAGGTCAATCGGGTTGCTGGTGTTTGGGCAGCAGCAGGCACATGGGTCAGTGACTTTATATTTATTAGTCTGACCTATTGGATGACTGCAGCGATAACAGACTGGTCGCAAAGGCCAGGCATAAAATTAATGTTATTCCTGGTAGGCGGTTTTGGATTGCTGATCATGGGTGCGCTCATGTTAAAGGGGCGTCAGAAAACTTTTAATACTGGTGATGCGGTCATATCATCAAGTTATGTTCGCGCTTTTGGCGGTGGATTCCTTGTCAATTCCCTGAGCCCTTTTACACTTTTTTTCTGGCTGGGTGCAGCGGTTTTTGTACAGTTACAATCCGGTGCACAGATCTGGTATTATATCGGCGTGATGCTCGCACTGGCAATGGGTGATTTCACAAAAGCATGGCTGGCCCCGAAACTAACCTCATGGCTGAAGGAGAGCCACGTATATTGGATCCAGATCATTGCTGGTGTGTTGATTGCCGGGACGGGTTTGTTTATCATGATCAAGGGATTGATGGAGAGCTAATGTGGAGGATATCGCATATACCTAAATTGTGTTTCGTTGAAAAATAGAATAAGAAACTTATTATTTGATCTGGGCAATGTCATAGTAGATATTGATGTGGATGATGCTCATGATCGTTTGGGTAGATTGTTTCGCAGTGATGTGAAAGGAGAAATAACCGACAAAGCATTCCTTGATTATGAAAGTGGTAAAATTTCGACTGATATCTTTATCAATACCTTATTAAGCCAATGTGATCATCGCGTTCAGGCTATTGATATTATCGAAGCATGGAACAGCATGCTGACAGGTGTTCCTCCACATAGACTTGAGATGCTCACCAGGCTTAAAACGAATTATAGTGTATATATACTGAGCAATACAAATGCAATGCATCTGGAATGGATCAATCGATATGTAAAAAAGGCACATCATGCTGCACACTTTGATAACCGCTATTTTGATCATGCCTATTATTCTCATGAGGTAGGAGACCGTAAACCCAATGCTTCCATATTCAAATTTATAATCGAAGATGCTTTTATGACACCTGCGTTGACTTTGTACATGGATGATATGCAGGAGAATCTTGATGTGGCCCAAAAATTGGGCTTCCAAACATACCTGGTAAAACCAGGGGAAGAAATTGCGGAATATCTGAAGTTAGAGGGATTTTATTGAGGTTGGGGAGGAGGTTAGAAGTTTAGGAGGTTAAAAGGATATGGGTTAATGAGTTTTTATGTTTATAAGTTTAAGGGTTAGGGGTTTATTGTTTTGCGGTCATCTGTGATTTAGTGAAATGAGAGAAACCTTCGTCGTGCATTAGCCCATCGGGCCGATAAATCACATCTCCCCTCTCTCCAGGAAGAAACTGTGTGCAATGACCATACTTCAGTAAGGGGGCGGGGGTGAGCTAACCGTAAATCAGTAAATGGTTAGGGATTATTTACGTTTACCTGACAAGTAGAAGAGGAGATCTGGATATTGTTTTGCAAATTCTGCAATAGATGCTGAAGGAATTCTGATTCCATCTACATAGGGAACAATTTTGGCATCCGGAAAGCCCAAATCCATCAGGCTAGTCATCATTTTTTCTGCTTCCTTAAAGGTAGGCAGCATGCCAGCCATGTAGAGATAGTTTCCTTGTGTGTTATCCACTTCTATAAAAAGTTCTTCAGCAGATTCAATCGATTGGTTTTGTAAAATCTGTGTGATGGATGCGATCTGAACGCTATAATAGAGTTGATGACGCAAACTCGAAAACTTTACACCTTTCGGATCCAGCAGATTGTCAGGAACTTTTATTTTTTCGATATCTATAAGCACCGGTTCATTTTCAAAATGATGCAGGGTGATTTCAAGACGTTGATTTAGTTTTTGGTAGATAGGGCTCGGTGCGCTTCCGACGGGTTTTGTCACCAGGGGAAAAGATGTGCCATAGCCCTTTAGCAGAAGTCGTTTTCGATCTATACCTTTTCCCACAAGATATTCAGCAGCCTTTTCAGCTTTTTTGATGGAGAAATACAAATTGTATGTCCTTTGACCTGTGGGTAATTCAAAGCAACTCAACTCTGCATTTATCTTGGGATAGATCAAAAGAAGATTGACCAACAGATCAAGTTTTTTATTATTCTGAGGTGTAAGTAGGTCTCCATGTTCATCGAGGAAAAGATGGGAGATATAAAATTCTTTGATTTCAATACGCGCTTCGGGTGGAGCTGCCGGGATGACACTATTATTTCCGGCCAATAATTGCATTTGATAAAAAGTAGGTACAGCGGAGATTTGCTGATGCGCATTAAAAGGTTGTTTAAAGAATACTCTATAGATGTCATACTCCCCATGTCCGTCTTTCCTTTCCGAACTGAGATATGCAGTCATCCCTTCCGGCGAGAGGACCATGTGTGTGTCATCGAGAGCAGAGTTAACAGGTATCCCTGGATTAAAAGGTGATGCCCAGGCATTTGCTTTCATATCAAAAGTGGAAATGAAAATATCATAGCCACCCATGCTTTGTAGATTATTGGAGGAATAAAACAAAGTCAGTCCATCCCTTGTCAAAAAAGGATAACGTTCGTTATAATAAGTATTGATGGTTGGTCCAAGGTTTGCAGCTTTTGTCCAAGACCCTTGATTGTATAAAGAAATGTACAGATCGTAACCACCATATCCTCCAGGCCTGTCTGAGGAAAAAAGGCAGATGGTGTCATTAAAAAAAATCAGGTCTGAGCCTCCATGGCTGGTAAGAAATGGTCCGGAAAATGAACCGTTGTAAATGTTTTCTGGTTCGGCTGAAAAGGTGTCAGTCCTGATGATAAAATTTTTACCGGAGGCAGTGAGGTAGTATAATATTTGTCCATTGGTACTGAATCCAGCGACTTCATCATAACCAATCGAATTGATATGCACAGGAAGTGGTTCAGGTGTTGACCATCTTCCGTTGATCAACGAGGTACCATATATATCTACATTACCGTTAGGTCGTTTGGCACGTGCAATGTCTTCCCGGTCAGAATTGAAATAAATTTTATCAATAGTCGTGGGACTGGTCCTGACGCCAAATTCGTCAAACTGTGTATTAATCGCAGTGCCGGCATTTTCGACGTAGGCTATTTCTTCGGCATATTTGAGCCGAGACCCATTGGCGCAGCGGATGATTTCATCTTTGACCCATGGCCTTCGTGAATCAGCTGGCTGACTTTTTTGCAGAAACTTTTTATAATGCGCCGAAGCTTCCAGAAACATTCCTTTTGCTTGATAACATTTCGCTGCATAGATGAAAATCATTTTTTCTGTTTTCCCTTCGCTGATTAAGGATTGGAAAATTTTGGAAGCACCATCAACATCATTTATTTCATAGAGGCAGACACCTATTTTCTCCCTCATTTTTTTATTTTTTGAATTTTCCAATCCTCCCTGACGATAGGCAAACAATGCTGATCTAAACTGGCCAAGTTCGTAGTATTGGTCTCCCTGATTTTTAAGAGAGGAAGTAGATTGACCAAATGCAGTCTGCGGTAGAGTCAGGAGAAGGCATAACATCGTTGCCAAAACGGTGGGTAGGTAACGATTTATGGTGGTGTGAAAAGGCAAGTGGATGGAGTTAAATTTCTCTTTGTGGATCAAATGCTTCAAGATAGTCAGCTACCTTACGCAGGAAGGAACCACCTAAAGAACCATCTACAACGCGGTGATCATAGGATAATGATAAAAACATATAATGCCGTATTGCAATGAGGTCACCATAAGGCGTCTCGACTACACCGGGTTTTTTCCGGATGGCACCTGCAGCCAAAATAGCAGCCTGGGGTTGAAAAATAATTGGGGTACCCATGACATTGCCAAACGTCCCTACATTGGTTAAGGTAAAAGTCCCATCCTGTATTTCTTCAGGTTTCAATTTATTGGCGCGAGCCCTTGAAGCAAGATCATTCACTTTTTTGCTTAGGCCCATCAGGTTATAACCATCGGCATTGTGGATCACCGGTACAATCAGGTTGCCGCTAGGCAAAGCCGCAGCCATACCGATATTAATATTCTTCTTGAGGAGTATATTATCCCCTTCGACGGATACATTGATCATAGGATAATCACGAATTGCCTTTACGATGGCTTCGATGAAGATGGGCGTGAAGGTGATTTTCTCTCCGTATTTCTTTTGAAAATCTTCTTTTACCTTTTCGCGCCAGAGGACCATATCTGTCACATCTGCCTCCACAAAGGAAGTTACGTGAGGAGAGGTATGTTTCGAACGCACCATATGCTCGGCAATCATCTTGCGCATACGATCCATTTCAATGATTTCTATTCCACCATCAGCGCTTGTAGAAGATACTTTTGATGACGCAGCAACATCTGTTTTTTGGGCTGTCGTCGTAGATATTTGTATCTGTGGTTTGGATCTATTGTCAAGGTATTGGAGAATATCACTTTTAGTCACTCTGCCATCCTGCCCTGAGCCGGAGATTTGATCGAGTTCGGACTGGGCGATACCTTCAGAGGAAGCAATACTCCTTACGAGAGGGGAATAAAAACGTCCGCCTGCATTTGTTATCGTCACCGGAACCTGGGTGGTTACAGCAACGGGGACATATGGAACTGAAGACGTTTTCGGGGCAATTGGTGTCACTGAAGTTTCTATCGCTTTTGGGGTCACCAGAGCAGCAGTCACCACAGGTTTTTCCTTTGCCGGTGCTTCAGACTTTCCGTTACCTGCTGAGGATGAAACCTTTGCTTCAGTAGCAATCACAGCTATTGTCTGACCAACGGGTACTACAGCATTTTCTTCAAAAAGGATTTTTTCTAATCTGCCTGCTACGGGAGAGGGGATCTCACTGTCTACTTTATCAGTAGCTATTTCAAGTAGGGTTTCATCCAGGGTGATCATATCGCCTGGTTTTTTGAGCCATCGAAGGATTGTAGCCTCCGTGATACTTTCGCCCATCTTGGGCATAATCAGATTAAAGTCCGCCATAGTGGCAAAGATAAGCATTGCCCGGGTTAGGCTTTTAAGTCAATTGCAATTTCCTAAAACCTCTGATAGTTATATGGAGGTTCAATTCTAAAAAGATTTGAGGCTGCTTCCCAAAGCAGCAGTAGATTTATAGTTACAAACCAACCAAACTTCATTGAAAATGAGATTTCCTTACCGCTTTTTGACCTTTCTGGCTGTTTTTTCCCTTATAGCAGCCTGTAAAAAAGGTTTTGACCAAAACAACTTTACCTCCGAAGAAATCGGACGGTATATTGCTGCCAGGGTTCCGTCAGTTATTGATCCGGGAGATCCGGTTCGGATTCGCTTTGCCGTGGCAGTAGATACAACGCAGACCAAATCTGTTTTTTCTTTCAGCCCTGAAATTGTTGGGGTGAGTTGGTGGGAAGATGATTTCACGCTGGCATTTCAACCCGAAAACGGCTGGCAGCCAGCAACCGATTACCAGGTGCAGGTAAATCTGGAAAAAGTCATCAAGGATGTAGATCCAAATATGAAACGAGTTGTCTTTGATTTTACGGTAAGACCTGTCCGTATGTCGTTGGTGTTTGAGCCCCTCGTACCCGAGTTTGACGGAGATACCCCCAATTATCTGTTGCGCGGGCGATTGTCAACCTCAATGGCTATTGATTCGCAAAAAATAGAAAAGTTATTGGTCATCAAATCCAGTGGAAAAATGTCTCCGGTGCAATGGGAACATAATACCGAAGGAACACTTCATGAATTAGTCATTGCTGGTATCGGTCCAGATGCTCAACTGGATTTTAAATGGGATGGCAGCGCTATAGGCGCGCAATCATCTGGTACAAGATCAATACGCATTCCAAAAGGAAATGAACTCAGTGTCCTCTCTTTTGAACCAGGGAACGATGGCGAGCGAAAAATCGGCATTTATTTTTCACAGAAACTTAACGCAACACAAGACCTCAATGGTTTAGTAACCATCAATGGCAGTAGTGATGGCTTTACCTTGCGTAAACAAGATCATATTCTATCGATTTATCCGGGAGATGCTTTGACGGGTCAGCTTGCCGTGCAGTTACATGAAAAAATTACTTCATCCCTTGGCCATGAACTTGGAACAATGGTCGACCTGAACATTTCGCTGGATGATGAGAAGCCTGCCGTAAAACTTGCGGGTTCAGGAGTGATCACCCCTGGAAATGCTGAAATTATTTTCCCCTTCGAAGCCATCAACCTTCATTCGGTGCAGGTGGAGGTCATCCGGATTTTTGAAAATAACATCCTGCAATATCTCCAACGCAACAGTCTTGAAGACCAGTGGGACCTGGAACCTGTCGGTCGAATTATGCTGCAGAAAGAAATTGATCTGACACAATTGTCTGAAAGAGATAATAAGTATATCTGGACAAGATATGCTCTTGATCTTGGTCCGCTGGTCAAGCTTGCCCCGGGAAGTATCTATCAGGTCCGAATCGGATTTAAAGGAAGTGATACCTATCTGGATTGTGTTAAAGAAATTGAAATCGAAAAAGACAAACCGCCTTTTGGGGAATTAGCTTCTATATGGGAATATGATTTTAGTTATCCTGGATTTACATGGGACCATACAGATGATCCATGTTATCCTGCATTCTATAATCCTGAGCGATATATCAGCCGCAATCTGCTGGCGTCTGATATCGGTCTGACAGCTAAGCAGAGTGAAGACGGAAAGATTTGGGTCTATACAAGTTCGTTAGGATCTGTCCTGCCACTTTCAGGTATTGAAATAGAAATTTTTGATTTTCAACAGCAGTCATTGGCTAAAGCTGTGACGGTCTCTGATGGTAGTGTGAAAATTGATCTGTCAAGGAAAGCATTTTTTGTAGTGGCCAGCGCCGGAGAGCAGAGAGGATACCTTAGACTGGCGGATGGATTATCTCTTTCGCTCAGTGAATTCAATGCAGGGGGTACAGGGTATCAACAGGGCTTAAGAGGATATATCTATGGTGAGCGCGATGTATGGAGGCCTGGTGATAGTGTTCATCTCAATTTTGTGCTTTGGGATCCGGAAGGAAAGATTGATAACCGGCATCCTGTTCGATTGACAGT
Source organism: Chitinophagales bacterium (assembly GCA_038203965.1). Lineage (GTDB taxonomy): Bacteria > Bacteroidota > Bacteroidia > Chitinophagales > Saprospiraceae > Opimibacter. The sequence goes on along the minus strand of JBBRDL010000042.1, from coordinate 16,027 downwards.
AACCAATCCATTGGGACAGAAAGAAGTTGATATCACCAGCCCTATGAGTGTAGGTGGAATCTATAATCTTGAATTTGCTACCGCGAGTACTGACCCTACTGGAAACTGGATGGCCAAAGTAGAAGTAGGTGATGCTGTTTTTTCAAAGGGTCTCAGAATCGAAACGATCAAACCAAACAGGTTGAAGATCGATGCCGCACTTCCTGAAGCTATTTTTGCTAAAAAGCAGGGACAAAAAATAGAACTCGAATCATCATGGCTTTTTGGCGCACCGGCTTCAAATCTGAAAGCTATTGTAGAAGCGCAATTCAGCCCGTTGACATTTTCTCCATTAGGATTTAAAGAATTCACTTTTTCTGATCCTGCGAGAAAAACACCCGGGACAGTAACGACGATTTTTGATGGTGCGCTTGATGCATCCGGTAAAGCCAATATCAACATTCCTGATATCAAAGATTACCTGCCTGAAGGACAGCTCACGATGTCGGTCAAGACAAGAGTATTTGAAACCAGTGGTGAGTTCAGCACTGACCGTTTCACAACCACATTTCATCCGTACGATCATTATGCAGGTGTGGCGATTCCATCCAACCGTTGGGGGTATGAGGAGTTGAAGATGAATGAATCAAATGACATACGTCTTGCTTCGGTGACCAATTCGGGAAAAGGAGTTTCAGGTCGCACACTGAGTGTGGGCATATACAATGCAAACTGGCGATGGTGGTGGGATAGAACCGATCAGGATATCACGCAATATAATAGTGCTTTGCATCTGGGTGCTATTGCTACGGATACGGTAATCACCGGAGGAGATGGCAAGGTCACGTACAAAGTCACACCTCAAACCTATGGATCCTATATGATCAGGGTATGTGATACGGAATCAGGTCATTGTACGGGCCAGTTTTATTATGCAGGAGCATGGGGTGATCCCACGGATGACAATAGCGCCGCAAGCCGCCTGACATTTACATCCGATAAGACACAGTATGAAGTTGGAGAAAAGATACAGTTGAATATTCCTTCTGCCAGTGGCAGCAAACTCTTATTGACCATTGAGAAAAACAATAAAGTCATTTCATCCAAATGGTATCCGGCTACAGGCGATCAGACCCAGATCACCATTGATGCCACAGCGGAGATGATGCCTAATGTCTATGCTTTTGTCAGCCATGTGCAGCCCTATGAGCATAGTTCGAATGATATGCCATTGCGGATGTATGGTGTGTTGCCTGTCATGGTGGCTGATCCTAAGACAATGTTACATCCTGAGCTAGTCGTGCCTGATGTTTTGCAGCCTGATAAATCTTTTACAGTAACTGTCAGTGAGAAGGACAAGCTGCCCATGGCCTATACGATTGCAGTTGTTGATGAAGGAATACTTGGACTGACTCGATTTAAATCACCCAATCCGTGGGAGCATTTTCATCAGCAGGAAGCACTTGCCGTGCAGACCTGGGATATGTTTGATCAAGTACTTGGTGGATATGGTGGTACGATAGATCGTTTGTTAAGTCTTGGGGGAGATGGTGCTGCAGCATTGGTGGATGCTCCACAGGCCGAACGATTCAAGCCAGTGGTCATGCACTTTGGCCCATTCTATCTTGAAGCTGGACAAAAGAAAGTACATACACTTCAAATGCCAAATTATGTAGGTGCTGTGCGGACCATGATCGTGGCCTCTGATCGCAAGCGGTGGGGATCAGCAGATAAGACAAGTACGGTCAAATCAGATTTGATGATACAGCCTACCTTGCCTCGTCTAGTATCGCCGGGTGAAACAGTCACATTGCCTGTCAGTGTGTATGCGATGGCTGACAATATCCGCACCGCCGATATCAAAGTGAATACCAATGACATGGCGACCGTGACTGGGGGAAGCATACAAACAGTAAAATTTTCCGGACAAGGAGATCAAATGGTGTACTTCAGTCTCAAGATACCAGAGAGACCCGGATTATTGAAAGTGGATGTCACAGCTACATCGGATGGATTGACAACAAGCCAGCAATTGGAATTGGATGTTCGTATACCCAATCCTCCAGTGATTGAGGTGGTATCGGCTACGATTGCTGCGGGACAAAAATGGAGTGGAACACTTGTCTTGCCCGGTATGTCAGGAACGAATGAAGCCAGTGTTGAATTATCACAAATGCCGCCGATCAATCTCCAGCGGAGATTACAATATCTGATTCAGTATCCTTATGGATGTCTTGAACAGACATTATCATCGGTATTTCCACAATTATATCTGGCGGCTTTGACTGATCTAAAACCCGAACAAGAACAGGAAATTCGAAAAAATATTCAAGGAGGAATATATCGGTTAAAATCTTTTAGTCTACCATCAGGTGGATTTACGTATTGGCCTGGAGAAAATCAAAGGGACAGTTGGGCTAACAGTTATGCAGGTCATTTTCTGATTGAAGCTTCCAAGGCCGGATATAGTGTAGACCGGTCTATGATGGATGCATGGCTCAATGCGCAAAAGAAGGATGCACAGGCATACAGACCAGGACAATACTATAGGGATGATCTCAATCAGGCGTATAGATTGTACACACTCGCTCTGGATGGACAGCCTGCATGGGGTATGATGAACAGACTGCGCACCCACAATAATCTTGATCAGGCCGCAGCGTGGATGTTGGCTGCAGCTTATGCGCTTGGTAATCGTAATGATGCAGCAAATGAAATCATTCAGAAACTGAGCACGGAAGTGAAACCATATCAGGAGCTGAGTTATACGTATGGATCTGATCTGAGGGACAAGGCACTCATCCTTGAAACCTTCCTCACGATGGGTAAACAGAATGAAGCCATGATGATGGCCCGGACCATTGCGTCATCACTGTCTGCTGAATCCTGGTATAGTACGCAGAGTACCTCTTTTGCATTGCTGGCTATGGGTAAAATGGCAAAACAATTTAGTGGAAAACAAATCAAGGCAACGATCACTCAATCCGGAAAAACCGGTGTACAGGTTTCAACGACAAAAGCGTTGATCAGCCGCGAGCTAAATGTAGCAAGTGAGAATCTTACCATAGAGAATACATCATCTGATCCTTTGTTTGTGAGAGTGACTACGATTGGAAGACCACTAAAAGGTGTTACGGCTGAGGTGAAAAAGAATCTCAGTCTCAAAGCGAAATACATGGATATGCAGGGCAAGGACATCAGTCCGGATAAATTAAAACAAGGGCAGGACTTTGTGGTACAAATCAGTGTCACCAATCCCGGAACATTTACGTCTCATCTAGATCAGATGGCATTGTCCTATATGTTTCCTTCCGGATGGGAAATTACTAATCAACGCATGGATCAATTTCAAGGTCGTTTTAAAAACAGTGGTTTCCGTTATCAGGATATCCGTGATGACCGGGTTAATACTTTTTTCAGTATGGACAGAGGCGTGTGGACGTACCATTTTGTGATGACAGCTACCTATGCCGGAAGGTATTGGTTGCCTGATATCATGTGTGATGCGATGTATTCGCATCAGGTGCAGGCAAGGTTGCCAGGAAGATGGGTGGAGGTCATTGCTGCTTCGCCTAAGGGCGAAGTGCAGTATATGAAGAATGAAGAATGAAGAGTGAAAAAAGAAAATTTAATACTAGAAACTAAGAACTCGAAACTCACGAATTAAGAATTGAATAGGCGGTCCCTGAGTTTGTCGAAAGGCTCGTAGTGAAGGTAATTGAGAATTAAAAATTGAGAGGTAAAAAGAAATATTACTTATTGACATTACTGCCATTAGCGTGGTGGTGGTTTTGTCTGCCGGATCCGTTGTTTGATGCATCGTATAGTACTGTGCTGCTGGACAGGCAAGGGCAATTGATGGGCGCGAGGTTGGCGAAGGATGGCCAGTGGCGATTTCCGGGAGAGGATCTTGAAGTGCCGGAGACATTTGAAAAGGCGATTGTGGTGTTTGAGGATAAAAGATTTTTCAGTCATTGGGGTGTGGATGTTATCGCATTTAGCAGAGCGATGAGGGATAACATCAAGTCAAGGTCAGTGGTCAGTGGAGGGAGTACACTGACGATGCAGACGATGAGACTCGCACGGGACAAAGGAGAAAGAAATGTGTGGCAAAAGGCTGTTGAGATGGTCTGGGCATGGCGTGCTGAAGTCAAATATTCCAAAAAAGATATTCTTCAGTTATATGCCGCGCATGCACCCTTCGGAGGTAATGTAGTAGGATTGGGGGCTGCGAGTTGGAGATATTTTCATAAGACACCTGATCAGCTTTCATGGGGAGAAGCGGCGACGCTGGCTGTATTGCCAAATGCTCCAGGCCTGATTCATCCGGGACGCAACAGGGATGCATTGATGGACAAAAGAAACAGGTTGATAAGCCGTCTGGAAGCGGAAGGTATCATTGATCCAACGGAGGCATCGCTGGCCAGAGATGAACCACTGCCTTTGGCGCCACATCCACTTCCTGATATCGCACCACATGTGCTGGGTCATCATACTGATGCTCAAATTACACTACACAGTACGATCGATATTGATTTGCAACAGCGACTTACAGAACTGGTGCAACGACATGCAGATATACTCAGTCTCAATGGTGTCAACAATGCTTCATTACTGGTCATGGAAACGGAGAGTGGGGAAGTGAGAGCATATATCGGCAATGTGCGGCAGGCGCAGAAGGGTCATCAAAATGATGTGGATATCATTCAATCAGAACGTAGTTCTGGCAGTATCCTGAAACCATTTTTGTATTGCGCTTCCCTTGAAGAAGGATTGATCACGCCAAAGGGAATTCTTGAGGATATACCCACCTATATTCGTGGATACCAGCCTTTAAATTTTACACAGGAGTATATGGGGATGGTTCCTGCTGATCAGGCATTGGCGATGAGCCTCAATGTACCTGCGGTCAGACTGTTACAGCAGTATGGCTTGTTACCCTTCAAGGAAAAACTGATAGAGGCAGGTATCACCACATTGCATTTTAGTCCTGAGCATTATGGATTGCCTCTTGTTTTGGGTGGTGCTGAAGTGAAGCTATGGGATATTTGTGGAGCGTATGCGAGTATGGGGAGGGTGTTGAGTCATGCCTATCTGTATGATCATCTTTATTCGCAAGCAGATGTGCATCCACCTATTCTTTTCAAGGGATCAGGAGCTAGGCGTCAGGAGCCAGGAGCCAGGAAGCAGGAGACAGAGAATAGGAGAAAGGATATTTTGGTAGAGGAAGCTCCTGTATGGGATGTGGGTGCTATATGGCTGACGTTTGAAGCGATGAGTACGTTGCGTCGACCGGATCAGGAAGGGCAATGGGAGACATTTCTTAGTAGCAGGCCGATAGCGTGGAAGACAGGGACGAGTTTTGGATATCGCGATGCATGGGCAGTAGGTGTCACACCAAAATATACAATCGGGGTCTGGGTCGGGAATGCAGATGGCGAGGGTAGGCCCGGTGTTATCGGCCTTCACGCGGCAGCACCGATCATGTTTGATGCACTACGTATGCTTGATGATGACGGGAGTTGGTGGTCACCACCTTATGACGCATTGTCACCAAAGCTTGTATGTGTAGAGAGTGGTTGGTTGGCCACCTCATCATGCATGATGACCGACACGGCTTACATTGTCAATAATGGCATAACACCTGTCAATTGCACATATCATGAGCAGGTTTATACAGACCACTTTCAACAATTCCAATACAACCCATCGTGTATGCCAGCGAGTGCATTACTGACCAATTATTTTATAGTACCAACCCTCGCTGAAACCTATTACAAAAGATACAATCCATCTTACCGGAGTATGCCACCGTTACATCCTGATTGTACTTCTCATCATCAATCCAATCAGGATCTTGCGATAGTGTATCCAAGGAATGGGTCTAAAATATATGTGCCCTATGAGTGGGACAGAGAAAAGTCACGGGCGGTATTCTCTGCTGTCCATCGATCAGATACAGCACTCGTCTACTGGACACTTGACAAACATTTTCTGGGCAAGACAAAAGAATTTCACCAGATTGAAATTGACCCCAAGCCTGGAAAGCATCAACTGGTCCTTCAGGATGAGTATGGTTCGATGGTGACGACGAGTTTTGAAGTGATTGGTGAGTTGTGAGACGTGAGTTGTGAGAACGGCTGTAAATGATAATGAAATTTATTTCTGCGCTACCTTAATTATAAAAGTTAATTCCTCGACTCCCTTAGCAAATCGTTTTTCATTTATCACTTTCGGTTGGTGAGCGTAGTCAAACCATCATTCTTCATTTTACTTTTTTCATTAAAAAAAAGGTGCCCTCCCTTTCGAAAAGACACCTCACTTTCATACTAAAATTTCGTTGGTCCTAAGACTACTCGTATTTGCTTTTGATAAACCAGGCGTTGTCATTAAAGATAAAGCCGACATTGCCACGGACATAATTGTCTGTCAATCGATCCCCACCTGTTCGCTTGCCGACGTCGAATCCAATCTGGATCCATGCTACATTGCGCTGAACAATAAAAGGCATCGCCAGACCAAAGGTAAACGCTGCTTCTTTAACTTGTTCCCCTTCTATCACGCGGGGATCTTTTTTTGTGTAAAAACCTGCGCGATATTCAACTCTTTTGAAGTAGGATGTAATCGAATTAGCATCCGGAATCCATGCTCCACCTACTGCCAGCTTCCAGCTATCCATCATCGTTGAAGGCCGGGCCTCATTTTCATATAGGTTATATGCAGCTGCCTGATAATCCACACCAACTCTGAAATCGCCGGCATGACGATACATCAAACCTACACCCCATGAACCAGGCAAAACACCAGCGCCAGGATCATCGACCACAAATACCGCTGTATCTATGTCACTCGTGAGGGAATTAATTCCCAGTTTAGTGACATCTGATTTGGTATCAAAGTTTGTTTTGCCGCTGACAAAAATACCGGCGGACAATAATTTTGAGGGTTTGTCATCCTCTCCTCTTGCCGCATGGAGATCGAGGGGATGTTCATACATTAAACCCAGTCTGTATTGAAAGCCTTTGTAAGAAATATTTGATTGAAAGACATCATCATAGGCATTGCTAAGATCGGCGAAGTAGGTTTGACTTTCATACACCTGCGTCCCTCGAAGTATTCCAAGATTGACTCCGGCAGAGAGATTTTTATATTTAAAACCATTGCCCCAATTGATCGTGTAAAGTCCACCATAGCCCCGGAAATTACTTTGCACGGTGCCTATGGAGTCAACTTCATCATTGATACGCACATTGTATCCTACCTGACTGAAAGGTCTAATGGATAAACTGGTGGCCCAGGAAAATTTTGTTTCCCTTCGCTCCAATGCTTCATTTAATGGGTTGATAATAGGTATGTTGAGACTTAAATGATTCGTGTTGCCATTCCAGATGGTTTGCTTGTCATCTACACGTGTATAGTTCGAGCGTTTGACAAGGAAGCCTAATTGAAGACTGGTATACTGGAGAAAGCCCAGCGAAGCCGGGTTGTCCAGATTGGCCTCAAAAAAATCATGATATATCGATCCTAAACCGCCCATCGCATGGCTGTTAGGCATGTCGCTGTCAATAAATTCCCCCAAACCAAACTGAGAAAAAGGTGAATTATCCTTTGGCTGCGCGAGGATAAGACCTGGTACATTTGCAATTAAAATGCAGATTAACAGGTGCTTAGTAATTATTTTAAACATTAAAAGCTAAGATTTGGAAAAGGCCTTGTGTGACCAATTCGGGTGCGACAAATATCCGACTTTCCAAGCGTTCAGCCAAGAAGTCGGCATCTCCTCCGTTCATAACGATTAAAACCTCTCCAAAAGCATCTTTGGCACGCTGAAAAATTCCCTCTATTTCCATGACCATCCCAAGGCCCGCACCGTTCTGTAAGGCATGCTCAGTAGAATCTCCAAATACATTGCCTGGCCAGTGGGGATCTACCAGTGGTAGCCTGGCAGTGTATTCATGCATTGCCTGGAACCGCATTCTCAGGCCAGGGGCAATATTACCACCCAGGTATAAACCTGTACCTAATAGAATATCTGTGGTCATACATGTCCCTGCACTGATCACCAGGCAATTTTTTCCCGGGTATTGCGCCTTTGCACCACAGGCAGCAGCTATTCGATCCTGGCCTAAAGTAGCCGGTGTCGTATAAATAAGTTGAATCGGTAACAGAGTCTCATGGCTCAATTCGATGTTTTTGCCTTTGATGCCAAGCGCTCCAATACTCCAGTCCCTTTTGCCCGTCGAAGAGATGATCACATGCTCTATCACATGACGAGTGATTAAGTCCAGCACTGGGCCAATATTATTTTCATCCGCTATAATGGACTCCAATGCCTGACCAGCTGTATCATATACTACAGCTTTTGTTCTGGTGTTTCCGGCATCAATGGTTAAATACATTTAAGTGAGTAGTTAGAAGATAGAAGATAGCAGTTAGAAGTTAGAAGTGGAAAGGGTGTAGGATGATTGTAAAATTTAATGTAGGTATTCAATAGTTTGTTTTTAAGTAGTAGGGACTAGCTAAGTTAAAAAGAGTAATTCCGACTGTGGTTAAAAACGACTTACAATGTTATTTCTTATGAACGTGATTTATGATCCTGAACAAGTCTATAAACGTATACTACGCCCATACCCTAAGTCTCATGTCTACAGTCTCGTGTCTTCAGTCTACATCAATGTTTAAAATGGCGATAGCCGGTGATCAGCATAGCCATTTCATTTTGATTGCAATAGTCAATACTATCCTGGTCTTTGACAGATCCACCCGGGTGGATGACAGCCGTAATACCTGCCTCGTGTGCTATTTCCACACAATCTGGAAAAGGGAAGAACGCTTCCGATGCCATCACCGAACCATGAAGATCAAATCCAAATGCGTGCGCTTTGATAATGGCGTGTTTCAATGAATCAACTCTTGAGGTTTGACCACAACCCATGCCTACAAGTTGTCCGTTTTTGACAATCGCAATACCATTTGATTTGAGGTGCTTGACACATTTATTGGCAAAAAGTAAATCAGCCAATTCACTTTTTGATGGTTTCCTTGAAGTGGCTTCTTTTATTGTCGCCAGATCTTCAGTGATGTGATCTATATCCTGCGTAATGAAACCATCCAGAATACTTTTTACTTGTTGTTGAGCCTGTGGGTAAGTATGTAATTGAAGGAGAATCCTGTTTTTCTTAGCACTCAACACCGTTAAAGCCTTGTCAGCAAATCCAGGTGCAATGAGTACTTCGTAAAACAGCTGATCAATCTCTTTTGCGGTAGCTTCATCTATCGCTTTGTTGCAAATCAATACACCTCCAAATGCGGACACCGGATCAGCGGCAAGGGCATCTTTCCATGCCTCAAGCACTGTAGAACGTGTCGCCAGCCCGCAGGCATTGGTGTGTTTCAGAATGGCGAATGTTGGTTCGCTGTTTTTAAATTCAACCATCAAGGATACAGCAGCATCAACGTCCACAAGATTGTTGTAGGAAAGTTCTTTGCCATTCCGTTTGTAAAAATTGGTTTCAAGCTCACCGAAAAAGATAGCTTCCTGATGCGGATTTTCGCCATAGCGTAAGGGCATACCTGAATGCACTGAAATTTTCAGACTGAGGTCTTCCCCTTCTCTGTTGAAATAGTCGTAGATCTGTTTGTCATAATGAGAAGACACCCTGAAGGCCCGTGTGGCAAAATGCTGACGATCTTCCTGTGCACTGTGAGCCCCTTTTGATTCAAGCATAAATTTCAGATATCCATAATCCTCCTGTGAAGGCACGATGACGACGTCATGAAAATTTTTGGCCGCAGCACGGATGAGAGATATACCGCCTATATCTATTTTTTCAATGATCGTGGCTTCATCCTTTGTTGATTTGACGGTGTCTTCAAAGGGGTACAGATCAACGATGACGAGGTCAATTGGTGGAATTTCATATTTGGTTAGTTGCGCCAGGTGATTTTCTTCCCGTTTGGCGAGTATACCCCCGAAAATTTTGGGATGCAGCGTTTTGACCCGGCCATCGAGAATAGAAGGATATCCTGTGAGACTTTCGACCGCAATTGCTTTTGCGCCAAGAGATTGAATATAGTCTAGGCTGCCGCCAGTGCTGTAGATAGTCACATGGTTTTTTTCGAGGAACTGGATAATGGTATCGAGACCTTCTTTATGGAAAACGGAGATAAGGGCGTTGCGGATTGGTTTTGTGCCGGACATGGGCGGGTAGGTTGGATATAGGCTCAAAGGTAGAATAAAAAGCAAAGGAGCAGGATAGGCACCTTTTACCCCTTCGCCCTTAAGGGCTCTCCCCTGTGTGCTGCGCAATCCCGGGGCTAATGTGATCAAGTGAAGTAGGTTTTAGAAGCGAGGGACTTTCAATTTAAGGATATTGCCTTCATTGAAGCAGTGTCTGCACCGGGCCTCATAGATATCTTTCTCGCCCAAAACGACTGTCTCTGCGTCTGTGGTGAGTCTGTAGGTATGCGTAGCGAGGTTGCCGCAGTGGTTACAGATGGCGTGCAGTTTGGTGATATATTCTGCTACAGCCAGGAGTTCAGGCATTGGTCCGAAAGGTCTCCCGCGAAAGTCCATATCAAGGCCTGCTATAATAACCCTATGCCCTCTCAGTGCAAGTTCTTCACATACTTCTCTGAGGGTTTCATCAAAAAACTGGGCTTCATCAATACCAATGACATCGATATGCGATGCTACCTCGAGGATTTCTGAAGGATGATGTACTGATCTGGAGGCGATAGCCCGGGCATCATGACTGACTACTTCATCAGCGCTGTAGCGCGTGTCGCGTGCAGGTTTAAATATTTCCACCGTTTGTTCGGCTATCCGGACACGTTTAAGACGCCGGATGAGTTCTTCTGTTTTGCCAGAAAACATAGATCCGCAAATGACTTCAATCCAGCCCCTGCGTTTTGTATTAAATGACGGTTCGAGAAACATGTGAGGCGCAAAGATGCATTGTTCTGTTTACTCCTTAGGTCACCGACGAGAATATTGTCGTATTCACACAATATTAACCGGATTTGTATCATATAAGATGTCAGACAGCAGTAAATTGCATTACATAACGTAGATATATGAATCTGACTAGAGCACAGCGCCTTTTGATTAAAATCCAGGCTTTTCTGGATACTGGAAACGGAAATGAGTTATCGAGGCTGGAAAAAGACCTGATGAAATCGTACATCATCCAATTGTATGATGCGGTCACTTCAGAAGAGATTCCAGTCCAGGAGGAAAAGCTCAGGCATAAAGATTTGTCACCCATTCACATTGTTACACCTTCGCCACCTGCCGTACAACTCCCAGAGGTGCCAAAATACGAACTTCCGAAACCGATTGTCCATGAAATCGTTACACCTAAAGTGAAGGACATTCCTCTCGAAATTAAAATACCGGTTCAAGAGCCTGTAGAAGTAATTACTAAACCGGAGCCAACACCTGTGCATATCCCGATCGCTGAAATAATAAAGGAAGCTGTCCTCGTGGAAAAACCACAACCTTCTGTTATTGATGTTTCTGAAGGGTTGTCTAAATTATTTGAATTGCCCAACGTAGAGGAAATGTCCGGAAGGTTTAGTCATATTGCTATTGCCAATATTGAATCAGTGCTGGGTCTGAATGAAAGAATATTCACGCTCAATGAATTATTCGGAGGCAACCGTTCATTATTTGAGACTACTTGTGCTGATCTGAATGATCTTGGTTCCTTTACTGAGGCCAGAGAAATGCTGCTCCAGGGACCTGCGAGACAATTTAACTGGGCTGATCCGGAGCGAATCAAAATGGCTGAACATTTCATTCGCATTGTCTCCAGGAGATATCCAAAATCCTAAGATGGATCAGGAGACTAGGCAGTTTATCAGGAGGATGGGTTTTCCTCTGAGTTTTGTTGGATTTATCTGGTTAGTTCATTTGTTCCAGGTGATTTCCAAAATCAAACTTACCACGTTGGGGGTATCACCTCGAGAGATAGACGGATTGCCGGGGATACTTACTACTCCTTTGATCCATGGAAGCTGGGAGCATCTTTTTTATAATTCGATCTCCTTTCTCATGCTGGGGGCAGTTGTTTTTTGGTTTTATCCAAGGATTGCATTGCGCAGCATCGTATGGTTATATATTCTTTCGGGGCTTGGTATATGGATATTTGGTGAGCGCGGCTCCTACCATATCGGCGCTAGTGGAGTAGTATATGGGATGGTTTCCCTGGTTTTCTGGAGTGGGATATTCCGACGGAATGTTAAGTCGATTGTGCTTGCATTGATTGTCCTCTTTGTATATGCCGGTTTCTTTGAAGGCATCATGCCGGGAAAGGAGGGTGTGTCTTGGGAGGGTCATTTGCTTGGGGCTATTGCAGGTATACTCTTGGCCTGGTTCTACAGAAATGATATTGAAGAAGATGAGATTGCGCCGCCTGTAATAGAGGAGATCGAAGAGAAACACTATTTTCTGCCCAGGGATACATTTGATATGACGATGGCACAGCGGCGGGCAATTTGGGAACAAGGACAAAATGATGCTTCGACTTAGATCAGCAATCGGTGGTTCGGCAGGCTCACCAACTGGGGGATCACAATAGGCTCAGCAATCGGTGGTTCGACATGCTCACCAACCGGGGGATCACAATAGGCTCAGCAATCGGTGGATCACAATAGACTCACCAACCGGGGGATCACAATAGGCTCACCAACCGAAGAATAAAATGGCTCAGCAACAAGGTGAGAAATAATGGTAAAATAATTGGGGAACTTTTTAGGGATGGAAGCAACCATTATAAAAATGGGTTGTCTTTTGCTTTGATTCATTGTACACAAACCATAAAAATTAAACAAAATGCGTAAACTGACTTTACTGGTTTCAATGCTTGCCATACTGACTGGTCAACAGTTGAATGCTCAGGCCTGGCGTCCTGGTATCAATGGGGAAGGAGAGGTCATCAAGCAAGAAATTTCACTTTCTTCCTTGAAGGGGCTTGACCTTGGATCTGATGGAGATGTGATCCTGACTCCGGGTGCAACCCAAAAGATCGTCATCGAAGGCCAAAAGAATATCATCGATAATATAAAGAGGGATGTCAGTAATGGTAGCTGGAAAATTTCCTATCTCAAGAAAGTTTATAATGCCAAGCCCGTGACCGTATATATTACGATTCCGACAATGGATTTTGTTGGTCTGAGTGGAAGCGGATCTATTAAATCTATTGGAAAATTTTCGGGTATAAAAGATATTGATATTGCAGTTTCAGGCTCCGGAGATATCCATATGGATATTGATGCAAAGGCAACCAAAGCACGGATTAGTGGCTCAGGAGAAATTGAACTAGGCGGTACCACACAAATCCTTGAAGTTGCGATCAGTGGTTCTGGCGATGTGATGACAAAAGATCTTGTGGCATCAGCATGTAAAATTCACATCAGCGGGTCAGGTGATGCAGCTGTTCATGTCAACGGTGAACTTGAGACGCACATATCCGGAAGCGGTGATGTTCACTATCGGGGCAATGCAAGTGTTACTGCTAAGATCAGTGGGAGTGGGGAAGTGAGCAAGTTGTGAGTTGTGAGGCACTAGCCATCGAGAGAATGTAATTCCTTTTATCAGAGAATAATTTACTATTTTCGTTATTCATCTTAAATGTGCGGAGTCAGCACGATAATCACTGACGATCGTACCATGAGAAAGCTAAATCTAGTACAATTGATTACGGGTATGTTGATGGTGCTGACGACGATGTCCTTTAGTAGCCGAACAGCACCTGAAAGCACCTTGATTGGAACGTATGGAATTTGCGATTGCGGTGAAGGCAACTCCATGAAGATCACCTTGACCATAAACGAGGATCATACTTTTCATTATTACAAAAATGATGATCCTGGAAATATAATTGATGTCAATGGAAACTGGATCATGGATGGAAATACGCTTCTCCTGAAAGACTATGTCGCCGATAATCCAATTCACCATAAATGGACAGCAGATAAAAAGGATAACTGTCTGAAATCAAGAAAGGGATTTGAATGGACAAGACTTTGCCAACGTAAGCCCTGTAACTAGATATTAATTTGGGTAGTTAGCGGCTTTGAATCATTGTTTCACAGAAAATGGTTTCATTCCATTTTTTGCACAGCTTTCCTTACGGAACCATGTTTTTCCAATAGGGCAGATGCTTTTTCATTCGAGCAGCCTGTTTTTTCCATGATCATGCGGATGCCACGATCGATGAGTTTGTGATTGGTCAGCAACATGTCTACCATCTTATTGTCTTCAACACGTCCCAGGCGGATCATGGTGGCCGTGGAGATCATATTGAGGATGAGCTTTTGCGCTGTACCGGCTTTCATTCTTGTGCTGCCGGTTACGAATTCAGGACCTACTTCGCAGACGATTGGATGATCAGCCAGGGCGATAATAGGGGCAGCGCCATTGCAGGTGATGCAAGCAGTCAGGATGTTGTTGATCCTGGCCTGGGTGAGTGCTCCCAGGACGTAGGGTGTTGTACCGGATGCAGCGATACCGACTAGAATATCAACAGGATTGATGTCATATTCCTTGAGTTCTCTCCAGGCTTGAATCGGATCGTCTTCTGCAAATTCCTGAGCATCCCGGATGGCGGCATCTCCACCGGCAATCAGTCCCACGACCATATCACTTTCGACACCAAATGTCGGCGGGCATTCTGAAGCATCCAGGATACCGAGACGACCGCTGGTACCGGCACCGATATAAAAAAGGCGACCACCATCTGTCATTCGGATGACGATATCATCCACTAATGCTTCGATGGATGGAATACATTCTTTGACCTTAAGCGCAACGGATTGGTCTTCATGATTGATATGAGAGAGAATCTCACCGGTTGACATCTTTTCGAGATGCCGGTAAGGAGAGTCTTTTTCTGTGATTCGGGTCATGTAGGGTGGTTGCGCAGACGGGGCAACAGTATTAGCAAAAGTCGTTGAATGCCGCCTTAAGGTTTTCAGCAATCATCATAGCGCTTCTGCCTTCGATATGGTGGCGCTCCAAAAAATGAACCAATTTCCCGTCCTTAAAAAGGGCAATCGCCGGGGATGATGGAGGGTAAGGGAGCAGATATTCTCTTGCTTTGGCAGTTGCTTCAGCGTTTACGCCGGCAAATACCGTTAACAGCTTTTCAGGCTGTTTTTCATTCTGCAGGGCAATTTTCACACCTGGGCGGGCATTAGCTGCGGCACATCCGCAAACGGAATTGACCACTAGGAGGGCAGTGCCCTTATTATCTTCAAGCTCTGCGACAACTTCATCTGGTGTTAAGAGTGATTCAAACCCTGCACTGTTCAGGTCTTTGGACATCGGAGCTACTAATTCAGCTGGATACATTGATTTTGGTATTTAAAAGTTAAAAGCTTTCAATATTGGACAAGTAACAAAAGTAAGGAGGATTTGGTTGTGAGGGAAGGCGAAGGAGGAGGCGAAAGAAGCTGAAGAGGCTGAAACGTAAATTAAACCGGGTCCCTGAGCTTGTCGAAGGGAAGAGGTTGAGTACCTTTCTTTCCTCCGCCACCTTCGCGCAGCGAAGGGGCGGTATTGGAGGGCCCTTGAACTGACCATTGACAATGGAAGGGTATAGTGAAATCAAACTGCGGTTCAGCGCAAAAAAAAAGAGGCTAAAGAGGCTGAAGAGGCTAAAGAGGCTGAAACGTAAATTAAACCGGGTCCCTGAGCTTGTCGAAGGGAAGAGGTTATGTACCTTTCTTTCCTCCGCCACCTTCGCGCAGCGAAGGGGCGGTAGTGGAGGGCCCCTGAACTGACCATTGACAATGGAAGGGTATATTGAAATCAAACTGCGGTTCAGCGCAAAAAAAAAAGAGGCTAAAGAGGCTGAAGCGACTGAAGAGGCGAAAGATGCTGAATCGTAAATTAAACCGGGTTCCTGAGCTTGTCGAAGGGAAGAGGTTGAGTACCTTTCCTTCCTCCGCCACCTTCGCGCAGCGAAGGGGCGGTAGTGGAGGTCCCCTGAACTGACCATTGACAATGGAAGGGTATAGTGAAATCAAACTGCGGTTCAGCGCA
>JBBRDL010000041.1:0-28067 GCA_038203965.1 Chitinophagales bacterium | reverse complement strand
AGATTGCAATGGAACAGGAAAATCAATGGAGCCTGGTAAAAGTAAATACTGAGGAAAACCAAGATATTTCATCTACCTATGGCATCAAAAGCATTCCAAATGTCAAAATGTTTTACAGGGGAGAAGTGATTGATGAATTTTCGGGTGCTCTCCCACGACAGATGATCCTGGAATGGTTAAAAACCAGTTTACCCAATCCCGGATTATTGGCACTTGACAAGTTATTGGCCGAAAAAGAAGTACCTGAAGCATCAGATCTTGAGCAATTGATGGAGGAGTTTCCTGATAGTCCTGAGATTCGAATTGTACTCAGCCAGTTAATCCTTTGGGACGACCCTGAAAAGGTGCATAAGACCCTTGAGACTATTAAAATGGGAACCCCTTTTTATGACAAAGCAACGTACCTGAGAGATATATCCGCATTTCTTGAAATGGAAACCGAAAATGATCAGCTCCTTCAAATAAAGAAACTATTGAAGGAAGGTAACCTCGAAGAAGCTTTGACTACGGTTATTGAGCATATAGGTAAGGACAACAAAGCTGCTGACGGCAAATTGGCAAAGGCGGCTATAGGTATATTCAATACACTGGGTACGCAGCATCCACTTACTAAAAAATACAGGAAGCATTTGGATATGTTCCTGTAAGTAATACCTGCTGCAATTCATCTAAAGGAAATATGCCTTTACGCGGAAAAACTATTTCTCCATAATCAGGATAGTGGTTTGATTTCTTTTAAGACGGTTTGGTCGAGCCAGGAGTGTATTTCGGATTGTATCTGATCATGAGATGTATCCATATGGATCGGCTGAACCTCAGGTTCCAGATAAACATTACAGTGAGTGTAGCAATGAGAATTAAGAAAGCCAGATCTACCGATAGATGGAAATAGAAAACCAATAATCCAGTCAGTCCGAGACTGAAAAATGCCAGAAAAATATAGGAGATAAACATTGCTCCAAAATAAAAACCCGGTTCCGGCTCAAATTTTTGTCCACACACCGAACATTGCCTGTTCATGGCGAGTGGTTTGTTTAGTCGCATCGGTGTTTCAAACAAATTACTTTGTCTGCATCGTGGACATGTCATGTTAATGGTACTTGCGAGTGTACTCATGGTGCAAAAGTACAAGCATAATCCAGATGAACCGTGTAATAAAAGTTACTTTTCTGTTTCCTGGCAGCTTTACTTTCTGAAGCCTATGCTTTGGCGCTGAAAACTGAGCAGATTCTTATCTCTGGCAAAGTCTTTGACATCTTCAAATGTGATGAGGTTAGTCTGATTGCGAAGGTCTGAACCAGTTTTGGCAAGCCGCAGGTTCTGATTTTTAATGACATCCTGGATGATTTGCCTGATATTCCGTGCATTTCCAAAGTATTTGTCCCGATATTCATACAAGAATTTGAAATAACCTATAAGATGCTCAAGCGCCTTCGGGGTTATTCTCATCTCCTGGACTTGGATCATATTGATCGCTATTTCATTTAATTCTTCAGGACTGTAGTCTTCAAAGCGCAACACTTTATCAAATCTTGAGCTTAGCCCTGGATTAGCTTTCAGAAAGGCCTCCATATTGTCAGGGTAGCCGGCGGCGAAGACAAAAAACTGCCCTCGCTTGTCTTCCATTCTTTTGAGGATCGTTTGGATGACTTCGTTTCCGAAATCATGAGCGTTGCCGTTTGAGTTGGTCAATGCATATGCTTCGTCGATAAACAAAACACCACCCATGGCTTCATCTATTTTTTCAGCAGTCTTCAAAGCAGTCTGGCCTACATAACCCGCCACCAGGCCCTGTCGGTCAGTCTCGACCATGTGCCCCCTTTCAAGGATGCCGAGGGCTTTATAGATTCTGGTCAGTATTCGAGCCACAGTAGTCTTACCTGTCCCGGGATTACCGATAAAGATGGTATGCATATAGAATTTATTCAAAACACCTCTCCCCAGCACCTGGTGATAACGCACGATATCGATCATCTCTTTGATTTGCTTTTTCACTGCATCAAGCCCGGTCAGTGAATTCAACTCAACCAAAGCGAGTTGCAACAATTTTTCATCCACTGGAATCGTCGGAGAGGCAAAAGCTTCTAATGTCTTTATTGTTTCAATATCTTCCGCAAGGATCAGCGAAAGATCCGTTCTGGTCGGATCAGTCCCTAGCGGATTTTTCATGATCCGAAGTCCCAATGAAACCTTTGCTTTTTCTATCAGGTCATTTACAAATCTGGCATTTCCAAAACTCCTGTCCCTGTTTCGATAGGCATCCGTGATGATTTCGTCAACCAATACCCGGGCCTGTGGAGTAAGGTCCACCTCCTTTTCTGTACAAGCATAATGAGCAATGGCTGATAATTCCTGGGGGAGATAATCAGTAAATTGGTATTGAATTTTAAACCTTGATTTGAGACCGGGGTTGGAATCAAGAAAATATTTCATCTCCTTTGGGTAACCGGCAACAATCACCGCCATATCTCCTGCACCATTGGACATCTCCTTGACCAGTATTTCAATGACCTCACGCCCGAAATCCTTACTATCATCATTAGCCCTGGCCAGGCTATAGGCCTCGTCAATAAATAAGACACCGCCTCTTGCTTTTTCAATAGCATCTTTAGTCCTTGGTGCCGTCTGGCCAATATATTCACCTACAAGGTCTACCCTGTCTACCTGGTGAACGTGGCCTTTTGTCAGTAGACCCATTTGTTTGTACAACTTACCCATCATCCTGGCCACAGTAGTTTTTCCTGTACCGGGATTGCCCATAAAAACAGAATGAATATTGATATCCTGTTTTTCTGCAAAACCCTTCTCTTTGCGCAGTTGAAGAAACTGAAGATACTGGGCATGCTCAACTACCTGTTTTTTGATTTCATTCAATCCAATCATCGCTATAAGATCAGCCATCACTTCTTCCAATGGCTGCCTTGACTGTCCTTCAGCATCAAAATTCGCGGGGCGATAGTCAGGCAACAAAACCTGGCTCTGTCCCTCCTTGAAATCTTCACCAACTTCAAAGGGTACCACCGCCACAAGCTTATCCATAAAGATGACCTCAGCGGTATATTTTCCCGGACGCCATGACCCTTTGACATTAGAACCCCATCCGGCAGTAACTCTTACCTTTTCGTCCCCTTTCTTAATGGTCTGCAAACGGGTGACCTGTCCTTTCAGCTCTCTGGCTTCATTATAAAATTTGGTAAACAACTCACATTGCCATGCCTCCTGAGTCTGTAGATTTTGAAAGGTGACTTCGGAGTAAATATATCTTGTCTCTGCAGTGGAAAAGGAAATGTAATAATTGCGGTCATCCTCACCCACATCATCATACTGGCCTTCATACAGCCTCAGTGACTGCAGGTTAAGGTACCTCGGTTGACCATGGACGAGCGTCTCACTTTCTTCAATGTAGAAGTATTTTGACCCTACTTTTTCATTGTCGATAAAAGCTTCCCAACAATAAGCACCCTTTTTCCAGAATGATCCTTCCTTTTTATTGCCCCATCCTTCCCGGATATAGACGATACTGTCGTACTTATTGACATTGCGCTTGATCTGGAGACGGCACAATTCCTTGCCGGCTCTTTTCATGGACAAACATCTCAGCATAATATCAACATCCCAACTCTGCAAATCAAAAAACTTGTTGTAAAAAGACAGTTCTGCATAAACATAAGATGCCTCCAGCCTGTCATAGACTTGCCTGTATTTCTTTTTATTGTCTGCAAGCCACTCTGTTGAAGCATATACTTTAAGCTCCTTGAACTTGTATGCTTTAGATTCGGATTGGGATTGAGTTGTTTCTTCCATAAGACTTTTTAAATGTAGGGAGTTGCCGCAAGAGTTCCAAACGTCATGCCGATAAATATTTTCAGGTGCCAGGCGAAGGGGTTTCCCTAAAACAACTGAAAGCCATTATATTGACCTTTGATTCGGATGCTAAAGGACTTACTTCATATCATACGCTGGACAAATCTATTGATGGTGGCGATCGTGCAGGCCATCATTTATTTCTGTCTTATGGACACAGCTCAATCCCGGCTGGGTTTGAGTGACTTTATTGCCCTCAGCCTTAATACGATGTTAATAGCGGCCTCAGGCTATGTCATCAATGATTATTACGATTCCCGGATGGATCGTATCAATCGGCCATTCGAATGGATAGCAGGAAATAAGTGGTCTTTGAAACGGGTTTTATACTTTTATTTTTTACTCCTTTCTGCCGGTGTTCTGCTCAGTCTTTACCTGGCATTGCGATTGTCTTTAATTCCGTTTATCTTCATTTATCCGGTTGCCATCATTGGGCTGTGGCTTTATTCTTATGTACTTAAATGCAAACCGATAGCCGGCAATCTTTGGGTGTCCCTCTTTTGCGCAGGTGTCGTTCTGATCGTTGCTTTGCCGGATTGGCTCCTTGGAAATCCCAGTGTAATCAATCAAGAAATATGGTACTATTCCCTATTTGCCTTTTTAGCCACCTGGTTTAGAGAAGTCGTAAAGGATCTGGAGGATATCGCAGGTGACCAACAAGCAGGATGCCAGACTTTTCCTGCGCAGTTTGGCCTTTCGTCGGGAAAGATTTTAGCATTCCTGGCTGGCTTGTTATTACTTGCCGCTTTGTATGCATGGGACATCACCCACACGAGCAACACCTTGCAATTACTCTTTACCTTATTACAAGGTGCTGTCGTAGCTTCCATGGCGCTAGTATGGTGGTCAAAGAACAATTCGTATTTTCATAACGCATCGTTAATCATCAAAGGAGTTATGCTGGCCGGAACCTTGCTACTCCTCATTAAATAAATCTTTTCAAACACACGAATTAAAATCAAGATGAATACCATCGCGGATTATCACAATGATTACAAGGAAAGTGTTGAATATCCGCACGCTTTCTGGGCAAGACAAGCTGATGCCTTTCAATGGATGTCAAGATGGAACAAAGTGGTTGAGCCGGATTTTATGAATGGCCACACGCAATGGTATTCCGGAGGAAAACTGAATATCACTGTCAATTGTCTGGATCGCCATCTCGAAGCTTCCGGTGATCAAACGGCCATCCTTTGGGAAGCAAATGAACCTATGCAGGAGACCAGAAGTATATCCTATACTGAATTACACGTCTCCGTTTGTCAGATGGCCAATGCACTTAAGGCAAATGGTATTAAAAAAGGAGATCGTATTTGTTTTTATATGCCGATGGTACCGGAGCTGGTGATGGGCATATTAGCTTGTGCAAGGATAGGTGCTATCCACAGTGTTGTCTTCGCAGGCTTTTCTGCTGCCTCGCTGGCAGATAGGATACAGGATGCCTCATGCAATATGGTCATCTGCGCTGATTATAATATGCGTGGAACGAAACAAATTCCTATCAAAACAATAGTAGATGAAGCAATCGCCTTAGGCTGTACGTCGGTTGAAAAAGTGGTCGTGTTTAGAAATGCTACGGGAGGTATACCCTGGGTCAATGGCCGCGACTATTGGTGGCATGAACTAATAGAAGGACAAGATGCCTGGTGTGAACCAGAGATCATGGATAGTGAAGATCCCTTGTTTATTTTATATACTTCCGGATCCACCGGCAAGCCAAAAGGTGCTGTGCATACTTGTGGCGGATACATGGTCTATACCGGATATACTTTCCAAAACGTCTTTCAATACCAGCCGGGAGAAATCTATTGGTGTACGGCTGATATTGGATGGATCACCGGTCACAGTTATATAATCTACGGTCCATTGTTGAATGGTGCAACGACCATCCTTTTTGAAGGCATTCCTACCTATCCAGACCCATCAAGGTTCTGGCAGATTTGTGAAAAACACAAAGTAAATATATTCTACACCGCCCCTACTGCTATAAGGGCACTGATGGCCGCAGGCGATGCATATACTGAAGGACATGATTTGTCTTCATTAAGGCTGCTTGGTTCGGTCGGTGAACCAATCAATGAAGAAGCATGGCATTGGTATAATGAAAAGATTGGGAAAAGTCAGGCAGCTGTCATTGATACGTGGTGGCAGACAGAGACCGGGGGAATAATGATCTCACCCCTTCCCGGGATTACAGATACAAAACCATGTTTTGCTTCTTATCCAATGCCCGGTGTCCAACCTTTACTTGTAGATGTCAATGGTTTAGAAATCGAAGGAAACAATACGGAAGGGCTTTTATGCATCAGGTTTCCCTGGCCATCCATCATCCGCACGACCTACGGAGATCATGAACGCTGCAAGCAGGCGTATTTTTCTGCTTTTCCGGGATTGTATTTTACAGGCGATGAGGCGAGAAGGGATGAAGATGGCCGATACCGGATTATTGGTCGGGTAGATGATGTCATCAATGTGAGCGGTCATCGGATAGGCACAGCTGAAATTGAAAATGCAATTGATGAACATGAAAATGTTGTCGAAAGTGCTGTAGTCGGCTATGCTCATCCGATCAAAGGACAAGGGATATATGCGTATGTTATTATTTTGCATCCGGTGACAGATGAGACATCCTTTTTCAAAGAAATCAATGAAAAGCTTATTCAGTTTATCGGGCCTATTGCCAAAGCTGATGAGGTGATGATTGTCAGTGGATTACCTAAGACAAGGTCAGGCAAAATCATGCGTAGGCTCTTGCGCAAAGCAGCCGAAAAAGATTATTCAAATCTCGGAGATATCTCTACTTTACTCAATCCGGAGATTGTAGATGAAATCGTGGAGAAAACTAAAAACACCATTTAATAAAAAAGACTGTTTCCTATGTTATCTGATCATCCACCACTATACCTTGCTTCTAAATCACCAAGACGACAAGAGTTGCTTAAAGCGGCAGGCATTCCATTTAAAATGATTGATATAGATGTTGAGGAAAATCATCCAATCGATATGGAAGTTGAAGATATTCCTCTCTATCTGGCCAGGAAAAAAGCAGAGGCCGCAATTCTAATGATCGACCATCAGAGCCTTGTACTCACTGCGGACAGTGTTGTCATCCTGGATGCGAAAGTATATGGCAAACCATCGACCAAAGATGAAGCTATTGACATGATCGCAGCGCTATCCGGAAGACACCATCTTGTCATCACAGGTGTATTTATTGGAAACCATAACCGTGGTGTTGGATTTTCAGATTATACTTCTGTATGGCTTGACCCGCTGACAAGAGAGGAAATTGAATATTATGTGATGACATTTCCCCCGCTTGATAAAGCAGGCGCATACGGCATTCAAGACTGGATCGGATGGACCAAAGTGTCGCGAATAGAAGGTTCCTATGCCAATGTCATGGGCTTACCGATTCATAAAGTCTATGAAACATTACGAACCTGGAATGCTGAAGAATAAATCCTAATCGCTTTTCAACGTCACCTGTAACCATTCGTTCCGCTGATTCATCTCAAGCACCTCCAGGGGAGGAAAAGAAATGTTTTCTTCCATATACTTTTTATCATATGTCATAATGCCGGACAGTAAAATATATCCACCCGGTTGAAGCATGTTCTTGAGCTGATCGAAATATTTTGCAATGATGGTCACATTGATATTGGCCAGGATAATATCATACTTTTCCTCACCTGCCATGTCAAGGCCACCTTCATGAAACGTACATAGATGCTCCACATAGTTGAGAAGTGCATGTTCATTGCTGTTTTCTTTGGCTTCAGGCTGGATATCAACGCCCACAACTTCCGCTGCACCATCCATCGCAGCCACAACAGATAATATACCTGTACCACCTCCAAAGTCAAAGACGCGCTTTCCTTTAAATGGAATCTTCGACATAGCTTGAAGCATCATATAGGTCGTGGCATGATGCCCGGTTCCAAAAGCCATGCGAGGAGCAATGATGACCTCATGCTTAAAGCCACTGACTTCTCCCAAATGAAATTCTGCCCGGATATAACAATAATCATCCACAGCTACAGGATTAAATGAACTTTCCCACACCGCATTCCAGTTCTGATGAGGTACGACATCCATTTGATAATCGTTGAAGCGGATGCCTTTATTTTCATTCACCTGTTCGAGCAGATCTTGTGTGATATCATGCTTGAGGATATACCCAATGATGGTATGACCATCCTCATGAAAAGATTCAAATGGCCATTCCCCCAACATAGCCATCCAGATGTCATTATCAAAACCTTCTGTGTCAAAGGTCATGGAGAAATACTCGGGGTTTGCAATGCTCATTTTGTTTTCGGATATATTTCACCTGTGTATGCCTTCCAGGTATTAAGTAAAAGTGAAGTGACCGTCATCGGACCTACACCACCCGGCACGGGAGTGATGTAACTGCATTTTGGTGCTACCTGATCATAGTCAACATCTCCCACCAAGCGGAAACCTGACTTTTTTGAAGCGTCGTCTACCCTATTGATGCCAACATCAATGACAACCGCACCTTCTTTGACCATATCTGCTTTCAGAAAATTAGCCCTGCCCAAAGCCACCACCAACACATCTGCCTGCAAAGCTATTTCTTTTATATTGGGTGTACGACTATGACACAATATCACTGTGGCATCACCCGGATTTGCCTTGCGTGAGAGAAGAACACTAATAGGTGTTCCTACGATATTACTTCGTCCGATCACGCAGCATATTTTTCCACTGATATCAATCTTGTAACGTTCAAGCATCTGCATAATGCCCATAGGTGTAGCTGGCAGGTATGATGGAAGGCCAAGGGTCATCAATCCGAGATTCATGGGATGAAATCCATCCACATCCTTCGACGGATTAATGGCCAGGGTAATATCCATTTCGTGAATGTGTTCAGGCAGCGGTAATTGAACGATAAAGCCATCGATTTCAGGATTCTCGTTGAGATCCTTTACTATACCAAGCAATCCCTGTTGTGAAATTTCAGCAGGACGTTGAATCAATGTGGATTGAAAGCCGGCATCTGCACAACTCCTGACTTTATTGGTTACGTAAGATCTGCTGGCAGGATGATCTCCGATCAATACTGCCGCAAGATGAGGGGGTCTTTGCCCTGAAGCAACTGCTTTATCTACTTTTTCCCGCAGTTCACCTTTGATCTGTTGTGCCAGCGCATTTCCATCTATAATCTGCATCGGTTGTATTTTATTATGTTAGATTTATCTGTTGTTTCCAAATTATTTCAGTCCTCACCTATCCGGGTTCTTCAAGTAATTCCCTTTCATTCTCTCGTCTCGTTCATATTCGTAACCAACGGAGCAGATTTGATCCTTTCTTTGCAGAGGATACTCATAGGTATGCCAATGACCGCCCCAAGGATTGCTCCACCTAAAATGTCTAATGGATAATGTAAGCCAACATAAACCTGTGCCAGCGATATGATAGAAGCCCAGATCCACCAGAGATGTTTCCATCTGCGCATGTAGTCACCAAACAATGTGATTAAAAAAGCTGCCAGGCAAAAATGATTTGCAGCATGTGATGAGGTAAAACTATACCCACCGCCGCATGCAACACGTAGAATAACCTCCGGGGCCATAGGTTGCTCATGGCATGGCCGAGGCCGCTTTACCTGGTACTTGATAAACTTCGAACTGATGGTATCAGAAGCAAAAATGGAGATACTGACAAAAAACACGATATAAGCGATCTGGCGGATGGAAAAATTGAAAAAGATCCAACTAAGGCACAATACGTACACAGGAATCCAGACATATTTGTTCCTGGCAGCAGGCATCAGTAAGTCAAAAACAGGGTTGCTCCACCCGCTGTTGATCCATTCAAAAAGCGATGTATCCCATTGAAGTAATGTCTCCATCATCGATCAAATGTATAGTTTTGCATGGCAAATTCAATCGTCTATATTTTGTCTCTCATCAAATCAGTAAGCGGAATCCGCGGAACCATTGGCGGCCGGCCAGGTGACAATCTGACCCCACCGGATATCATTTCCTTCGTCTCAGCTTATGGTTCATGGCTGTCCAAGGATTTTAAAAACCCTTCTGTGGTGATCGGCAGGGACGGAAGGATCTCAGGTGAGATGGTAAAGAACCTCGTCGTGAGTACCCTCCAGGCGCAGGGAATTGATGTGATCGACCTGGACTATTCCACTACCCCGACCGTCGAGATGTATGTGACACTGGCTGGGGCTTCCGGTGGCATCATCATCACTGCCAGCCACAATCCTTCTGAGTGGAATGCACTGAAGTTTCTCAATTCTTATGGAGAATTCATAAGCCCTGAAGCAGGTGAAGAGATTAAAAAGATGGCTGAAGCCGGAAGCGCAGATGTCCTCTATGCCAGTGTAGACAAACTTGGCTCTATAAGCACGGTCACTGATGCCATTGAACAGCACATAATGGCCATTCTTGAACACCCGCTGGTGGATGCCCGAATCATCGCAGAAAGAAGGCTAAAAGTTGTGGTTGATTGTATCAATAGTACAGGAAGCATAAGTATACCTCCTTTGCTTGATTCTTTTGGCGTAGAATATGTTCTCATCAATGATGAGGTAAATGGCCTTTTTGCGCACAATCCTGAACCTCTTCCTGAGCACCTGACCCAATTATGTGATGCAGTAGTGAACCATGGCGCCGATCTTGGTATCAGCGTTGATCCTGACGTGGATCGCCTGGCATTCGTGGCTGAAGACGGCGTTTTCTTTGGGGAGGAATACACCCTTGTATGTGCTGCGGATTATGTGCTTCGGCATCAGAAGGGTCCATTGGTCACAAACCTCTCTTCGAGCAGGGCTTTGTTTGACCTGGCGGATAGCTTTGGAGTCCCATGTTATTATGCGCCTGTTGGTGAAGTTCATGTAGTCAGTGAAATGAAAGTAAAAGGGGCTATTCTTGGCGGTGAAGGCAATGGGGGAATTATAGATCCGGCGCTCCATTATGGCCGCGATGCCCTCATAGGTATAGCGCTGATCCTGATGCACTTAGCAACAAGTGGCAAAAAGCTTTCAGAGTTGAAAGCATCCTATCCTGCTTATGTCATGGTGAAGGATAAAGTAGCCTTTGACCCTTCCTTATCCCCGCAGCATCTGTTAGACAAGGTTGCAGACTATTTCAGCACAGCATCATTGGATTTACGCGACGGATTAAAGGTGGATCTCCCAAATGCCTGGGTACAGCTCAGAAAGTCCAATACGGAACCGATCCTACGCATTTATGCTGAGGCTAAGACGGCTGAAGAAGCAAGGGCTTTGGTAGAAAAAGTCAAAGGATTGATTTGATCCGGCTGAATGGTAACTGAGGTAACTTCCGTAAATTGCATCCTCATTTCAGATTCAGATCATGTCCAGAAGAGTATATCTAGATAATGCCGCCACTACACCCATCCGTCAGGAGGTGTTAGATGCCATGATGCCATACCTGACCACTAGTTTTGGCAATCCTTCTTCTATTCACCAGGAAGGCAGAACCACCCGCGCGGGCATTGAAGGGGCCAGGAAGATCGTAGCCCATTTCATAGGTGCTTCCACAGGAGAAATATTTTTTACTTCCGGAGGGACTGAATCCAACAATATGGCCATCAAATGCGCTGTAAGCGATCTGGGCGTAAAAAGGATCATCTCCTCACCAGCAGAGCATCATTGTGTAAAACATTCTGTAGAGCACCTGAAAACGATGGATAAGGTCACTGTCGAAATGGTCAGACTCGACCAATATGCTTTACCTGATTTCAATCATCTTGAAGAATTATTGTCTTCTTCGGAGGCACCAACCTTGGTCACACTGATGCATGCTAATAACGAGCTTGGATCCATGCTGGACCTCGCAGCGCTTTCGACATTATGCAAACAATATGGCGCATGGTTACATTCAGACACTGTGCAGACGGTTGGTCATTTTCCTATCAATGTTCAAGAAACCCATTTGGATTTTATTTCCGGTGCCGGGCATAAATTTTATGGTCCGAAAGGGATCGGATTTATCTATATCAATAGTCGATGTCATATTCATCCATTTATTGATGGTGGTGCCCAGGAGAGAAACATGCGAGCCGGTACTGAAAATATTCCCGGCATTGTCGGTCTTGCTAAAGCAATGCATCTAGCGTATGCAGAACTTGAAGAGGATAAAACACACATTTCAGGCTTAAAGGAATATATGAAGCAACAGATCAAAAGCATTTGTCCTGACGTGTATTTCAACGGCCATCCTACAGATTCACTTTATACAGTGCTAAACGTCTCCTTTCCACCCGGACCGCAGGCTGAGCTCATGATCATGTCACTGGATATAGCAGGTGTTAGTGCCAGTGGTGGAAGTGCCTGTAGTTCCGGCGCAGAATCTCAATCACACGTACTTCATGCGATCGGCCATCCTACCGACAGGAAGGCAGTGCGTTTTTCCATGAGCAGAAATACCACCAAAGATGATATTGACTTTGCAGTTGAGCAGTTGGCGAGTATCTTATCGGTTGGCGTCCACGCGATGTCCTAATCAATCAGCTAGTGACCGAAGACGAATTCTTTAAAACTGATCATCGATATATTTCAGCACTGATTGAAACTGCATATCAGCGAATCAAATCGCATCTCATTGATACGCCAATCGTGTTTGATTCAATCCATAACGTATGGCTGAAATGCGAAAACAAACAAAAGACAGGTTCGTTTAAATGGCGCGGTGCGTTAGCAAAACTAAGTTTGCTGCCATCAGGTCAAACTATTGTCACGGCTTCTACCGGTAATCACGGACTAGGTGTGGCAAAAGCAGCGGATCAATTTGGGTTAAAAACAAAGATTTTTATTCCTGCATCGGCTGCTCCCAAAAAGATTGAAAAACTTACTGCATTGGGTGTTGATCTCGTGCAGGTTGATGGCGATTCACTGGATGCTGAAATAGCGGGTAAGAAATACGCGGCTGCTAATAGACTCTCATGGGTTAGTCCCTACAATGATGCAGACGTAATATCCGGCCAGGGCACCATTGGCCTTGAGATAACCGGAGCGATACCAAAGGTTGACCGGATGTATGTCACTGTTGGCGGTGGTGGATTAATTTCAGGAATTGCAAGTTGGATGAAATTCCATTCTCCGGCGACTGAAATTATTGGATGCCAGCCCGTCCATTCACCCGAGATGTACCTGAGTATTCAAGCTGGTTTTGTGGTCTCTGCGCCAGATGCACTTCCTACGCTTTCGGATGGTTCTGCCGGACCTCTCGAAGAAGACAGCATCACTTTTGATATCTGCATGGATGTTATCGATCGCTTCATCCTCGTGACAGAAAATGAAATTGAAGATGCAATCTATTATGCCTACAAAGAACATGATCTGACAGTAGAAGGTGCAGCAGGCGTTGCATTAGCGGCGGCTATGAAGGATAAGAATCGGGATACTGCTGATACTTCTGTGGTGGTTCTTTGTGGGGGGAATATCGATCCGCTTATTCATAAGCAGATCTATGAGGGTAAGAGGGTGAGAAGGTAAGAGGGTAAGAGGGTAAGAGGGTGAGAGGGTAAGAAGGTGAGAAGTGCAGGGGAGACTTTATTGCGTCTCTGCGTTTTTGCGCGAAATGGTATGAGACAGATAGAACAGGAGGCTGGTGTCAAAAATGAAAGAGCGAATATTAGCTCAAGTTCATTTTACTTATTAAATGAGGTTGAAGGATCTGATTGAGTCGATGGGCTTCTTGCTGTGCTTTCTCTGCAAAATCAGAACCTTTGCCCGCATACAGGATACTGCGGGAAGCATTAATCAGGAGCCCACCATCACTATTCAATCCGGCTGCACAGATAGCATCAAGGTCTCCACCCTGTGCACCAACGCCGGGAATGAGTAAAAAATGATTCGGAAAAGCGTTACGACAATCTTTGATATCATTTGGGTGTGTAGCACCGATCACAAACATGGTATTTCCTGCATGGCCCCAAGCAGATGAAGTTTGCATCACTTTCTGATACAGTTTCTGCCCGCTGGTCAATGTGATCTGTTGGAAATCAGTACTCCCCATATTAGAGGTCAAAGCGAGGATAATCACCCATTTACCATCCTGATAAAATGGTGTAACACAATCTTCACCCATATATGGATTTACGGTAATGGCATCGCATCCCATTTGATTATAAACCGCCTCGGCATACATCGCTGAAGTATTTCCAATATCACCACGTTTGGCATCGGCAATGATAAAGTGATGATCACCGATATAGGCTATTGTTTCATGCAGAATATCCCAGCCTTTCGTTCCCAACGCTTCGTAAAAAGCAAAGTTGGGTTTGTACGCGACGCAATCGGCCCGGGTGGCATCGATGATGGCTTTGTTAAATGCAAGAATATCAGCTTTAACAATTGATGGGAGTTTACTAGTATCTGTGTCGAGGCCTATGGTAAGCACTGTCTTACGTTCCCGGATGAGGGAGGTGAGAAATGCTTTATCTTTTTTCAATTCAGACATGAAAGGAATTGACAGCTTCAACCGATTGTATCTGGGGAAGTCTTGATTTGACAGCTTGCTCCACGCCTGCCTTCATTGTCATCAGGGACATGGAGCACATTTCACATGCACCCAGCCATTTGACCCTGACGATCATTTCATCGGTGACTTCGACTACACTGACATCTCCGCCGTCTACAGCCAAGTGCGGCCTTATAACGTCAAGGGCTAATTCAATCTGATGAAGTAATATTGTTTTTTCCTGATCGGACATGACAGTGCAAAATTAGGCTTTCTTTGGCAACCCTACGTATGCTTTACAAATTAACCTTCTTTGATTTCAACGATCCGGGTTGGCGCCATTGCTTCGTTGCGCAAAGAAGTTTGTTCATGTAGGGATCTTGCGAAATTGATAAAACGCTCCTGCAAGCCACCCTCATCTTCCTGAAGTACAGCGGGTCGCCCGGAATCCCCACCTTCGCGTACAGATTGCACGAGGGGTATCTGGGCCAGTAATTTCGTATTTCCAAGTTCAGCTAACTTAGCCCCTCCTCCGCTTCCAAAAAGGAAATATTTATGGTCAGGCAGTTCGGCCGGTGTAAACCAGGACATATTTTCTACCACACCCAGGATGGGCACATTGAGCGAATCAAGCATAAACATATTCATCGCCTTGACAGCATCTACTACGGCAAGTTCCTGCGGTGTAGTAACGAGTATAGCACCGGTAAGCGGTACAGTCTGCACTAATGTCAGTTGAATATCGCCGGTTCCTGGTGGTAAGTCAATGATAAGGTAATCCAGCGCAGGCCATAATGTATCTCCCAAAAACTGTTTTATAATACCTGCAAGGCGAGGTCCCCGGAGTACCACCGCCTGTTCGGGTTCAACCACAAATCCGATGGACATGACCGGCATCCCATAAGCCTCTAGCGGCACTATCTTATGTGTGTTGTGCACTACCTGCACCTTAGGCTTTTGGCCCTGCAGCCCTAACATGGTCGGAGCTGATGGACCATAGAGGTCTGCATCCAGCAGCCCGGTTCGGAAACCTAACTTTTGAAGGCCAAGTGCAAGATTGACCGCAATCGTGCTTTTCCCCACTCCGCCTTTACCTGAAGCGATAGCAATGATGTTTTTTACGTGAGGTAGCGGGCTGTTCTTGCCCGATTCCTTATCTCCCTTTTGCATGTGAATATGCACTTCAGCTTCCGGATAGACAGCTGAAATGGCTTCCATACAGGCAAAGTTGAGACTGGTTTTTTGTGCTTCCGGTAAATCGGCAGTGGCAAGTTTAAATTGAACCTGGTTGCCTGCCACACGCAACTCGGAAATCATCCGTCGGCTTATGATATCCTGACCTGTAACTGGATCCTTAACGGCACTGAGCGCCGTGACAATCTTATTATTATCTAATTCCATCTCGTTTCATTCCCTTACAATACAATTTGCAGCACTTTAGGTTTATATTTCCTTATCGTGGCGTTATACATTCTTTGCAGAATGCGAGTTTGACGTAGTCAGGCCTATCTGCAATGGTCTCGTGAATATACTTCTCCTTAATCTCTCCTTCAAAAAGCTGGAATACCCCTGGCATCTGAAACCCATCGCCAATAAAATGACTGTTCAAACCATGCCCCTTAAGAACTCCCTGTTGGAACGTCCTTAGCCATACTTTCAAACCCATCATTTGTTGCAAGGTCGCTTTGAGCAGACCAAACTGCTGATACACAAATCCATCCGGGTCAGTGACATAATCGACTTCTGGCAGCCCATATTGGATAAAAAACGACTCAGCCGTGACAGGATCTGCCAGGTGAACCATTACGAGATGGGCATTTTGCGATTTTATTTTATCCGAAAATGCTGAGAGTTCCGTCATGGCTTCTTTGCAGAATACACATCCAAAATGCCTTAAAAAAACAAGCAGAACAGGCTTTTTAAAGGATAAATCCCATAGCGACTCTCCCCGCTGGGTCTCGATTTGTTGTAGAAAATTTAGTTTGTCCAATCGGTGGTTTA
This sequence comes from Chitinophagales bacterium, assembly GCA_038203965.1. Lineage (GTDB taxonomy): Bacteria > Bacteroidota > Bacteroidia > Chitinophagales > Saprospiraceae > Opimibacter. The sequence continues at coordinate 11,730 of JBBRDL010000041.1, read as the reverse complement.
TCAGTTTAAGCCCATTTGATCATAGGCACTCATTATTTCCCTTACATGGCCTGCAGATTCATGAAGCATCGCCATTTCTTCATTAGTTAATTTCAATTCAATGACTTCTTCTACGCCATTCTTACCTAGTTTGACAGGCACACCTACATACACGTCCTTCAAGCCGTATTGGCCTTCCAGTTTTATACAGCAAGGCAGAATTCTTTTTTCATCTCTGAGAATAGATATGACCATCTGAGCTGCGGCCGCGCCGGGTGCATACCATGCTGAGGTGCCCATGAGTTGGACTAATTCACCTCCTCCTTTTTTGGTACGATCGACGATGGCTTCCAGCCTGGCTGTGTCAATCATTTCTGTTACAGGAATACCTGACACCGTAGTATATCTCGGTAGTGGAACCATCGTATCTCCATGGCCTCCAAGGAGCATCGCTTGAATATCTCGAGGTGAAACATCTAGCGCTTCAGCAAGAAAAGCACGATACCGAGCGGTATCCAACACCCCTGCCATACCGATGACCTTGGTGGATGGGTGACCGGAAACCACATGCGCTGCATATGTCATGACATCTAAAGGATTGGAAACCACGATCAGTATGACATTCGGACTATGCGCTAGTAATGATTTTGTCACGGAGGCGACAATTTTCGCATTCGTAGAGATAAGGTCATCCCTACTCATTCCTGGTTTACGTGGTACGCCTGCCGTAATAACTGCTATGTCTGAGCCGGCTGTCAGGGCATAATCCCCGGTACCTGTGATACGTGTTGAATAATCGTCAATCGGTGCCTGCTGCCAGGTATCAAGTGCTTTTCCTTTAGCCATATCGGCCATCAGATCCAGCAGAACTATTTCATTCACAACGTTTTGGTGGGCTAATACATTAGCCACGGTGGCTCCAACATTTCCGGAACCTACAACTGTAACTTTTGACATATTTGGAGATTGGTTGTCTGTAAAACATGAATATGTCGGCAAAACTAATAAGAATTACCCATCCTATGGAATTCAGACGTCCAATTGATTGTTATCTTTGCACACGCTAAATAGACCATTATGTTAAGATTTTTGCTTGCCTTTACAGGCCTTTTGTTCATTTCGACGCTTTCTGCTCAATTCTGTAGCACACCACAGCAGCCTTTATTGGAACGTACGGATGAGAATAAAAAAATGATGATTCCTGTGCAACGGGGGGCGCTGAAGTATATACCGATTACGTTTCACCTTGTGGCCTCCTCTGCCGGAGCGGGTCGAATTCCAGAAGAGTCGATCCTTCAACAAGTGGCTAGCCTAAATGTCGCTTTCGCTGATCAGGAAGCTATCTTCTATATCGATCGGTTCAATTATTTTGATAATGATGCGGTCTATAATACACCAGGATCAGCAGCCGCTACCACGCAGATGAGGCTTCGAAAAGATAATAATTCCATCAACTTATTTATCGTCAACAGCATTGAAAATATAAGTGCAGGTACGACATTGGCCTATTACGATCCTCAGGATGATTGGCTCGTATCAAGAAAAGGGGAGATAAACGGTAGTAGTTCGACCCTTGCCCACGAAATAGGCCATTTTTTCAGTCTGGCGCATCCGTTTTCAGGCTGGGATTGTGTTCCTTACAGCCTTGATAACTATACCAATCCGGTCAATGTGGATTTTACGTTGCCATGTGAAGGCGGTGGAGGTTCTCAACTGATTGAATTGCACAACCGGTCAAATTGCAACACAGCAGGTGACCGCATCTGTGATACCCCGGAGGATTACAACCTTGGGTTGTTTTATCAAAATGATTGTGATGCGAATACCTCGATCAGGGATAAAAATAATGAGGTGATCACACCGATGACTAACAATTTCATGAGTTACTACAGGGAGTGTTCGTCATATGCATTCACCACTACGCAGAAGAACCTCATGAACACTGACTTTTTTACTTTCCAACGTTCGTATATCCGTACCGGGAATGTCCCCAATACTACACCAGTTGGTCCTGTAACACACCTCTCCCCAATCAACGGCGAAGAGTCAGGGAGTACTACTAATATTGTCCTGGACTGGGAAGATACGCCGGGGGCAAATAAGTACATTGTGATGTATGCACGAAATGCGTCTTTCACAGTAAACCCTGTGAAAGAGATCGTCAGTGAATCACACTATCTGATCACGGCTCAATTGAGTGAAAATATAACCTACTATTGGAGAGTGTGGCCCTATAACGAATCACAGACAGGAGCAGGTTACAATGCTACACAAAATTTTGTAGCCGGAACCGGAGTTGGTGTCAATGAGATCACTGATATCAGTGGTTATGGGTTGAGTCCTAATCCAGTGAGAGGTCAGAATCCAACACTTACATTAGTGTCAGCCAACCTTTTTACGGCTACGCTGGAGCTCACCAGTGCAACTGGTCAATCCTTTTCTAAAGAAAAAATTACGATCGCCTCTGGTATATCTGAGCATCCAGTGGAGACTACAGGGTTGCCTGCAGGTATTTATTTTGTGATATTACATTCTGAGAAAGGCCGACTAGTGGAGCGTCTGCTGGTACTTGAATAGGAGATACAAAACCAGAACTTCCGTGAACGGAAAATAAAGATCCCCATCATGCTTGTTGTGTGATGGGGATCTTTATTTTACAACACTCAAGACCGTAACTATTTTTTCGAAAAGTTGATGCGCTGACTACTGAACAAGCCATCTGGACATCCTTGTCTTTATTTATTTCCGGAGTATAAGGCGTATCAAGATAAGGCGGGGAGATTTATACCAAAGTTTTGATGTTGTCCAGTTTTTAGATGCCCGACAAGAGATGCCAGTTGCCAGACTCGCAGATGAAAGACGCATAGCATTGAAAGGATTGTCAGGACACTTTGATTACGTCGTTATTGCCTTGATCAGTTTCGCAGGCTCAATTGATTTCAAAAGTGGACTTCAGACGCCACACCTATGCTCTGGAGAACTTTCGCTAATTGGAATGTCGCTGAAGAGCACTAAAGCGATTCAAGGCTAAGTGTAACGCATGTACCGCGCGCACTGCCTTGAGTATCCAGCAGATCCTTGATGTCCACTTTGGTAGTCATGTTGTGTAGCTGGCCGTAGCGCTCAAATGTTTCTTTAGCTATGGCCATGCCTTTGGAGACGTGTGAAGTCTGATGTTTCTTAGTAGCACTTGCACTTCGCCCTACCCCATTATCTTCAATTTCAAAGGCATAGCCTGAAGGCCGTCTGATCACTCGAATCCAAAGGCAAAGATTCTCTCTTTTAGGCGCTAACCCGTGCCATATCGCGTTTTCGACATATGGCTGAATGAAAAGAGGTGGAACGCGAACATTCTCTGGATCAATAGTTGGGTCAAGTTTTATATCAAGTTGAATGGGGTTAGTCATACGCAGGGATTCAAGTTCGATATACAGCCGGGTGACCCCTATTTCATCTGCCAGACTTACATTGGCTTCAGTTGTGTAATCTAAGGTATGCCGGATGAGTTTTGCAAATTGTGACAAGTAATAGGAGGCTTTGCCTTTGTCCTCCTTCAGAATGTATCGATTGATTGAATTGAGGGAATTGAAAATAAAGTGAGGGTTCATTCGTGAGCGAAGTGCTTTCAATTCCAGCGCAGTCAATTGACGCTCCAGCTCCAGTTTGTTTTTCTTTCGTTGAAATTGCCGCCTGACCAGAAGCCACATTATACCAAGGCATAGCAACCCCAGCAGCATTTTGAAATAAAGTGTTTCCCATAAGAGCGGAAAGACCTGAATCTGTAGTGTTTTATGCACCGGATCGATGTCATCTCCTGCACCTCTCATGCGAAACATAATCGTATGCTCACCTGGTTTGAGATTTTCTATGGAGGTGATACCATCATTACCTATCGTCCTCCAAAGGGTATCACCTTCATTTAGGTAACGGTAGCTATATTGAAGTGGAGACGTGTCATCATAGGATATGTTTGACAATTGAATAAGGATTTTTCTGTCTTTTCCATGAATACCAATTCGCTCCTGATCAACCCAATTCCAAGTATGCCCACCACAATGTACCTGCTCTACCAACAATTGCGCTATTCCGTTTTTTGACAAAAGTGTCTCCGGTCTGCAAGCCATGATGTTCATGCCATGCATAAAATAGAGTTGATCTGTCTCAGGATCAAACGTCAACGCTTTACGGCTAAAATACATCGACGCACCAGCACCATACGGGTATCTGCGAAAAGTATAGTCGTCGATCGAAACTGAGGCTAGGCCTGAGGGGGTCATAATCCATATATGCCTGTCAACAAAGATCATGGCACTAATTATCTGGTCAGGCAAGCCATCCCTGGTAGTGAAATGGCGAAATGTATTTGCCTCCGGATCATATCTAATGATACCATCTCGTTGAAGTGCAAACCACATGACCTGATGAAAGGAGTCCATGACCATATTGCCGACAGAGTTGCGATCGAGCCATGCTCCTTCAAAAGAATCGCGGCAATAATCTATTTGGGAAGTAGCAAGATTGTATCTACAAAATCCATGATGCGATAGCCATAAATTCCCCTCCCAATCCTCTGCCAATTGGGTAGGAGTTCGAAGCTGTTGCTCTACCTTTTTATCGAGTGGTACAGCTTCAAATTTTTTGGTGGTCTGGTTATAATAATCAAGCGTACTACTATTTTGAATCGTGTACAAAGTGCCATTGATTTGAGATTGAAAAGCAAACCATGCATAGGATAATGGATTATATATCCTTGGATCGATAGCTTGAAAATGTGATGTCTTTGTATTAAGCCAAATACGTGGGCCATTCGTACATAGGAGTATGGAATCCTGGCCATAGGTCGCAAAATGTAAAATACCAAGCTGATACGTTGCGTTACTTGGTGCCACATTGATTTCCTTTGTCAAGTTCAGTGATCTTTTATCATAACATTTAAGGATGCTCCCTTCTGCAGTACCTGTCACCAGATAGGGTCCGGAAATAGCGAATTGAACATGAGCCTTTTCAGGAATCCGGGCATCAAATACTGGTGAGGTTTTTCGAATGCCATTGTTTAGATCTCGCTGTTTGTAGAGCCCATGATGCGTGCCAAGCCAGAGTCGTTGGTCCCGATCCATCAACAAGGTAATTGGAAGAATATCACCTTGCTGGATCTCCTCCAATGACATTCGTTGCAAGCTTTTGTTCAATTCAAGTTGCACGGTCCCTTTGCCTGGCATTAGTAGGTAATAGCTTGAATCCGGGATGCTAATCAATTGCGTATTCCAACGAAATTTAGATATAAAATGCTCGTCAATTTGGTGAACAAAGGTCAAATTCTTCTTCGCATGATAGTATACCATCTTCCTTTGGTGTCGGCTGAAAAAGAAGTATTCAAACGGACTCAATTCAAAGAAGTGTAAACTTCTATCTACTACGAATGAATCTAGAATGGGATAGATGCCCACATCTAATGGCAAAGTTGAGGCTTCCAATGGGTTATAAAGCGTAATGCCATGATTGCCTGTGATCAGAAATTGACCATCAGGCATTGGGACAATGGAACGACCATACGATCCTGAAATATCAAGAGATTCGGAACTGTCGCGATGGATGTATTCATACTTTTTATGCATTACTGAATCCACATGCATAAAACCGGCTCGGGAGAGTAAGATCAATCCTCCCTGACCGTCACTGGCCACATCTGTCATGGTATTGACCAAATATGCGGGGACACCTTCTACTCCGGACAAATAAAGGCTTGTATCTTTTTCGGTGATGCAGTCATGAATGAAAATACCTTCCAATGTAAGGCAGATCACTTTATCCTCGATGTATTCGATTTGTGTAATGCGGTTATCTGGAATACCGCGTGTTGAGGCATTCTTCAGAAATGTCTTGGAAACAATTCCATTATATCTATACAAGCCTGAAGGGGTGCCTATCCAAAGATAGCCTCGCTTATCCTGCACGATACCGGAGACAGGGAGTTCAGGCATCCCTTCCGGCAAAGACAATCGCTCGAAGTCAAGTGCCGAAAATTGGGCATTCAATGTAGGAAGAAACGTCACCCATAGCATATATCCGGCAAAGACATAAATGGCCTGATAAATGCGCCTGGACCAGTTCACTGAACATCGAAATTGAGGTACCGATCCAGTTCACTTAGAAATTCATCTTTTCGTGTGCGGGATACTGGTAGTAAATTTTCCTGGATCTTCACTTGACCTCCATCACTTTTTGAATAGAGTTGAACATGTGCCAGATTGATCAAATACGAATTGTGAATCCTATAAAATCCGCAGGGAAGGAGAATCGACTCAAAATCCTTTAATGTACGGGAGGCTATGATTCTCTTGCCCTCTGACAGATGAAATACGGTGTAGCTGTTATCGGCTTCGCAGTATAGAATTTCCTTTACTGGTAATATCAACATGCCATCGCTGTTGACGATAGAGATTTTGCGATTGGTATTTCGTTCATTATGGAGCCGTGCATTGTCTGCCTTCTTCTTTTCCTCCAATACACGAGTCATTGTACCGACCAGATCCTCGGCAGCAATAGGCTTCATGACATAGTCGATGGCCCCATAGCGCATGGCTTTGATGGCGTAATTGTCATATGCTGTTGTAAACACCACTTTAAATGTAAAGGGCATTAGATTATCTAAGACATCAAATCCATTCATACCGGGCATATTGATATCGAGGAAAACTACATCGGGCGTTTGTGATTGAATGAACGTGATCGCTTGAATGGGATCCGTAAAGCTTCCGGTTATCTGGATATCAGGATAATGCGTGGTCAGCAAGGACTCGAGGACCTCAATACAAAACTTTTCGTCGTCGATGATTACTGTTTTGATCATAGGATCTTGACGTATGCCATGTCCGAACAAGTTGATTTTCAGGTCTGAAAAAATTCGATCATGAATACTAAGCATGGGCAAGATAGTTTTTACTTTGAAATTCAGGCAAACATGTTTTCGGCGCGAAACACTGTCGAATACGTGGTTACATCTTATTACGTTTGATTGAACTAGCGAATTTAGTCTTGCAATAGTGCTTTTATCAACTGTATTTCGGCCTTCAAGGTCTCAAGTTCAAGACCCAATTGTAGCATAGTCTGCGATTGACTAATTACTTCGGCTTTCAGGGTTTCGTTTTCGAGGCTTAATTCCTGAACGGCTTTGACGAGTGGCACAGTGAATGACGCATAACTAAGACCATAGTGATCATCCGGGTTAGCAGGTGCATGCACGCCATAGAACTCATACCCTATGGACTGTGCTGCGGCTTCTACTTCTTGAGCGATAAAGCCTGAATTGAGTACAGCTGATTTTCGTTGACGTGCTTCGACATCACTTTGGGGTGGTGCTACATAGACCAGCTGGCCATGCTCATCGCGTTCATAATCTTCTTTGAGATGTTCAGCGATGGACGCTACATCGAGGTGATAAGTGACAGGATGCAGGAGGCGGATGAAATCAAGACCGGGTACATTATCGCTGACATCCTTTTTAAAGCGCCCGTCTGAGATAATAGTCCAATCTACTGCCCCACCGATATCATCAATTGCACTGTTGCCGATTTTGATCATGTAGGAAGATGTGGCAGTGGCATTGTATCCTATGGCTGTCGCATTTGTAAATGCACCTCCACTACCAGAGACATCTGCACCATAGCCTATGGCCGTATTGTTATTCCCGGTGACGATATTATCCAGACAGTTTCGTCCCACTGCCGTATTATAGTCCCCACTAGTAATAAATGATGAGACACTTGAACCGACACCAGTATTGTTAAATCCTGTGGTCAGTGCGAATAAGGAATGCCTGCCAACAGCGGTGTTTAAGTAGCCCGTAGTGTTATTATACATTGAGGAATCTCCTATGGCCACATTTTCATCGCCAGATGAGTTTCTATAAAGAGATCTATTGCCTACAGCCACATTTTGATAACCTGATGTGTTGAAGTACATGGATGATGAACCTACACTTGTGTTTCCAAAACCATTAGCATTTAGGTATAAGGAATTCCACCCGATACCAATATTGTTATTGCCAAGGGTATTACTAAATAATGAAGCTACGCCAATTGCTAAATTATGATCGCCTGTGGTATTAGAGTAAAGTGCGGCACCCCCTAGAGCAAGATTAGAGTGCCCAAATATGTTGCTCTGTAGCGATGATACCCCAAGACCGATATTATCAAACCCTCCCGCATTTTCTTTCAAAGAAAAATCTCCGATGGCAATATTATTGTCGTTGTAATATCCGGAATGAAGAGCACTTTTTCCGATTGCTATGTTATGCTCACCATCAATAAGTTCATACAACGCATCGGAGCCAATGGCCACATTAGATATCCCTAACGTATTCAATCGCAATGCGTTAATGCCAATCCCAATATTATCATCACCGCTAGTAGTAGAGAATAAAGCATTTGACCCTAATGCTGTATTATTTACACCCAAGCTATTCACATTTGAAAGCGCAGAATCTCCCACAGCCAGATTTGCTTGAATGGAATTAAAGCCATAATTACTTCCTAAAAAAGAGGTCCAATTTGAGTTTTGATAGTAGTAGAATTGATCCTTATTATTGTCAAAAACTAAAAGCCCATCTTGTGGTGAGTTAATAGCAAGTCGCTGTGCAGTAGTCATCCGGGGTATAAGCAATCCTTTTGTGGTAGAGCTTAAATCCAGTATAGCACTAGTATCCGGATCACTGGTGCCGAGTCCGACATACAAAGCATCGCTTGCATACATTGCATATCCATCCTTTGTCCACAGACCATCATCAATGCCTGAATACCCACCATACGGATTGGATGAAGAATAAATAGGAGATTCGACGGCTGGTGTATATTTCCAAAAATCATTGCTAAGTTGACCTCCCACTATGGTGCCTGTTCCTATAAACCCCTTACCATCTAAAGAAAATCCCACTGCACCAGATCTCGAGATCCCACGAAATGATGTTTTTTGTGACCAGGTATTGGTTAATTGATCATATTCCCAAAAATCTTGTTGGGGCACCTGTGATTGATTAGTACCCGTGCCAACAAATCCTTTCGCAGCTATAGGAAATGCTGCAGCATTTCTTCTTGCACCCCCACCGAAGTCTGGAATGGCTGTCCACAGATTATTTGCAGGATTGTATTTATAAAAATCAGCTAAGCAGGTACCATTAAAGCCTGTCCCTGCATACCCAATCGACCCTATGGAAAACGAGACTGCACTTGATCGACCTGCTCCAGGAAAGGGTGCTTTTACAGTCCAGGTATTATCCACAGGATCATATTCCCGAAAATCCTGGAAATTTGTAGTGCCATTCCATCCAGTCCCGACATACCCTTTGCCATTGACCACAAATCCAAAGGCTTCCCTTCTGGCACTACCACTAAAATTAGCTTTTGCTGTCCATGCATCCGCTACTGGATCATATTCATATAAGTCAGACTTATACGCACCAAAATCATCCCCAAGACCTGCATATCCCTTCGAGCCTATTCCGAAGCCTACTGCACCATACCTGACACCTCCTGGCAAATTGGCCTTCTGCTCCCATGCATTTGTAGTTGGGTTATACTCCCAAAAATCTTCATAATTGGTTAATCCATTTTGCCCGGTACCTACGTAACCTTTGTTCATTATCGTAAAGCCAATTGCTTTGCTGCGAGCGGACCCACCTATATTTCCTTTATTTACCCAGTTATTGGTCCCGATAGAATCCCCCACACCTACTTGCTTAAACCCGCAATTCTTCATCCAATAATCACCATCATACGTATCGACACATTGATCATCGGTATTTAACAATTGAAGACCAATAGCCGGAGCCGCTATAGCATCGCGTTGATTTGTATTCATCCTCGGAAGGAGAAATCCTTTACTTGTAGAGCTGAGATCTAATACGGCACTTGTATCCGGTGTACTTGTACCAATGCCAACATGCTGTGCAATTGTTGCATGCAATAAATTTCCCTCACCCGTCCAAAAGCCATCGTCAATACTTGAATTCCCTCCAGCTGGAAATCCTTGAGCGTACATAGGTGCTTCTACTGTCGGGCTATATTGCCAGCAATCATTTGTATTCAGATTACTACCATCAGCGCCTGATGCAAAATAGCCATTGCCACCTATGGCAAATCCAATAGCACCTTGTCTGAGCCCACCTGAATAGTCAGTTTTGGCTGACCATGTATTTTCTATAGGAGCGTATTGCCAGAAATCCTGAGAATAGGTGCTTGTGCCTGTGAGCCCCGTTCCAACATATCCAAATCCACCTATAGAAAAAGCTGCAGCATCTCCTCGTACGCCACCTCCGAAATTAGCAATGGCACTCCAGGTATTGTTGCCAGGATCGTACTTATAGAAATCTTCCTTGTAGGTTCCATTATACCCTGTCCCCACATAACCAATTGAATCGATACTAAAGGCAACGGCTCCTGACCGCCCTGTCCCAGGTAGATTGGCTTTTGGAGCCCAGCTATTAGCGATAGGATTAAATTCCCACAAATCCTGTAGATAGCTAGTACCATTATACCCGGTGCCCACATATCCATTACCGTTCACCGCAAAACCTACTGCTTCTCTCCGCGCCGATCCGCCATAATTGGCCTTTTGTGTCCATATATTTGTACCAGGATCATATTCATAAAAATCAAACTTATAGGTGCCTGCATTCTCACCTAGTCCTGCATATCCTTTAGAGCCTATACCCATTCCCACTGCTCCATATCTGATGCCTCCCGGGACCGTGGCTTTTTGTGTCCACACATTCGTGACCGGGTCGTATGCCCAAAAATCATCATGATTGGCACCTCCATTTTGACCGGTACAGATGTATCCTTTGTCCAACACAGAAAATCCTATAGCGTGACGACGGATGGAGGCCCCGGTATTTCCTTTGAGATTCCATTGATTCGTGCCGGTAGAATCACCAACCCCCACTTGTCTCATTCCACAGTTTTTAATCCAATAGACGCCATCATACAGATCAAGGCATTGATCATCTGTATTAAAGATTTGAAGCCCAACGATTGGATTGACGATTGAATCACGCTGACTCGTCGCCATCCTGGGCATTAGAAATCCTTTGTGTGTAGATTTCAGTTCCAGGATGGAGGACGAATCGGGCATGAGGGTGCCGATGCCGACTTGGGCTGAGATTTGTATTGCAGTAAATAGACAAGCAGCTAATGCGTAGGCTATACGCAGGAAGGAAAATTTTTGGAGGCTGAGTTTCATGATGGTAGGCTTTTTCTCAAAGCTATACGATCATCATTGGATGTTTTTTATAGAACAGTAGTCTACCTGTTTGGCTTAGTAGATGCTATCCTCTGCCCTCTTAATTACACTTTTGAAGCTATCCGAAATGGAATTAGGATGGGTACTATTTCAATTGGCAGTCGCAAACTAACATTTGCTTTTCTAAATAAAGTACGTGTAGTATGATCTTGCCTTCAAAACAGAGCCCTAAATTCGTCTTCAAGGCAAACTCTTCACGCTTCACTCACGCCTAGCGGACGTAATCCTTGCACTGAGCGGAGTCGATGTAATCGCTGCGCTTCGCTTTTCATTCTTCACTTTTCACTTTTCATTCTTCATTTATATTCCACCACCGGCTCCTGCTCATCACCGGTATTGATAATCACCTTGGCTGCTTCATCGGATCGCTTTACTTCTCCCAGAATACTTGCTTGTACACCAAAGGCAGAAGCCAGATCAAGGATAGCAGGTGCTGATTTTTTATCCACAAACAAC
>JBBRDL010000040.1:0-28220 GCA_038203965.1 Chitinophagales bacterium | reverse complement strand
CCCAGGCAAATCTTCTTTGCCGGTCATGGGAAGTCTATGCAAAACTTCCTGGGCAATCAAGCGCTTTGAAACTTCTAAAAATAAACGATTGGAACTTTAACTGGAAGCAAACCTTTCATTTTGAAACGCCTTTATTACTTCCCGAAGGAACGGAGATCCATGCCTTGGCCCAGTATGATAACACGCTTGATAACCCCTGCAATCCTGCTGACAAACCTGTAGACTTTGGCTGGGGTGCCCATTTGTTTAGTGAAATGTTTTTTGTGCATTTTGAATTCAAACCTCGCAAGGCCCATTCACGCAATGTATTATTTGTGACCGATCCAGTGGTCAGTGAGGATAGCCTGAAATTTCAGATGGCATTGGATAAAACGTATTTCGTCGAAATACGAATCAAGGACCAGGCCTTACATGATATGGTATTAGTCAAATCAACCCGATATACAAAAGGATACCACGTGATTACCGCTCCGATCAACCATTTACCTTATGGTAATTATTCGATTGTGATGATAGATAAATCGGGGAAGACGTTAGCAGAACAGCTCTTTATTAAAATGCGGGATACAGGATTATAACGACCTTTTGTTACAATACTTTCATCTTTATCTGATCAACGTCACATCTCCCGAATACACCTCACGACTTCCATCAATAAATTCAACCTCACATTTCCAAACATAAACCCCTGACGACGCGGCCTGACCTCTCGAATAACCATCCCAACCATTGGTTCCATCAGCCATAAAATTAGTTCCTTCCCATAAAGCTCCTCCCCATCGGTCATAAATCACCAGGGACTTCACTAATACCAAATCCCTTTTTCCACTAACAGTGAATTTATCATTTATGGCATCACCATTTGGAGAAAAAACATTTGGAAAATAAATCTTCACATCCTTACTTACTTCGATGCGAATTATTGCTGTTGTAACACATCCTTCAACGGTCCAAAGTGTGAGTATATAATCTGTAGAGACCAACGGCCTGGCCCATGGTTGGAGACAATCCGTACAACTCAAACCTGATGCTGGAGACCATGCGATCGAATCGGGTTGAAAGTCAAGCTGGGGTATCAACCGTACACTGTCTCCCAGATACAATGTATATAAGGACGGAAGGAATACCGAAGGAATATTTTCAATATCTACATTGACCGTCAGGAATAAACTATCACAACCATTCAGGGAAGATGGCCATGTGTAAGAATAACTGGAATTAACATCAGGTATGACGATTTCACCCCAGGGTAATTCAATAGCATTGCCCTCACAAATAAGTGTATCACTTGATGCCGTCTGCACTATATCTTCTGTCACGGTGATCAGTACCGGTTCCCGCAAGCTGACACATCCATCAATGGTACTATGGAATGCTTCTACATAGACGATGGTATCATTCAGAATATTAGTGACTACCAATGTTGGTCCGGTTCCAAGCAGATTACCTCCTGTCATTGCATCAAACCATCGGTAATCATAAGGAGAACCACTAGCCATCACGGTTACCTCTTTGCCAGGACATACTGGATCCGGTGAAGCTGAAACAGGTGTTGACAACAATCCGAATGTAACATTGAATGTTTCAATACTAATGATACATCCAAGCGCATCACTTACGCTCACTTCATAAGTTCCCGGAATATTAACGATCAATGAATCGGTTGGTGAGCCTGTATCCCACATAAAAGTTGAACCGTTGGCTGATGGATTTAGTGTAATTGATTCTCCGAGGCAACCCGCGATAACATGTTGATGCACTTCCTGAGGTGTGACGGCAAGCGTAAGGGTCACCATGCTGTCACAACCTAAAAAAGAAATTAATGTATCAATGTACACACCGGTGCTTGTCAGATTCTCTCCACCGAATAAATAGGTTTCACCCTCACATATTATTTCTGAAACCTGGCTATACGCCGGAAAGTAAAAACTGAGGTTTACTGTCAAGATACTATCGCAACCACTTGGATCCGCATTAGGTATTGTGACATTTCCGGAAGGGTTGATTACATCAAACATTTGCCCGGCGACAATTATACTTTCATCCGGGCACATGGTTGTGAAAATATTTCTTTGGGCATTTACAGCATTGACGATCACCGTATCCAATATTTCGCATCCGTCGATGGCTATTTTTACCCAATACGATCCAGCCGCACTTATCGACCGGATGGGATTAATAGAATTATTATCCCATTGATATGCAATGATGCTCGGTGCGGTAACTGTAGCATCAATTGTAACAGTACCTTCATCATTACAAATTGTAGTATCAGCTAACGGCGTATAATTAGCCAGGGCGTTACCTATAGTAACAGTGATCGTCACTGATGATGTTGTATTAAGTGTTGTGTTAGTGACAATAAGTGTGACAGGATATGTTCCCAAACCCATTGAGGGTGTCCATGTAGGATTGAGTGATGTGCTGGTGCCATCCGGAAACTGCCAGAGGTAAGTAATATCTGAACCTGCTGTTGAAGAATTGTTGAATGTGACTGATTCACAATCGGTGGTATATGTAAAATCAGCTAATGGCACTGTGAAGTCTTTCGGAAAACAATCCGGATCCGCATTAGGTATAGCCGTGATGGTTAATGCAATGGAGCCAACGACTGATTCATTACCGATATTTTCAGGCATTGCTATCTGAATATAATAATCACCGGGTGCCAGACATCGCTGCGTTATAATATTGCTTCCTATAGAACTGCAGGCTATCGGTGTGAGTGCACCACATGATCCAACGAAAATGCGATATGAAAGTCGAGACATGTCAATATTATCAAGCGCTTCTGACAACTCAAAAGTTAGATCCATCGTAGGTCCTGCGGAAACAGTAACGCGATACCACGACGTCTTTTGGGGTACATTCTCATATAGACATCCCATTCCTATAGCAGAGGATTCTCCATAATCAGTGCCGATGGTATGACAATCCGGTATAACCGTTGCAGTGGCCGGATTAAAATCCGGTATGGCTAAGGCGATAGCATTTGCGCAAAAATCTCCTGGCGTATCCGTAAGTTTCATCACCACACGATATGATTGAATAGTGTCTATCGAAAAATCACAATGCCTGACCAGCATGTAATAGGTTCCGGGTTCAATACATCCGATGAGCCAGGGGTGTTGGTCTGTGGCTACAAACTGGGATCTGAGTTGCAGCTCCTCCGTAAGTAGAGATCCGGGTGGGTCTTCTCGCCAAACAGAGATGTTTGCATCGTCTGCATGCCAACCAATAGGTCCTCCTGTTAACTCCAGCGCTGTATAAAACTGTCCTTCATTGGAAACATCAAATTTAAACCATGCTGATTTACGACTTTCCATGCACGGTATTGCAGCTACTGGATCTGTCACATTACGCGTGTAACATAAAAGCGAAAAATCTGTGCTGAAAAAAGTATTTCCCAACGTAAGCGGTTGGTTACTGTAAGGTGGGGCAGTCTCTACCAACCCATTGACAACATTTGCAGTAGTGCGTTCATCGTATGAGGCAATGTAGGTTGGTTTGCCATCGTACCGGATGGAAACGGATATAGTTTGATTAGGATAGTTTGGGGCGGTAGTAGTATTGTGTGCGTCAAAACTGACAACTATATAATAACGTACGCTATCTCGCAGACAGCCGCTTTTGTTAAAAAATAATTGGGCAACATCAGCATTACATAAAATAGTAACATTTTCTTGTACAAGTCTCAATCCGGATACAATGGTATCCTGTGGCGATATAAGTTCATTCTGCAGACTTGCCCAGGGGATACTTGCATTGATATCGCTTTCATAGACGGCTATTAAGGGCTGGCGGTTGACCCCGCTTAAAACTTGCGTCTGGATAGTACATACACCTGAGCCGGAAAGTTCGAATGTGTACCACAAGTTTCGCCAGGGTTGTTCGACAGGAGCCGGAGGCATGTTTGGTAGAAACAAAGGTTTTGGCACGCCTGCAGGTTGACTATAGATCAGTTCGTTTAATTGGGTATTGCATCTCGTTTCTTCAGGATCATTAGTTGTAGCACCCGTGGTACAATAAAATATATCCCTGCTGGGAGCTTGGCCAGGAATCGGATGTACGTCATTGGTTTTTCCATTCACAAATAAATTAGTGGATGGAATAAGATCAAAGTCATATGCATTCCATACATGATCAAATCTGGAAAGTTCCGCTTCATCGACATACAGAATAGGATTAATAGATACTCCTTCATGACTATCATTTGCCATAATGGCGATCGTATAAATGCCTGGAGGGAGATCACAAATCTGCCGATAGTATACACCAGCACTGAGACACTGATATACCGGAGGGACCGTCAAAAGGGACCCCGGTTCGGCTGTAACATCAAATGGAAATACTTCTGTGTAAAAAGATGGATCCACATTTCGTATTTGCACAAAAGAAGGTTTTGTGATTTCAAAAACATAAAAAGCGACACGGTTGTATCCGGCTGCACACGGAAGAAGTCCATCTGAAATAAAAGGTGTATCCGGCAGGCAAAAGGTATCAGGTGGAAAAGGGTATATCTCCCAAGTGGTTGCATTTGGAGTTGACATCGGTGGAGTTGTCCAGTCTGTCAAACCTGCCTGGTGTGCTTTCTCCGGCAGATTATAGTTCGGTGTGACGGGTAGTTCAACAATGAGCACAATCCTTGACGACTCCCCGACATCTCTCGGATCACCCATATACACAGTAGGGCTTCCGGTATCAAAATTCCAGACTCTGGTGTCAGTGTAATTTGGTCCTTCTCCATATGAAACCACAGTATACCACCCAGCAGGCACCGGATTGCAGGGGTCAAATAATTGTATAATACCTGGCGCACAGCCTGTCATTAATATCAGTTCTGCAGCAGGATCAGAAGCCTGCCCACTAAATAAACTTATCACGGCATTACTGCTTCCTGCATCTACTAATGTGACCAGTGCAGGAGTTGGCAGAAAAAACTCGCGGAAGATGAGTTTTTTTCTTCTGCCACATGGTGGCATGGTGCCGAGATTGTCCAGGCAGGAAAATTCATCAAGACCACTGGCAAGGGTGTCAGGAATGTTGATTACATTGATCAATTCTGCATTCGCGCGACTATCGTGAATGGTGTTGTAGATATTAAATCTGAATTCCGGTTCATCCCCTAATCCGACTTGATCTATATTGCCGAGACCAGCAAGTGTGTATGTGCCTGGCGTGACACAAGCACAAAATCGGTCGATCCCATCTTGAAGAATACTATCGTCATCCTCATCAATACAAAATCCTGGATAATCTGTCAATCCAACAATTTCTTCTCCAGCTGAATGAGTGCTTGCCCCGGTTGCCAGTTGATTAGCATCACCCTGGTACAAAGAATACACAATCCTACCCTGATCCAAGGTGAGTTCTGTACGTAAATGATTTATAGAAAGCAAGCCTGCATCATCCAGGCCGTCACTATTAGCATCCCCTATATGTGCTTGGCGATAGATTGCCTTATTCACATTAATGCAATCCCCGCTTTGTGGTATCACAGTATTATCACATATAAACACTGCCGGCGTAGAAGGATACAGGACATTTTCCTGAAGGGCATTCATGTTATTTATTGGATCGAAATTGCCCGGCGCATCAAGTCTGAATAAACCAATAGAAGGAAGTGCGAATACTGTAAACTCGACAGTAAAGGCCGTTCCAAGCAATCCATAATTCCATGCTTCATCAAAATCCCCCAATTGTGTATTTGGATCACCTGAACTGGATAATACCTGAATCGCGTAATCACCGGGTGGCAAACATTGAAGCTCAATATTCCTACCTGAAAACTGAACGTACAAATCAGTCGCCGTGCTAGGGGACGGACAAGCATTGCCTAGGGATGTATTAAAAATACGCGTGTGGAAATCACCAAATAAAATACCTGAAGTGATTACAATGTCAACGTTGACATCTTCAACTATAGTGAAGGTGGCCCATGTAGCCAGATCAAAAGTTCTGGTATTAACTCCTATGCCAACCGTTACTATGCCCGAAGCAGGGTTAGCCGGTGGACAGACATTATCGATGATAAACGAGGAGCAATCAAAACGATCCATCCATACGGTTGTAGCGCCGACCGTACTTTCCGGCAAGGCTCCAAGTTGATTTGTCGCAACTGCTGGCGGCAACACAGGTCTGGGCCATCCGGTAGGCGTGACACTTCGTTGTTGTGCACTTAGATTAATGACCCTTGAAAAATTCTTATGGAAAATAAGCGAGAGGCTATAGGTCGTATTTGGTTTAAGCACACAAGCAAGTTCGATATGTCGAGTTTGATTGTCTTGAATAGCCATTCCACATTCAATTTGCGGTAACATTCCTGGGGGGGTGTTACGCACATTTCCTTCCAGAAGACGGTATCCTGCTCTCTCTGTATTAGAACCTATACCAAAGTAGAAAATCAAAAGATCGACCGAACTGCCGGTTGTAAAAACATACCATGAACTTTTGAGAAAATCGTTTCGGTTAGCTACGGGAAGGCATGTGATTTCACTCAGCTCTTCCAGGCTCTGGCATTCTATATCATGGTTGCCGGTAGATGACTGATTTTGAGAGAGTGGATTTCCGGCATTGAAGACAAAAGCATCCGTAGGACAATCATATAGTGCGGTAGAAGCGGTGGGGCATGAAAGGGTTAAAATGATAAAGGCAGTAGCAATACTATTGGCCGGTGCTGTGACCTGTACTCGATATAAACCAACCTCAGAGCAGGAGTTTGTTATATCTCCACCTGCATTGGCCAATAGTGTACCGGTGAGAAAAGTGGATTGCGGGAGACAGTTTGTGGGTTCATATACTGTCACTGCGACATTTCCCAGGTTATTCCCTCCCATATTTACGCTCAGGCTTCGATGCGTAGGAATAGAAAATTCATACCAAACAGATCTGGTGTGGCCTGATTCAGCAAAATACTCACCGGTTTGTGCGGTAGCCATCGATAAGTCCGATGTCTCTGACGTAAAGGTCCCATAATCAAACCCTCCATTGCTGATTGGAATGGGTATGGCATTGGCGCAGTTGTCATTGGCCGGTGGCGGCGAGGTCGGACTTGTTCCATGTAAAGCAGGAAGCCAGATGGTGCTGGCTACAATAATTAGAAGCTTTTGAAAAGTAACTTTGGGGTTGGCCATAGCCGGTTTTTTTGTGTGGTAAGCACGAAGGGAATAATCTACGCTTATTTAAAGTTATAAAACGGGATTGGTAGTTACACCCTCATTCTAGTAAAGTATAGGATACAATCCAGAAATGGTAAGCTGCCTGACAGTATTAAGATGTTTTGGGACCACAAATGCCCTAAACGTTTTCTGAATGATATGGAGAAAAGGCTCCTCCGGTGGCTCCTTCGTGATTTAAAGAAGTATTTTACTTTTGCACTCTCTGGTCCCGTAGTACAACGGATAGTATGTAGGTTTCCGGAACCTAAGATACAGGTTCGATTCCTGTCGGGACTACCATAAAAAAGACTGCCTGAAGAGGCAGTCTTTTTTATAATTGGTTAAATCTTTAGAATTTATAACCAAAGGATAAGCCAGCGTAATACGGAATAAAATTCCCGTTTCCAAAAATGGGACAAATAAAAGCCCTGAAGGTAAAGCCATTATTAATGGGTTGAAGTCGGTAACCAAAAATCAGGTGACCAAACAATTCTGAAAATGTTCCATCACCATCCGAGGTGCCGAAGACTGGTGTTGCTCCCCCACCAATTTCAAAGTAATGCCTGCTTTCACCGCCTAAGAGGTAATTGATCCCTATAGGAACAAAAACGGCTCCATCACCATCTATGCTATATCCCCCGACACCAATACGGGCACCAATTCCATCTTGTCTACCGCTAAAACGGGTATCAAAGTTGAAAGATGCAATGCCCGGACCCCCTAATTCAAAGTAAAACGACTGGGCTGTTTGCGCTGAAGACAAGTGATAACCTGCTAGCGCCAATGTAAAAATGAACATTAATTTTTTCATGTGGTTTTAGTTTTTCAGGTACAAGATAACAGAAAATGATAAAAGGCATTCATAGGCATGATCCTGGTTTTTAATCTCCACCAGACAAAGCCTTATCTTGCGTTTCAAAATTAGTATGCTTAATTAAGGAATCTATGAAAATCACCTCAAATTTTGATAGCGGCAATATTGAAATTGTCAGCATTGATGAAAAAAAGAATGCCGTTAAGTTGAATATTTGTAAGGATACCAGCTCGGACTTTCTGCAGTGGTTTCATTTCCGATTGACTGGAGCAGAAGGCCGGCGTTGTAAACTAGCCATTATCAATGCCGGTAAGACCACCTATCCCATCGGTTGGAAAAACTACCAGGCCTGCGCCTCCTACGACCGGGAAGAATGGTTCAGAGTGCCTACGACATTTCGCAATGGAATCCTCACGATTGATTTTAAGCCTTCACACAACTCCGTCTATTTTGCCTACTTCGCTCCATATTCCTATGAGCGACACCTGGACATGATCCATGAAGCTCAGCTTTCCCCTGATGTATCGATGGAGGTCATCGGGAAAACATTTTTAGGCAGAGACATCGAAATGCTCAGGGTAGGCAAGCCCGGAAAGAATAAAAAAATCATCTGGGTCATCGCACGACAACATCCGGGTGAAAGTATGGCAGAGTGGTTTATTGAAGGCATGCTCAGTCGCCTCCTGGATGAAGATGATCCGGTGTCCCGGAGGCTATTGAAAGAAGCCGTCTTTTATGTCGTCCCTAATATGAATATTGACGGATCGATTGCTGGTAATCTGCGCTCCAGTGCTTCCGGTGCTAACCTTAACCGCGAGTGGCAGAAGCCGACGAAAAAATACAGCCCTGAGGTCTATTTTGTGCGCAACAAAATGGATGAGACCGGCATGAATTTAATTTTGGATGTGCATGGTGATGAAGGGCTTCCGTACAATTTTATCGCTGCTTCAGAAGGCATACCCGGATATGATGAATACCTGGCGGCGATGGAAGCAAGATTTATCGGGCATTGGATGGAGACCAGCCCTGATTTCCAGGATACCCACAAATATCCCCTGGATCATTTCGGCGAAGCAAACATGACCTTGTGTACTAACGCAATAGCTCATCGTTTTGGTTGCCTTGCCCTTACGATTGAAATGCCCTTTAAAGACAATGCAGATCTGCCAGATAAAGAATACGGTTGGTCCGATAAGCGATCACGCTTACTGGGAGCATCGGTGCTCAATCCCGTACTACACGTAATCAAGGACCTGAGATAACATAAAAAAAAGAAAGGGCCGACATTTGTCAACCCTTTCTTTTTTCCTTAGTCTTCGCCTCAGCCTTCGCCTTTTACTATTTCTCTGTAGACAACACCATCTTAAGGTTTAGCTTCGCGGCAATAGACATGACATCCACGAGATCCTGCACCGTCAGTGATTTAGAAATACGAAGGACCACCGTTGGGTCTTCATTTCTTTTTACAGCATCTGCCAGCGCACCTTCAAGCATAGCTGCAGGTACTTCGTTAGCGTTAATATAGTATTTCAGGTCATCGGTAACCGTCAGTGTCAATGGCTGTTTGGCCATCTGGCTGGTCGTATCTGATTTTGGCAGGAGGATCTTGATGATGTTGGCATTGGACATCGTAGCGATGATCAAAAAGAACAACATCAGGAAAAACATGATGTCGTTCATTGCCGACATCGCGTCTTCGTCGTGGAAGGGCCTCCTTTTGCGGATCTCCATCATATTATCTTACCGGTTTTTGCAGCCCTTTGATAAATTCAAGTACTTCTTTCTGTAGGCGAAGGGAGAAATTGTCAATGTTAGTCAACAGATAATTGTATCCCATAAAAGCTACTACACCCACCACCAAGCCGGTAGCAGAAGAGATCATCTTCTGATACAAACCTGCAGAAATGGTTCCGATAGAGATGTCGGCTGTCTGGGATATACTGTAGAAAATCATGATTACCCCGAGAATGGTACCGATAAATCCAAGACGCGGAGCGATACCCGAAACCATACTGATGTAACCCATTTTGCTTTCCATTTCACTCATTTCAATATTGGATTGCACGGTGAGCGCTTTTTCAATATACTCGATTGGTTTTCCGATCTGGGAAACCCCCGCTTTGACGACATTGCCAAGCGAACTATTCGCCTGATCACACAAAAGATTTGCGGAATCAAACTGTCCGAGCGATACTTTGTCAAGTACACTGTTGACCAGGTTATGATCTATCTTAGACCGCTCGCGGATAAACAGGTATTTGCTGATGATAAAGGCAATGGAAATAAGTGAAAGGATGATCAATGGAATCATCACGACCCCCCCCTTGAAAAGAATATCGATCAGCCGGATGCTCTCCTCAGTAGCGACGGCATTTGGATCAACGACAGTTGAAGTAGCCTGCAAGAAAAATCCTATCATGTTTTGTTAGTTGTTGTTTTGTTTGGTATAGGTGATAAACACTACAAAGGAAAGAAATATTATATGAATAATACAAATTATGTTTAATTCGTTGATATTCAGTATAATATTGTTATTATTTTGCGAAATTGTCCCGCTTTTTACGTTCTTTGATATGCATAACGCTTCCGGATTGCCGGTTGGTATGCCCCTGATCTATCTTGTTGCTAAATAAACCTCTCGCTAATTCACGCTAATTTGTTCCCCCTATTTCAACTGTCATTTTTCATTTTTCATTTTAAAACCTGCATCCCTATTGCACAGTGCAGGCATCTGCGTTTATCGCAATAACTTTTTTTGAGATGTAGCAGAGCTTGTGTCTGCGCTGCATCGGTAGCTACCCAGCCACAACCCTTCCATCCTGAAATCACGGCATTCTTTTCTTGTGGTAGTTCCTGCAATAGATTGATTGCCCTCTCTTTCAAATCAGGCTTACCCTGATGTTTCCCATAGACAAACATGACGGGCGCTACTACATTGATCACTAATGTCATCGCTGATTGTTTGCCAAGATGTTTAGTTGCAGGTGGTGTCGTGGCCGTAAAATGATAATGTGTGTTCCAAAAGACATCTTCCGGCGTGACAGAAAAAACATTTATCCACTCTGCAGCCGTAAATTGATCTTCAAGGTAGGAAACAAAATAATCCATTGCTGTGATCATCGCTGCCAATTGCGCGATCCTGATCGTAGGAAAATGAGCGGGACGCATGCGCATAAATTTCCACTGCAATGCAGGCATTGGCCTAATTCCATACTTCTTGCGAAAAAAATCAAACTCCTTACGGAGATGTACCACATAGGGCAAGTTGATTTCTTTTCCCAACATACCTGCAGCACCAAATAAAATAGCTTCTATTTGGTCCACACGGTCATGGTGCTTTCGCAACAAGCTTAAAGGAATTCTTGTAGCCAACTCCTCCATGGCGTCACTGTTGGCAGGAGCACCAAGTTGTCTCGCGAGCAATACGTAAAATGTTTGCTCCCAATGGTGCGCGCACCGGTCGAGGATACGAAGGATGGCATCTGATTTATATTCAAGTCGCTCGGCCATCAATCGTTCTATCCAGGAAGTCCGTATGATCGCTGGCACGCTCATCAACGATGAAGCACATGGTATCCATTCTTCATTGTTCATGAGGTGTCTATACCTGTCCAGCAACGAAGCATCTACACGTCGGGCCAATTCTATACAAGGCATCCTGTAACCATCCTGTGTGCGTGCAGGTTGGTCTTCCTCCCAGACGACATGCAGGATGACATTGTTGTAATGGGTGTCATGCTCATGCAGGTGAAGAAACCATGCAGAACTCCTGATATGAATTTCCACATGACCTGCCCACAACTGATCACCTATGCGTATACGAGATTGTAGAAAATCAGGACCCTGATCCTGGTTGGGAATTCCGCAGTGAAGAATTTCAATACGTTCATTCCCGGTTGTGGTCAGGTCTGTTTGATTAAATAGTTTGCGATGCCAGATGAAATGTAATAACTGTTCTTCCATTACTCCTTTCGGAGAAGAATATCAAAACGCATGGGAAATTCGTTTTTCTCATCCGCCTCAAATCGCTGAGACGAGACCAGATCCCATTCATTGTAATCAATCTCCGGAAAGTAAGTGTCTCCAGACAGCTCAGTTATTACCTCCGTAAGGTAAATTTTATCCAAAAGATGCATGGATTGAGCATAAATCTCTCCTCCGCCTATGATAAATGCCTCTTCCTCCCCCTCATCCTGAGCAAAACTTAACGCCTCTTCGATAGAGTGCATGACCATGGCTGATGACGTAATAAAAAAAGGATCACGAGTCAACACGATATTTACCCTGCCGCGCAGCGGCCGGTAATCCATCGAAGCAAAATTGTTTCGTCCCATAATGATATGGTGACCTAGCGTGGTCTCTTTAAAAAACTTCATATCCCGCGGCTGATGCCACGGCAGTCCCAGGTCACGTCCAATCACCCTGTTGGTACTCATCGCCGCTATTGCACTTATAATCATGGTTTTATTTTATTTTCCATTTCGCTCCTCGCCCCTCCTTGCTCTCTGCTCCTTGTTCCTTGTTCCTTGCTCCTTGTTCCTTGTTCCTTGTTCCTTGCTCTCTGCTCCTTGCCCCATCCAGATTTTTTTACAAAATCTGTCTCCCCTGTGTTCCTCCACTTCGTTGCTTTCAGCAACATGGCTCCGAAAACCCCGGGGTTAATAGTTCACGCTCCTTGCCCCTCGCTCCTTGCTCCTTGCCCCTCGCCCCTCGCTCCTTGCTCCTTGCTCCCCGCCCCTCCTTGCTCCTTGCTCCTTGCCCCTCGCTCCTTGCTCCTCGCTCCTTGCTCCTTGCCCCTTGCTCCTTGCCCCTTGCCCCATCCAGATTTTTTTACAAAATCTGTCTCCCCTGTGTTCCTCCCCTTCGTTGCTTTCAGCAACATGGCTCCGAAAACCCCGGGGTTAATAGTTCACGCTCCTTGCTCCTTGCCCCTTGCTCCCCGCCCCTCCTTGCCCCTCGCTCCTTGCCCCTCGCTCCTCGCCCCTTGCTCCTTGCTCCTTGCCCTCAGCTTTTCGGTTTACCAATAAGATCCGCCTCTAGCATCTTCGTCTCAATCCATTTGCGTCCTTCACTGATGTCGCCTTTCAAATACTTCTCTATCATCAGGCCAGCCACTGGTGTTGCATAACTTCCTCCCCAACCGGCATTTTCGATGTAGACGGCGATGGCGATTTTAGGTTGATTTCGCGGTGCGAAACCAAAAAAAACCGAGTGATCTTCACCCTGAGGATTTTCTGATGTCCCTGTTTTACCACAGACTTCAATATCAGGAATGAATGCCATGGTAGCCGTCCCGGCTCTGACAGCAACACTCATGCCTTCAATGACCGGTTCAAAGTGCCTGTAGTCAATAGACACTCTGCGTCGTGGATAAAATTCGGTTTGCGGTGTTTTGCCGGTAGGTACGCGAGCCTTGAGCAAATGTGGATCACTATAGGTTCCTTCATTTCCAATGATCGCTGCTGCATGCGCCATTTGTAAAGTAGTCAACTGCAATTCACCCTGACCGATACCCATGGATAGGATGTAAGGCGACCTCCACTTTCCTACACCATAGACCCGGTCGAAATAACCTGGCCCAGGAAGATTGCCTGACTTTTCGCCTGGTACATCAATGCCTATTTTGTGCCCAAGGCCAAACTCAATCAAATGGTCATTGAGTTTACGCATACCTATCTCGGGCATGGTGTATCCCGCTATATCGAGCACCTCCTTGTATACCGTGAAAAAATAGGTGTTACAGGAATAGGATATAGCCGCTGCTATATTGTGTGCTGTAGGGTGAATATGGCACCCTCTCCTTTTAGTCCCTGAATAATATGCTCCACCGCAATAGATGGTCCTGTTTTCATTCAGGATTCCTTCCTGCATCGCCACCAGGGCAAGCAATGGTTTGAAAATAGATCCTGGAGGATATTGGGCCATCACCGAACGGTCAAAAAGAGGTTTCAATGTATCGTTTTGAAGCCTTGAAAATGCAGTGCCTCTCGAACGGGATATCGATAACTCGTTTGGATCATACCCCGGAGAACTTATCATAGCAAGAATCTCGCCCGTCGATGGCTCTATGGCAACGATACTGCCTCTTTTGTTTTGCAACAATGCCCGTCCATATTCCTGAAGGATGTGATCAAGTGACAGGACAAGGTTGTCGCCCGATACAGCCAGTGAATCATGACGACCCTGATCAAGACTTTCTACTTCCCGTCCTAGATTATCCTTGAGGATATAGGATGATCCTTTGGCTCCCCTGAGAATTGGCTCATAATAACTCTCAATGCCTGTTGATCCACAAAAATCACCCATGGCATAGAGGCCATCAGACTCATCAATCCTTTTCTGATCGACCTCAGACATGTATCCCAGGATATGTGCACTATGACTTTCAAAGTAGCCTCTGGCACTTCTTAACTCACCATAAAAGCCAGGGAATAAATGGAGATATTCCTGGACATACTGAAACTTATCCGCAGGTATATGCTCCATAAAATCAAATGGGACTGATTTGGAATAGCGTTGCGATTTCCAGTCTTTTTCCATACGCTCTTTGTAGGATGCCTTGTCTATCTCCAGCAGATGGCATAAAAGCATGGTGTCAATATTTTTCGGAACCTGATTGTAAATCACCTTAAGATCATACACCGGAATATTGTGCACCATCAAATGTCCTTTCCGATCTAATATAAGTCCTCTGCCCGGATAAAGTGTGCGTCTGACTAGAGTAGTCCGGTCTGCTTTCTGTCCATAGGTAGGGTCCACCAGTTGTAACCATCCGGTTTGAATGATGAGGACGATGGCTGCAAAAATGATCACCCGTTGTATCCAACGTGTCCGGCCTGTCTGACGTGGTTCGTTGATCATCTTCGGGGATTAAAAAGTAAATGATATCCCATCACGACAATCATTGATAACCCGAAGGTGATTACGGTTTTTAAAAGGATCTGCCCGATATAGACAAACGTGAAAACCTCTGCAGTGAAATACAAAAAGGTGTGGATAGCCACGGAGAACGATGTGAATGTCAATACCCAATTAAGTCCCATTGAAAATATGGTCGGACTCATGGAAAGCTGGTATCCGCCTCTGGGTTCAAGATAGGCCAGCAACAATCCGCGGGCATAGGCCGTAGCTGTAAGGGCAAAAGTATGAACACCAATCGTATCGTAAAACATATCTAAAATCAAACCAATCACAAAGCCAATCAAAATGACATAATGACGCGACAACCTGAAAGGCATTAGTAAAACGATCACCGGGTAGATAAAAATATCTCCGTTTTGCATTAGCCAGGAATTGCTCAAACCAACTCGTTTTAGCACAAGAACCTGCAGCAGTAAAACGAGCAGTGCACGAATGATTTGTCGTAATATGATTGTATTCATTTGGCGTTAAGTTCTGCATCCGTAATTTCAACCACATAAACCCTATCCAGTCGGGCGATATCTTCATGAAGGCTTACTTCAACGGAATAATAATTGCTTCCCCCTTCTGTCCAGAATCTTTCGACGGTCCCGATGAAAATTCCTTTGGGAAAAATAAATGAGAAGCCACTAGTCACTATCGTATCCCCTACCAGGATATCTGCCTGCCTCGGTATGGCTTCAAGGACCATCCGTCCCGGATCAATTTCACGCCAGACCAGTGAACCGAAATAGTCGTTCCGTTTGATAGAGGCACTGATACGTGCTGCACTATGCAATATGGAGATCGCTGTTGCATAATCCTCCCCAACCTGGTCAATAATACCAGCAATGCCATGTGGACTGATGACACCCATCCCTGTACGAATCCCGTCTTTCCTTCCTTTGTCAATTGTAAAATGGTTATTGCGTTGATTGATGGAATTGCTGATCACCTGAGCATCGATGATGTTATATGGCTCGAGAATACAGCTATCCAATGGCCGGTCAGCAGGAATAAGCCCTTGAAGGCTTCGCTCGAGATTAAATATTCTCTCTATTAGTTCTGCATTTTGAACAGCGAGACTGTCCGCTGTACGGTTTAGCTGATTGTACTGGATGGCATCATCGGCTATTTTATAGAGACTGCCTGCTATTATGGAGGATGAGTGGGCAAATATGGATTTTTGGTTTTCGTTATACCTCACGACAAGGAACAACGCCACTACTTCGAGTAGCAGGAAGAGCAAAAAGGCAGAGTACCTGATAACAAACTGAAGAAGGTTGTTCATTGTATCAGGACGAAGATAGGTCTAAGGAGAGACTTTGTCGGATGGGGTTAAACGCGCTTCCTGTCAATCAGGAAAGAAAACCTGTCTGTGTTTTTTAGGGCGATACCTGTACCCCGGACTACTGCGCGGAGTGGTTCGTCAGCAATATGTACTGGTAGCTTGGTAATCCTTGAAATGCGCTTATCAAGCCCTCTCAGCAATGCGCCTCCTCCTGTGAGGTATAGGCCGGTTTTATAGATATCTGATGCCAGTTCAGGTGGCGTGTTTTCAAGGGCTTTTAAGATCGCTTCTTCAATCGCGTTGATGGATTCATCAAGGGCTTCCGCGACTTCTGCATAATTGATGGTGATCTGTCTTGGTATGCCGGTAATCAGGTCGCGACCATTGACCGCAAAATCCTGGGGTGGGTTGTCAAGTTGTTTGAGTGCTGAGCCTACATGTATTTTGATTTGTTCTGCCGTACGCTCACCGATCAGGATGTTTTGGTTGCGTTTGAGGTAGTCTACAATGTTTTGGGTAAACTCGTCTCCTGCTGTTCGGATGCTCTGGTCTGTAACAATACCGGAAAGGGCAATGACGGCTATTTCAGTGGTACCTCCGCCTATATCAATGATCATGTTGCCTACAGGCTCTTCCACATCGAGGCCGATACCAAGTGCGGCCGCCATCGGTTCGAAAATCAGAAACGTCTCCTTAGAATCCACGTGATCCGCCGAATCAAAGACAGCCCTCTTTTCAACTTCAGTGATACCACTCGGGATACAAACCACCATTTTAAGGTGTGTAAAAAACCTTCTTTTGGTTCCGATCATATTGATCATCCCCTCGATCATGTTTTCAGCAGCCTGAAAATCAGCAATAACCCCGTCCTTCAGCGGTCGGATGGTTTTGATAAACTGGTGCGTTTTCTCGTGCATCTGCATCGCACGTGTTCCCACAGCAATAGTCTGGCCGGTGCGAATATCAATCGCTATGATCGATGGCTCGTCAATTACAATATTACCGTCCTGGATGATCAGCGTGTTTGCTGTCCCCAGATCGATGGCAATTTCCTGTACAAAAAGACTGAATAATTTCATGACCCTAAACTGACTTGGCCTGTCCGGCTATTCGTGCTTAAAAGCAATTTTTTTTATCGTTGTTGTTCCTCCCTTATTGCCGGGTGATTCGCATGGGTCGATTCCGAACTTTCTCTAAAAGGGATACAAAGAAACCGTTTTTTCTAAAATAAAGGAAATTTCAGGGTTTTATTCGCTGAATCCCCTTCTTTAAAGGGGTTATTTTACAACAATCGTGACCCATTCTCCCGGGTCAAGGTACTTAACGGCAAGATCTCGCAATTGGTTCGGGGTGATCTGCTGGATCGTTTCCACCATCCCTGCAAAGGAGGAATCGCCAAGGTGCTCAATTTTCATCGACTTGATAAAATCCATGGTTGAAAAGGGGCCGTCGATTTGAGTCATCAGGTGCCCCATCAGGTAATTACGGGCCATATCCAATTCAGGAAGAGGAATCAATTCAACCTGAAGCTTGCGCATTTCCAGGTGGATGGCATCAATCACCTTATTGGTGTTGTCAGTAGCTGCTTCGGTGCTGATGTAAAAGCAGCCGTCAGAAGCAAAGGAATCCACACTTGAATAGATTCCATAGGTCATACCCTGGTTTTCTCTGATTTCCATCATCAGGCGGCTACCAAAATACCCGCCCAGTATGGTATTCAGGACAAATAAGCCGTTGAAATCGGGGTGAGACTGCGGAAATAGCCTGCGTCCGATCCTGATCGCAGCCTGATGAACCTGCGGCCCCTGATACGCATAATAGCCTGTTTTACTTTCTACCAACAAAGGCAGCGTATACGCCGACCCATTGGTATGGTTGGCCTTCCGGTTGCCAAATGTACTCATGATCAGCTCGGTTTCCTTGTCCCCAAAAGAACCGGATACAAACACCATTGCCTTTTGAGGAATAATGTGCCGGGCATGATGCTCCTGGAGATCCTCCGAGGTGATAGCGTGGTAATCTTCAGGAAAGACATTTTTCCCATAGGGGTGGTCCAGCCCGAAAATGGACTCCGTAAGGTGCCTGTATGCCAGGACTTCATTCTTTTTCAGATCAATTTTCAGCCGCTCTGTTTTGTTGTCAGCATAGACTTTCAACTCACCCGGGTCAAATGCCGGCGCATTGATCACTTCATCGACCACTCCGATCAATTCAGGAAAAAACCTGGTCAGCGTAAGCAACCGCACCCTAGACGTATCAACACCTCCCCTGGTAAACAGGGTGGCACCGAGTGATTCAATTTTTTCGGCCAGCACGACTGAAGTCATGCTTTGTGTGCCTTCTGACATCAGTGCGGCCATAAACTCAGCGACACTAGGTTTGCTTTCGTATGTGGCCCCGGCTCGGAACACCACTTCCATCCTCATGACAGGCTCCGAACCACCCTTCAACAAATAAAGAGCCATACCATTGGGTAATACCAATGATTCATAAACAGGTAAATAGAGCTCTTTAATGGCTTTTATAGGAGGTGCTTCAAAAGACTGGGACATAGGGCAAATGTAAGCACAAAGCAACCGATAACACTATTTTCCCTGTCGTTTGAAAAGGACCAGCATTACATCTTTGATGTAATGAACAGGATGCGTATGAAGACTGGTTGTGTGCTAACCAATACGATCAATCCACATTTAAACAATTAAACATTTAAACATTCAAACAATTTAGATGACTCCTGTTAACTTTGCTGTTTCTGGAGATTCCCACCGGGATCTCATCAGGTCACCAATCTAAACAAATCAGTACATGGAATTTAAAGTCTCATCAGGTGATTTCTTAAAACATCTCAACGTGGTAGCCGGTGCCATACACCCAAACCCGGTTCTGGCGATCACGGAAGATTTCCTGGTGGAAATCAAAAAGGGGACCATGACCCTTACCGCGACCAACCTGGAGACAAGTATTTCCACCCGTATGGAAGTGGAGAGCAAAGAAAATGGCTCTATAGCCATCCCTGCTAAAATTCTCCTGGAAACACTCAAAGCATTACCTAATCAACAAGTAACCCTGGCCGCAGACCTGGAACAGCGATCCCTGGTGATCACTACAGAGACCGGGATGTATAAAATGGCGGTTGATCCGCCAGATGATTTTCCGTCATTGCCCACCTCCGCCGATGCTGAAATCATGATTCCTGTTGGTTTGCTGATGAGTGGTATCAATTACACCATCTTCGCAACTACCTCCGACGAGATGCGCCCTGCCATGACCGGAGTTAATGTCGTGGTGGATTTTAATAAGATCAGTTTTGTCGCCAGCGATGGACACAAACTTGTACGCTATCATGCGCTAGGCACATCAACCGAACAGACGGGTTCCTTTGTGATTCCTAAAAAAGCGATGTCACTTCTTAAAGGAGCAACGCCATCCGAAGGAAATGTCTATCTCAAGTACAACAAATCACACGCTTTCTTTCGCTTTGAAGATACCGAAGTGATCTGCCGCCTGATCAACCAGAACTATCCTGACTTTAATGCAGTCATTCCGGTCAATAATAAAAATGTGCTCTATGTAAGTCGCACCCATCTACTCGGTGCCCTTCGACGTATTAATATTTTCGCTAACCGTACCACCAATCAGGTGTTTTTTGGATTGGCTGACAACAGTCTGACCATCACGACAAAAGATCTGGATTTTTCCAACGAGGCCAGCGAACAGTTAAGCTGTGAGTATGAAGGCGACCCGATGGATATCGCTTTCAATGCACGCTTTTTTATTGAACTGCTCAACGCCCTTAGCCAGGAAGAGATCCATATGACGATGTCTGTGCCTAGCAAACCTGTACTGATCTATCCTGATGAGCAAGTTGAGAACGAAGAGGTTATGATGCTGATCATGCCGGTGATTATTTACTAAAGACTTTAGATGGCAGACTCGCGGACGTTAGACTCGTGATGCGATTCTTTCATGCGTATGGTGTACGTCATATTGAAAATCAATTGGGCATAGGTTTAACGTTGATTTAAAGCAAACGATTTCTGATAGCTGACGGCTGGTAGCTAATTGTCAATTGATCAAATACCTGAAATGTACATTAGCTGTTCTCCCCAGCAATTCTGTCTGGCTGGTGATATAGAGCCTTCCCCCTCCTTCTCTTGACACTTTGCCAAGGTGTTGCAGATCACTGATGTTTTGATGATTGGTCGCATTGATCAGGGATATACCAATCATGGCCAGTTGTTTAAAAAGTGGAAAGGAATAATCCAATCCGAGATCAAGACTGAAATAGGGTGGGAGAAAACGTTGTAGCGAATTATAATCTGTCATACCTATTCCATCTCTTTCTCCGAGGCGAACGAGGCTGAGATACGGCGCCTTACTTTTATAGGAGAGTAATGTAGATGTCCTGAATTTTCCAATCGAATATGTTCCGGATGCTTTCACCTGGTGACGTCTGTCATCCTGGGGTGAAAAATAGGCTCCATCAAACAACTTATCATAACGTTCCTCCATTTTACTGAGTGTGTATAACAAGGAGGCTTCAACCCTTTTCAGCTTATATAATACAGTGAGGTCAATACCGTAGGTGCGGCCCTCGCCGCTAAACAACCTATAGAAACCACCTGGTGATCCAGGCTCCCCGGCAGAAGGATCCGGGCGCAAAGGTCTGACCCGTGCAAGTCCATCCACTTTCTTATAATACAACTCACCATCCATGCTCAGCGTCGGCGTATTATACCCACCACCAACCATATACTTGGCGGATCGCATGACCTGATACCCTTGTTGCGGATCGCTCAACACCAGGTACTCCAGCTCTCTGCCAAATCTATCTTCTAAGGTCAGTTCTCTGACTGTCTGTAGATTTTTCGAATAGGATGTTCTTAAACTATATTGATTGTTGATCCTGTATTGGAGGTGTACATTAGGCAAAGCATAGACCTCTCCAGTACTCTGCAGATAGGTAAAACGACTTCCTGCACCCCAGTCGAGGTTGTCCCCAAGGGTACTGTTGTATTCACCAAAAAAGCTCATCTCCGTCTCTTGTTGTGATTGAGACAGATACGGTGTATTATTCTCCTTAGCTGTAAAATCAATAGTATGCTTTTGAAAATCAAGGCCAGTCTTAAAAGCTGAATGTGTGCCGGATTGATGTTGAATAAATCCCTTTATGCCCGAAGTCTTGAGTTGGTTTTCCTGAAATCCGGAATTATCCGTTGTGCGAATCTCTCCGAGCCGTTTCTCTTGCAGAGCAGAAGTATAGTTGACGTTTTTGTCAAAGCGGGAGTAAAATGCCAATAGATGGAACGTTGTCTTATCATCAAGGGACGTTTCTAACGCTCCGGATAAACCGCGGTTTTTCCACACATCGGTACTTGTATACCTTTGATATATCGAAAGCACTTCTTGATTGAATATGGATGTTTCAAAATCTGTAATAGCCATATTGTCCAACTGATCCCGGCTGTCAAAAAAATGAAAACTGGCTACACCTTTTTTCCAGGGCTGCACGACAAGCCCAATATTTATATCATAAAAATCAGCTTGGGGTTGCTGCGATGTTGACCATTCGTTTTCATCTTTAAACTTTCCGGGTAGGCTGAAATTAGTTGATGAACTGTCACTGAGTGCATCATTCAGTATGGCTGTATGTGATATCCTTCCCCCTGCAGTAATATACGCGACAGGAGATAATGCTATCTCTCCGGTGAGGGAGGATTGCAAAAGATCCGTATCCAGAATCAATTTCGAATCTGGTTTTTCACGAACAGATTGTACGTGGATCATACCATCTATTCGTCCTCCATATTCGATCGGTAAATTGTTTTTGTACACCGCTACGGATGAAAAATAATGACCGTTGAAAGGGCTGAATATATTGTAAAAGTGGTACGGATCATATACGGGGATATCATTCATGAGCATCATAGAGTTTCCGGACTCACTCCCGCGAATCCTGATGCCGCGGTCAGAAGAGAAGTGTGTATAGGAAGTCAGCATCGTAATATGCCTTTCCGCATTCCATGTGAGCAGCTGTTCTTCAGAGATAAACTTGTATCCTTTCAATGTTGTGGAAGAAGAGGTGTAGTCTTGTGCGAAGAGTTTGTACGGGACCACCACGATGACTTCCTCCAATGACATTTTATTGATTTCCATTTTTACATTGGTACTTCCCTCCAGACAATCTTTCATTGGAATCGAGACAGGCTTGAACCCGAGATAACTGATGATCACCCTGCCGGTGGTATCCTGGACAGGTAGTATGAAGTATCCGTTTTCATCGGTATTGCATGCTGCATTTGCATTTTCAGCAAATACGTTTGCGAAGGAAAGTGGTTCGCCTGTTTGCCTGTCAACTACGGTGCCAACCAATACAGCAAGCATTTGATTTGCTTCGGCTGGATTTTCAAGGCGCAACATTACTTTGTTACCATCAACTATTTGGTAAGTTATACCCGACTTGTTTAACAAGCGATACAACAATTCCTGAATCGAATTTATCTCTGCCCCGATATTTCTGATGGAGTCAAGGGTGGGAATAAGTTCAGGTGCAATCGCCACATCTACTTTATATTGACCTGCGATCCTCGAAATAAAAGAATCAAAGCCTGCACTTTGTCCATACGAAAAGTGAGGCCCTGCCAGCAGCAGTAATACAATTCCGTTACGGAATAGATGCATAAATTATTATCGGGATATAGTAACTTCTTTTCCTTTGGTGGATGATTTGAGATGAAGAGGCCAGGTGATGAGGTAAAGTGCTTTTTCAAGATCTCCTGTTTCAAACACGCCAGTATATTTCAGATCTCCCAAGCCAGCTTCAAGACTGACGGTAATGGCATACTGCCGTTCCAGTTCCTCTATGACTTCTGATAACGGTTGATTTTCAAAACTGAATCGGCCCACTGTCCAGGCAGGTGCTGCTGAGGTTGGTGTGAAGGTTGAGCGATGGAGTGTATTTTCTCCTTTGTTTTGATTACTTTTTTCGCCGGCTGTGATCACGAGTTGTTCTTTTTTAGAATTTTCAACTTTGACTTTTCCGCTATAACAATGCACTTCAAAACGACCATTTCTGGACAACACATTGAAACTCGTTCCAAGGACAGTTACCGTTCCGTAATCTGTTTCGACCGTAAACGTACTACCGGGCTTTACTTTAAAAAAGGCCTCTCCTTCCAGGCGAAGGATCCGGTCCTTCTCAAATGATTTATCCCGATACGAAATAGTAGAACCTGCATTAAGCGTAACATTACTTTCTTCCGGAAGTACAATTACTTTTTGCTCTCCGGCCTGCGCATGTATTTTATTGGTTGTCGTCAGACTATTGATCCAGAATAAGAAAGCAATAGCTGCTGCAGCGGTTATGCCCCATGTCCAAAGTAATCTTCGCTTATTGTTGACTGGTTGTTTTGTGGCTGATTGTGTGCTTGTATGAATTCTATTCCACAGTTCTTTTTTTCCTGCTACGGTAAGATGGTCTGTTGGTATAGCTGAAATGGATAATACAATCCCGCGCGCCTCATCAATCGTGCCATGCATTTCTGCATGTTGTTCGATCCATCGTACCCATTGGTCCTCATGATGCTTATGCAGTACCCAACCGATAAAGGATTCTTCTCCGGCTAAGGCAATGGATGAAAAGGATGTATATCTGTGCTCCATGATGTTCTATGCCTATTGCATAAATAACTCGTCCAGTAATTCTTCCCTGGTGGTGACTGAATAATTGATATTGCACGATCCGGTGCCGCTGGTCATGATACTCATACAGTTGCCTTGCGGATCTGAATCATCGAGGTGTCCTCTTTTAATGGCACAATGTCCCAGCTCATGAAAAATAAGGAATTCGCGTTCCAGATCATCGGCACTTTCCCAGTAAAATTTATCAACGATGACTACGTTTGGTTCCTTTTCGGTATGGCCACATTGGCCTATTACATTTGGTGAGGTGATGATCCGGATATCACCGGATACCATCATCGCTTCGTAATCGATAACCACATTACGCAAGGCAGCTTCAACTGCAAAGCGGTCAAAATACTCCTGTAAAGGTGCATCGATCAGGAATTCAGGTTCGTCATCTTTGGCGCACGATCCGATCACCAGCATCATAGCTGCTAAAAAAGAGACTGTTTTAATCGACTGTTTCATTTTCGAACGTTCAGTTTACCTTATTAAGTTATCGGCCTTTAGGTCAACTTAACCTGTAGAGCCATTTCTGTTTCTATTGTACTCATACCAGCAAAAGTAATATCAGGATCACCGCCATCATTTCCTTTCGGAGCGCTGCTAGTGCCCTGGTGACCAGATTGCGGGCTGATTGGTAATTAAGGTCCATCATCTGTGCTATCTCTTCGTATTCCATTTGTTGAAAATACTTCATATGGATGATTTCCCGCTGCCGGTCGCTAATCCGCGCCATAGCATGATTCATTTTTTGTTGTCGCTTCTCCTCGTCTTCGGCCAGAATCCAGACCTCCTGGGGATCCGGGGTGAATGAATCATTCAAACCACTGTCCTCAAGGGGTATGGTATCCAGGTTGCTTTTGGGTCCTTTGTCAAAAAGACGGCGGCGCAGGGAAACCATCAAATAAGCCTTACCGGATGTAGGAACGGTGAGTCCATTGCGGTTGTTCCAAAAAGAGAGAAATAAATCATGAATACAGTCCTTGACTTTGTCGTCATCATGACATAACACCATTCCATAGGTATATAAGGCATCAATATGATGGTTATACAACTCCTGCAGGGCGTTGATGTCCCCGGATTTTAGATTTTCCCAGTGTTTTGTTTCCTCCATTCAGGGTTGTGGTACGCAGCAGGGCTTGAAGTCATTGGATTAATCCGTTCTCATCTACCCTTTTTAACAGTGATCTGGATAACGTAATATTTCAGCTCGCTCGTATTGAAGAAAAGTCAGCGGTTTTACTTTTCTGCATATCGCATAAAGATATAGAGAACTATGAGCTTTGACTCCGGATGTGCGTTTCGGTTTAAGTGGTCCGGTTTATTGGGATCAGTCATCAAGATGTTCTTAATCATAGTATAACTCATCGACAATTCATTATTTAGCTTTTTATATAGCTCCAGTGGAAGAGGAAGAATCAGTAAAACAGTTTTTTTTCTCTCCGTTGAGTACAAAAGGAGGATGATTTATTCTTTTAATTGAAATTCAAATTAATCATTAAAAAAACAACGTCATGTTAAGAACATTCATTGGAACCTTAAGCGTTTTTATGGTAGTTATACTATCCGGATTTTTTACCTCCTGCGAGAAAGATGATAACCTCGCTGAAGTAGAAAACTTTGTCCTGCAATCCACCACCAGTATAGAAGATCAGTGTGGGGCAGGTAGATTGGGCTGTTATGAATTGGTTTTTCCGGTGACCATTCAGTTTGCTGACAGCACTACTGCCACTGTAGGAAGTTATCCTGAAATGAAACAAGCTATTCGTGACTGGTTTCAGGCCAATGGGGGTCGTCCTAACCGTCATAACAAACCTACTCTTGTTCTTCCGGTACAGGTATTGAATGAGGACGGAGAGTTGATCACCATCGAATCTGTAGCAGACCTTAAAGAATTGCGCGCACTGTGCTATTCAGGTGGACACGGTGGACCTGGAGGACACAGTGGTGGACCATGTTTCACCCTCAACTTCCCGATCACGGTTTCCTTTGCTGACAGCACCATAGTGACTGTCAATTCGAAGGAAGAATTGAGAGCAGCAGTACAAACCTGGCATCAGCAAAATCCAGGTCAACGTCCACATCCTGAGTTTGTCTTCCCGTTCAGTGTCACGCTCGATGATGGAACATTAGTCACCGTCAACAGCAGAGAAGAACTGAGAGCCCTTAAAGTAGCGTGTAGAGGATAGTTTGTCGTAAACCTTTTATCAAAAAGACACCTCCAGGTATGGGGGTGTCTTTTTGATTTAGTTAACAGTTAGTATTTGCAGTTCGGAAATGTGAAGCAAATCAAAACTGGTTGGCATTAAGATCCTATGTTCTGAAATGTGGCGAATAGCTGCCTCTAAAAGGCATTGATAATCGCCAAGATATCATCACCATACTTCGCTACTTTTTGATCTCCTAATCCTTTGATCCTACTCAGGGAAACCAGGTCCTGAGGTTTTTCTTTCGCCACCGTCATGAGTGTTGCGTTGTGACAAACCATAAATTCAGGCAGGTTGATTTCAGTCGCACGGTCTTTACGCCAGAGCCTTAATGCTGCATAAATACTTTGCTGGGTTTCATCCAGATCGGCTTCGGAAATGCCTGGTTGCTTTTCGACTTCTTTACTCTTGGTTCCATTCGTGTGGAAGTCTTCATAAAAAATGAGTATAGACCAGTAGTCCGGGTTTCCCGGGACGTATTGTGTGGAGGTCTTCTTGACGGATACCGAATCCATAAATGCGTTAATGACTTGCTGGTCGGCCAGGACGGTTTCCGCCGAAAGTCTTGTGTTGAATAGTTTAAGGTTCATTGTTTTTAACTGGTTTAAGTGAAGAAATACAATTCAAACTGGAAGCACTTTTGGTGCATCGCTATATGTAGTGTATTGAGAAGGGGGAAATGTGACTGGGAAAGTCATTTTTTATGCAGAAGGTTGTTTTGCACTGAAAAAACTTTACACTTTTTGTGTCTTGTCCTTAAAAAAACTGAAATATTTGACGCCCACACAGACGTTCTCACCTACTCTGGATTTTAGATTGGCTCTCTGCATTCGATCATCCAGGATGGGGAGCCCAACACCAAACGGAACGCCTCTATGCTATGCATTGATTCATTTTTGTATACTTTTTCCTGAACCAGGATCGGCTGTTACCGGTTTTCGTACTGGCGATGTGTCGGCTTTTTAGCACTAAAGTTCATTAGAATTACAAAAGTCCAACTAACACAAATGTTTCATAGAAGCACCTCGGTCGCCATGTTGCGAAACCGATGTTGTGTGTTGTTCTTTTTTCGTTACACTTCGGCTCTTGCAAAACCAACTGTTTCTCTAAAATGTTGAGGTGATACGTCCGCATTTGTCTTAAAGAATCTGCTAAAATAATGCTCGTCTTCGTAGCCTAATTCATAGGCAATTTCCTTTACAGTTTTTGATGTTAAATATAATTCCCTCTTGGCTTCTATGATAATTCGTTCAGAAATTAAATCTGTCAGGGTCCTATTAAAATGAGCTTTTGTGGCTTTGGCTAAAGCCTTTGAAGAAACATTTAACAACAAGGCATAATCATTTGCTGTATGTTTTGTTTTGAAGTGTTTTTCAATGGCATCCTTTAGGTTTTGCAACATAAAGGGTTCTTTAATGTCTGCAAAATCCTGCTGTGCCTGTGGTGTTTGGTTTACTTTAAGCCTTGATGCGGTTATGCCATTGTTGCATAAAGGTTAGGAACAAAACCCAAGGCTTTTGTTAAGTTGTCAAAAATTGCTTGATTAAGTGGTGCTACTTCTTCTCTTGTTGGCACATTAAATACTGTACTCATCTTTTTGTTTTTTTTTTGTCATTATTGACTATACAAAGTTGAGTTGGCTAACGCTCCTATAAAATGGATAATGGTCGCAATATGTTGGACAATTTTTCTTTATTGTTAAATATAGCAGGGTGTCGTTATAGAATGAAGCACAACTTGTTTTATAAAGTCCCCATTAGTGGATATAGGGGTAAAACGAAAACGGATTTTGGGCAATTCGAAAGCGGATTGACTCGCTGCGCTCGCCTATCCGTAGATGGGGAGCCGGTCACCAAACGCAACCCTTCTATGCTGCGAACTTTCAACTTTTAATTGATCATTGATTATTGATTATTGAAATCGAGAGATAGCTGTCTCCTGACAAAACTTCTGACTTCCTTGTTCCTTGTTCGGTATTCCGTATTCCTCGCGGATTGACTCGCTGCGCTCGCCTATCCGTAGATGGGGCCCTGCTGGAAAATACGAACACGAAAATATCTGACCTGGAAACAGAGGTCAAGAAGTACCCTCGCTATTGCCTGAAGAATGACATATCAGAGTCCGCTTCCGGCTTAAAGGAGTTCCTTGAAGCAGGACAACAAACA
>JBBRDL010000039.1:0-29054 GCA_038203965.1 Chitinophagales bacterium | reverse complement strand
AAGGGACAATCGCCTGGAAAGGACCTACCGTTGTTTCTGCTAATATCCGTCCATTGAATATACTGCCGATGATACTCTCATGGACAAATGGCTCACCCACTTTTAGCTCTCCTTTTGCAAACCATTGCGCCATTCGTGCTGAAGTTCCTGTACCACATGGTGAGCGGTCTATTGCTTTTTCACCAAAGATCACTGCACCTCTTGCTGTTGACGTAGCATTTAATGGTTGCCCTGTCCACAATATATGGGAACAACCATTAATAGATTCGTTTTCCGGATGAACAAACGTGTATCGGTTATTGATATCTTCTCGAAGTGCCCTGCCCCATGATATCAGCTGATCGGCAGTATAATACTCAAGCCCGGGAAAACCATCCTGTACATCCACAATAGCATAAAAATTCCCACCATAAGCGACATCAACTTTTATTTCGCCCAGCACCGGGCAGGTTGCGATAAGATCAGTAGCAGCGAGATAAGAAGGAACGTTGGTGATTTCGACAGATCTGACTTTGCCATGCTCCTGCACATAAGAAACGCGGATGATTCCTGCTGGAACTTCAAGAATGAGTTGACCTGGTATTTTTGGAATGATTAGCTTTTCTTCGATTGCGATGGTAACAGTACCGATCGTGCCATGTCCGCACATGGGGAGGCATCCACTGGTCTCGATGAAAAGGATTGCAGCATCATGCTCCGGATGATGGGGAGCATAAATCATACTGCCACTCATCATGTCATGACCGCGGGGCTCAAACATCAGCCCTTTCCTGATCCAGTCGAATTCGCGCATGAAATGGAGCCGTTTGTCATCCATCGTATCCCCATGAAGATCTGGCTTTGAATTTTTCACTACCCGGACAGGGCTCCCGCAGGTATGGCCGTCGATGCATTCGAAAACAGTCCTCATCGGCAGTAAATGTAAGAAGGAAAGCTGAAGGAGTTTCTGAAAACAACGAAGACTATCAGCAATAGGCAATACTTCGACTTCCTCAGCACAAGTAACCAACAAGGAATTAAAAGGAAGTAGGGATTGTCAGGGGTGGATGTAATACGCCTATGACAACTATTTTAAAATTTTACGCCAAGTGAGACCACCACGCTACGACCATCCGAACTCCAGACGCCGGGACCAGGATAAAACAACGGACGTTTGGTGAAATATTGATGATCCAGCAAATTGTTGATACCGGCGCGGAGGATAAAATGATCTGCAAAACGAAAAGACAAATTCAAATCAAGGATACCATAGGATGGCACGATGCCTCGTGCGCCATTGGGCGTAGGGTCAGCGACATTTGTTGGATCAGAAAAACTTTCAGCAACATAACTGTACTGTAGTACCGCACGAAGATTTTTGTATCCCAGATTAAATCCATTTCTGCTGATCCACCTCGGTACACTTTCGACCTCATTGCCACTGATGTCAGTATTTTCACCATTATTAGCTATAACGGCATCGGTGTACACAGCTTTCATTATGGAAGTTGACGTAAAAAGTGAAACGTATACATTTCTTTCCTGGATAGGAGCCACTTCTGCGAAACATTCGATGCCGATTGTTTCACTGTCTCCGATGTTTGTTTTGTAAATATATTCTTGACCATCTTCTGTCTGAATCGTATTTCCAAGTTTGTTTTTGTAAACTAAACGGAAGAGCGTAAATTCATATTTCAGCCAACTACCAGCACGGCCATTGATTCCTAATTCGGCATTATATCCCAAAGCATCTTCAAGATCCTTGTTGGCTCGTTCCAGCGAAGAAGTAGGTACGATATCCTTAAATAAAACAGGACGATAGGCTTGTGAAATTCCAGCATAGATGGAGGCCGCTTCACTCAGTTCATACTTGCTGTTGATACCAAATGCAGGAATAGTATGATCGATATGATTAGGTAAGTCGGCAGGATCGAGATAGGAGATGTATCCGGTCATATCCGTGCTGCCTAGTTCGTACCGTAAGCCAGGTGAAACACTCCACAGCGGTGTTACATAGAGCATGTTTTCTATACTCAGTGCAATACTTTGACTCTTGTAATACATGTCTCTTCCCCAATCTCCGGTGATATTCAAATCATAATCTTTCCCTGTAGCTCCCTTCCCTTGTTGCCGTCTGTGCATGTCATTGTTGAAATACCGAAGGCCTGCAGAGACTACACTCTTCCTTTTGCCAAGTTCGTATTCGTGGAGCAATCTGAGTTCGGAGGTCCTTGAGTTGAAATTATCAATATTGACAATACGGTTGGCATATTGTAAGGTCACCGGATCTATGACATCTGGTTTTGTAGCGAATCCTTCAAACTCCACACTATTACGTGCCCCAAACAAGCCAGAAACAATCCATTGCAGTGAGGTCCTGGTGTTGATCTTCCAATTGAGTGTAAAGGAAGGAACATAAATATCAGGATTGTAATAATTACGTGAGCGGGTAGACTGACGTGGATCAACATAAAACATACTGTCCGTTAATGGTCCCGGGATTTGATACAGGTATTCGCTTCTTCCAATCTCAAAACGAAGATTGAGTTTGTCAGAGAAATCATATTGCAAACTTGCAAACTGTGCTGAAGCATCCGATTCAGCATTGTCTCTGTACCCATCTGACACCCTATGCTGGTAATACGTGTAGTAAGTTAATTTACCAATTTTTCCACCCAGCGCATTATATGAACTAAAAAGACCGTACGAACCGACAGTATTGATACTTTCAAAAGAGATAGGCCGCGTCGTATCTGCACTCTTCGTCACATAGTTGACCATTCCACCAAACTCAGCACCGTATTGAAGTGCAGCTGTTCCCTGTACGATTTCGATACTTTTAATCGCCTCCATAGGCATGCTGTAGTGACTCGCAGGATATCCATATATATCCGAATTGATCAATACCCCATTCTGACGGATATTATATTCCCAACTTCTATGAGCATCCAGTCCACGTGTTGAAAAATTGACCTGGTT
Organism: Chitinophagales bacterium; assembly: GCA_038203965.1. GTDB lineage: Bacteria > Bacteroidota > Bacteroidia > Chitinophagales > Saprospiraceae > Opimibacter. The sequence goes on along the minus strand of JBBRDL010000039.1, from coordinate 26,096 downwards.
ACCTGAGCCATCCATATCATAGATGAACGCACCGGGTATTTTGGCAAAGATTTGTCTGCCCGTTTTTTCGGCAAGATTGGCAGGCAGTTCCTGTATGGAAAGCACCGAACTCTTCCGTCCACCGATAATGTATGTTTCATGTACATCCGGAAGTTTAGCAGTGAGTTCATTAAACCGAAAACCCTTTACCACCACTTTATCGAGGTCGATTTTCAGCATTGTGTCCTGCTGGGCAAATGAAACTATAGGGTTCCACAGGACAAATACTACAAATACAAGATTTTTACGCATCGCCTCTCTTTGAGGGCACAAATTTAAGTATAATCGATAGCCCCTTAGGAGTTAACATATTAGAATGTGATTAGAATTGAAATTAGGGCTGATACACTTCAATCGCAGTAAAACGACCCAATTGATTACATCACAAGCTTGAGTATTTCACAATGACTGGGGGACACATTTCCTTCTTTGCCAAGGGTAAAGAATTTTCCTACAATTTAAAACAAAAAGAATAAAATGTAATGTTTTTACTTCAGCGACTCAGGATGAAAGGTTCTCCAGCTATGCCAATACTCCTGATAAACCTGAAGTGGCGTAAGCGAAACGGAAGACGTATCCAGCGCTTTTCCAGAAAAGGCAAAATCAATTTGACCATCGGTCAACGTATCATTCCTGAAATAAAGTAATTGATCTATTGAGTTTCTTTGGAACGCAAAAAGACTCTTCTGATCCCTAGATAACACAATTGAAACTTGAATTGGTCCAAGGTGATCATTGATGACGTTTTTTGAAGTGAGTTCATTCCAGTCATAGGCTTTGCAAATATCTTCAAGACAAACTCCTGCAATCCATGATTTATCGCCCCATGAAGCGGAATCATAGCGTGTCAGCCTGCCTTCCATTCTACCTGATTCAAAATCACTCATAACGTCATATTCAGAAATGAAATGACTATCCGGTTGCATAATAAGACTCTTCGGATACAAAGAAAGCCATGTACTGAGGGTCGTTTGCTGCGAGGGAAATTCAGGTAAAAACTGACCCTTCAGTGGTCCTGCAATAGCTTCGCCTGTTGCTTGTCTCCACCATGATCTGGTAGTGGCATCTTCAAACATTGCATTGTAATGATCCATGCCTACCAACCTAAACTTTTCAAACTTTTGATTGACCATAGGCTCAAAGACCCTGCCTGATCTGCATACATTACAATAGGTGATCATGACCGGTTTACCAGCGATAGTATCTTGTATCTGATGGTGGTATCCTAAAAACTGGATGGGGTATGCCTTCGAATCACCGTTTAATGAAATCCCAATGATCAGTCGTTCTGTTTCAACTTTGTTACTGGCAGCAGGGACCATCCTTAAATTTTTAGGTTGATAAAACATGGTATCAGCGGCCATATTGAAATGAGTCAAATAGCCCACACTAACGGCTATGAAAAGAAGTACTCCGGTAAGCCATTTAGATTTGTTCCATGCCTCTCGAATCCCTGCGACTATCAGCAGGCCTGTTACACCTCTGATGATCCAGCGATTGGCATGTAGAATATAAGCCAGATCTATACTATTCATCTCCTGGCTGCCCGGAACAGGCAAGATGAAATAGACCTTGGCTACTTCAAAAAGAATGAATAAGAGGACACCTAAAAAGAAGAGAATTTTCACGTGCTATTGTTTAGTAATCATGTGGTCTTTCTTTTCTGCCGGACACAGGAACTTCTACAATTTGAAACGGTAAGAAAAGCCTGCAGATACATACCGTAAAGGTGCATTGTCGGTGATGCCCTGGCTGGCTGAAACATCTAACAGAAAATTATTACCAATCAAGTAGGTAAGGCCGGCATCTGCATACAGTTCAGGAGGATCGTTTTCCCTTTGTGGTGTTGCTCCATACACTTCTGCGAAAAGACCCAGCCTGTTTGTAATGGCAAAACCGGTCGTTAGCGTATACAGAACATACGGCTCAGGATCATTACCATCCCAGACCAATCCAACATTATATCCTACTGAAAAGAAGTCGGATACAGTGTGATCAAATGCAAGTCGTAGTTCCGGTGCGAGGTACGTTGTTTCAAATTCCTCGGAGACAATGCCAGGTAATCTGAGATGGCCGATAAAAGACATTTTTGGAAGGATGCCCTTTTGCTCTGACAATTTTGATTTTAATCCAACAGCCAATGGGAGGAAACCATTCTGATTAGGATTAGGCTCATCCTGGATGGTGATATATGTCGTGATCAACCGAAGTTCAAAATGGTCTGTCAAACCATACTTCCATAACCCCGCAGGATAGTTATAAATGAACCCTTCTTCGGCTTCTGTAATAGAAAACCCAAGCTCCATCTGGAAGTAACCTTTTGGCACGAGATAGGATGTCTCAGTTTGGTCTGGTCGGTCAGCACGTATAGAAGCCATAGGCTGTGTGGTATCTGCCACAGTCATCACAGCTTGAGAAACTAATTGGGGCATAAACCCTGCACCTGAAAAAAGAAGAATAAAACAAAGTCTATTGAGATGTAATGGTTGGATCATTGCGTGGTGTTTTGATAAATAAACTTGTGCATAGATAGAGCCTTGTTTTGTTATTACAAAATTATTAGGACGATCTAATATCTGCTTTGGGATGACAGTAACCAGGTTTGGATATGCTTTTCAAAAAGTCCTCAGCTTTTCGGGAAATCAATAGGGAAATTTTGAAATGTTACCGGCCTCAGCCATCTGTATACTGAATGATGCCCTACAGCTGTAAAACGGCTATCCGTACTGGCGGGATATGGCCCTCCATGTGTCATAGCTGCACATACTTCAACCCCTGTAGGAACTCCGTTAAAAACAATACGACCTGCTTTTTCTAGTAAAATATCAACCAGATTGCTGGCTTCGTCCCATTCATGATCAGCCGCCTGAACCGTAGCTGTCAATTGCCCCTCCAGCGCTTCAGCAACAAGCCTCATCTGGGTATGATTTGCGCACAGTACTATCAAAGAAAACGGACCAAATACTTCGTGATGGAGACTCGGATTTGACAGAAAAACATCTGCCGATACTGAAGCCAAAACGGGTGTTGCCTGCCAACCTGTATTTAGTTTTTCTGCATTTACCATGAGGACTCCCTTTTCTCCCTTTACGACAGCTATTCCTTTTTGAAAACTATTGAATATTCCTTTGTTAAGCATGGTAGCTCCGGAGACATTTTCAAGAGCAACTTTCAGTTGTTCAATCAATCCTGCGGTATGTTTATCATCTAACGCTACCAGGATACCAGGATTGGTGCAAAACTGGCCAACGGTCATCGTCATAGAAGCTACGAGCTGAGAGACCAGTGCGGCATTATCCTCTGCCACCTTCCCTGGTAAAAGAAATATTGGGTTGACACTGCCCATCTCTGCAAATACAGGAATCGGATTAGGCCGTTGTTGTCCGAGATCAAACAAGGCTCTTCCGCCATTTTTTGACCCGGTAAATCCAACTGCCGCGGTCAATGGATGCAAGACCAATTGCCTCCCGGTATGCAGACCATTGCCATTCAACGAAGAAAATACGCCATCAGGCATCCCCGTTCCCCTCGCCGCATTCATGATCACCTCTGCCACCAATGCATTTGTCCCGAGGTGTGATTCATGTGCTTTGACAATCACCGGACAGCCAGCGGCAAGTGCAGAAGCAACATCACCACCGGCGGTTGAATATGCAAGTGGAAAATTACTCGCACCAAAAACAATGACAGGGCCTATTGAAATCATCCTTCTACGAATTTCCGGTCTTGGCAAAGGTGCTCTTTCCGGCATGGCAACATCAAGGATATCATCACACCATGCACCATGCATTGCTTCCTCCGCAAACATTCGCAGTTGGGCACATGTGCGATTCCGCTCGCTAGTGATTCTGGCCTCTGGATATGCAGTCTCCTGCATAATACGTTGAACCAGTAAAGCTCCTAAGTCTTCAATACCAGAAGCGATGTGGTTTAGAAAATCAGCTTTCCGATCACCCTCTATATTTCTGAAAATGCGACAAGCCATGTATGCTTTCTCTACAGCCAGATTTGTTTCTGATTCAGTAGCAGGAGAAAAGCCTTCCGGCAAGGTCGTCAATGTGTCGGGATTTGATGCATAAATAGCCTTATCTGATAAAGCGGACAATTGAAAACCAATAATGTTTTGCGTGATCATAAAACAGTCTTTTACAAATTAAAATAATCCGGGAGCGCTGGACGTGATGCGATGCCTTCTTTCACAATTCGCATCACTCTTTGCCTTTCATGTCCGGTCAATATTTTCCGTGGAAGTCTGACATTTTCATTTCCAAGGCCTGTCATTTGTTCTGCCAGTTTGATGTTCTGTACCAGTTGTGCATTAATATCCAGTTCGAGTATTGGAAGAAACCACCGGTGTATATTTCTTGCTTCTTCTATTCGTCCTGCTTTGATCAATCGATATATCGCTACCGTTTCCGCTGGAAAGGCATTGACGAGGCCTGCTACCCACCCGTGTGCGCCCATCACCAGTGCTTCCATGGCGATGGTATCAACACCTGTCAAGACTTTGAGGCGATCACCGAAGGCATTGATGAATCTCGTCACATTGGAAAGATCTCTGGTACTTTCTTTGACAGCCTGGATGGTATCATGTTTTAATAAAGCATCAAACATATGTGGCGTTACTTCTACCTTATAGTCCACCGGGTTGTTATACACCAGGATCGGCAATGAAGTATTAGTGGCGATATCGTTGAAAAAATCAATGACCTCCTCATCCGTTGGTCTATACATCATCGGTGGCAGCACCATCAGGCCATTTGCGCGAGCGGACTCAGCGCGTTGTGCTAGCGCTATTGCTTGCCTGGTGGAGCCTTCCGCAATATTGATAAGCACTGGCACCTGTTGTCCGGACCTATCGGTTATAGCGGTTAACATGGTTATACGCTCGTCATGCGTGATCGTGCTGCTCTCTCCCAGTGAACCTCCAACTATAATACCGTCCACCCCTGCAGCGATCTGTGCATCGACTCCAAATAAGAAGGCATCCAGATCAAGGTCACCTTTGGCTGTAAATTTTGAGGTCACTGCCGGATATACGCCGGTCCAGGGTAATGTCATCATGGTCTTGATTGTATTGAGATGGAAAGATATTCAATTGTGAGATTGTAAGACAGTGAGATTGTAAGACTGCAAGACAGTGAGATTGTAAGACAGTAAGACTTTGAGATGTGTCGGAATCTAGGAAGTTTCAGGCTCTGAGGGTTGTCGGAATTTGACGGTTGTCGAAATCTGAGGGTTGTGGTTCAATCTCAATCTGGGTCCCTGAGCTTGCCGAAGGGAATTCAATGAAGCCTTCTCCCCTTCCCGCTTGAGCCCTTGGCTCAAGCGGGAAGGGGGAAAACGTCAAATACCTTATTTACTTTTGATGAGATGAAACCCAAAGCCCAAGCGGAATTTAAGGCTCGACTTGAAAATTTTAATACCCGACTGTGGTCCTACCACATCAAGGTGCCGCAATCGATTGCGAAGCACTTTCTTGATTCCGGTATTAAAAGAGTTGTGTGCACACTCAATGGCACAGTTGAAATGCAATGTGCGATCATGTCGGCCGAGGACGGTGTGTATTTCATTAACCTCAATAAAAAAATCCGTGATCAGTTAAAACTCAAGGAAGGCACAACCGTTGAAGCGCGGCTCAAAAAAGATGAAAGTGAATTTGGTCTGCCCTTTCCAACAGAACTGGAGGAAGTACTTGAACAGGATAAGCAGGGGAAAGACCTGTTTTTACAACTCACACCTGGAAAACAACGAAACGTCATCTACGCAGTGGGACAGGTCAAAAATACGGATCTGCGTATTCACCGGGCGATGATCATCATCGATCATCTCAAAAAGAATAGTGATAAGATTAATTTCAAGTTACTCTCTCAAGAGCTGAAATCCGACAACTGAATTCCTTACTTCTTCTTATCCTTTTTTTTGTTTTTCTTTTCCTTTTTGGAGGATGACTTGGTGTCAACCATCAGAGAAAGGGAGTTTGACTTTTTCTTGTCTTTAGTTTTTTTCTTGTTTTTCTTCGACGATTTCCCTTCGGCTTTCTTTTTCTCCGCTTCTGTTTTTTTCTTTATTTCCTCTGCTTTCTTCTTTATTTCATCGGCTTTCTTTTTCTTCTCCTCTGCTTTCTTTTTCTTCTCCTCTGCTTTGGCCTTCACTTTCAGGTCACTCTTTTTCTTATTCTCCAATTTATTCGCAGCCTTTATCTTCTTCTCCTCCTGTTTTTTCTTTTTCTTTTCGTCCTTCTTAGCTTGTTTGGCAAGAATATCAGGGGCGATCTGTGATCCTCTGCATTCGGGCGAACCGCAAAAACAGGCATACTCCTTTCTAACCTTGTCCGTTATTTTCTCCTCCACCTGAAGATGGTAATCATAAAGGATTTCTTCACCCTTTTTAATCGCTCTTAATGCTTCGATAAAAATCTGATCTCCTGTCTGCACTGTTTCACAGTTGGGAGCGCAACTATGGTTTATATATCGGGCATCCCCACCGAGATTGCCATTGATTACTCTTTTTTCGTCAACCTGAAAAAGCATGGTGTGCGAGTGTCCCTTTTCTGTAGTGACACCCACTTCATCCGCTTCCTCAGCAGAAATGATCGGACCGGTATACTCGATGACTTTGGTTCCTTTTCGGATGTCTCTTTTAGCAAAGACACCACGGCCGTGGATTTTTGAGGTACGGACGGAATAGTATGGTTGCGTTTTCATAAGTAGCATGAATTAGGGGGTTAAAGATGAGGATATCCTTTTGAATTATGTTACAATACATTAACATTAAAGAGACTTTTCGGGAAAATTTTACATTCCAGAGAGCTTATTATCGAATTCAGGTTGAGCAAATTGAATATATAACTACTAAATCACATATGATCATGAAACGCGAAAAGATGTTCCTGATTTACCATTAAATCATAACCTTTAGTTGCATGTACCTGAATGTGCTCACCATTCATCTTCACACAAAAAATTGCTTTAGTGTATACTGTTTTCATATCTGTTTCATCCATCCTGCAATACTCATTCGGGTTCGATGAGCGGGTAAGACTTCATGAGCTATGCGATCGCTTTCGAAAAACACGATCCGCCCTCCTAGCGGTGCGATGGTGATTGTTTCATCACCTTTATACATGACCAATTCTCCCCCATCGCAATCCATCCATTGCTCATTGAGATAAAGAACGATTGAATACTTCCGGCCAGAGTCATTTTTAAATTGATCCAGATGTCTTTTGTAAAAGCTTCCTTTAGCATACCATGCAAAGTGACTTTCAAAGCCATTGAGCCCGGTATAACAGGTGCTATTGAGATAGTGGATGAAGGCCCAAAGCAAGCGATGATACGATTCTTCAGATGGATCTTTTTGGTCATCTTCCATCCAGCTTATCTGATCCATCCGCACTTTAGCATTTTCCTGAAAAGAGGAATGCTGCCCCACGCCAGCGTTAGTCATTAGTCCTTTCTCCTTGCGCACAAGCAGATTGTTGCGCAGACTGGTAACCAATGCAGGTGAGATAAAATCATCTATCGTGCCGTATTCGTGCTCCATCATACCTTGTACAAGCCATTCAAATTTCTCATCCATGTTATTCAAAGCTAGTGGTTTGAAACGAAAGGGACTATGAATTTGCGTGCATATAGAAAGCTGGACAGCATACTTCGTAGATCACCACAGTATACAACGATGTAGTCGGAGGAATGGTAGAACCTTAAACAATGAAAAGGAAAGGTGATGGTAGCATTGGGATCGTGAGCGATCTGTGAAGGTGAAAGTAGGGTAATATGGAAAGCGATGGTAGAACAAACTGACCTTTTGGCCGGTTTTGCACCGACGACATTTTGATTAGTTTTACTGCGACATTTGAACGCTAAATCAAATAATGTTATGAGAAAAAGGATCTTTTGCTGGACGCTAGCTTTTTTTTCTATCGGGATATTAGACGCCCAGACAACTGAAGAATTGACAGCCTTGCAGGCTGTAAAAGCCGTTGAACTTGCAACTCTGGAAGGTCAGCTAACTGAACTAACCGCCACTGTAGATGCCCTTAAAACGGAAGTAGCTGGGCTGACCGATCAGATCACTCCTTATCCACGTTGGGATATCGGAGCTCGTGGAAATATTGGGTTTAATATCTCCCATTTTAGCGATTGGTTGTCCAAAGAATCGCCGAACACGAATGCGATCAGCATCGGCTTTACAGGTAACGGATATGCCAATCTGGACCAAAAGAAATACTTCTGGCGTAACAATCTGAATTTGGCTCTGGGCTGGCAGAAATTTGATGATGAAGATGACCCGACGGACAGCGATGAATTTAAAGTAACCTCAGACGCTTTTAATGTGACCACACTTTTCGGGTATAAGCTTTCTGATAAATGGGCACTTTCTACACTAGCAGAATACCGCACCTCGCTGTTGGACAATTTCAATAATCCAGGTTATCTTGATTTCGGTGCTGGAGCTACCTGGACTCCCATTAAAGACCTGGTCGTGGTCATCCATCCGCTTAACTATAATTTTGTGTTTTCCAACACAGGCTTCGATTACCAGAGCTCCTTTGGTACTAAAGTCGTAGCGGATTATAAAAGAGAAATCGTAAAAGGGATAAAATGGACCTCCAACCTTTCCGCCTTTAAGAGTTATAAGGGCATGGATCTGTCCAACTGGACCTGGATCAATGGACTGACTACCTCTGTAAAAGGGTTTGGTATCGGTCTGGATGTTGGTCTCCGAAGCAACAAGCAGGAGGCTGAAGCAGCAGGACGTACCAATAATCCATTGCAGACCTATTGGGTATTTGGATTGACTTATGCGCTCGGAAAATAAAATATGTGCATACAGGATCTGCTCTGAAAATAAAATTGAGTCTTTGTCTGCTTGTCATAACCATTGGCTCACGACAGATCATTTCACAATCTTTTTATTTCGGGGCAGATCTTTCCTATGTCAATGAGATGGAAGCGTGCGGCGCCGTTTACACGAATGATGGTACACCCCAAAATGTTTATGGCTTGTTTGCAGACAATGGAGCCAATATGGTGAGACTCCGGCTATGGCATACACCCTCCTGGTATGATCAACTAAACCAGGGAGAACGGTATAGTGACTTTGAAGATGTACGCAAATCGATCATTCGTGCTAAAACACTTGGGTATACTGTTCTGTTGGATTTTCATCTTTCAGATACATGGGCTGATCCCGGCCACCAAGTTGTCCCTGCTGCCTGGGCTGCTGTGGTAGAAAACCAAAACATTCTTGCTGATTCGCTCAGGAATTATATCTATCAAACCCTTACAAAGCTTGGCAACGAAAACCTTTTGCCGGATATCGTGCAGATAGGCAATGAAACCAATCGTGGGATATTATTGTCACAACAAGTCAATGACCAGGGATGGACGCTGGACTGGCAGCGAAATGTTTTCTTGTTTCAGGCGGCGGCCACAGCTATTGACCAGGTTGAAGCGGTCTTTAATACACCAATTCAAAAAGCAATTCATATCGCAGATCCGGAAGATGTGGAATGGTTTATCGGACAGTTTATATCGAATGGCTTTACCAATTTTAATGTCATTGGGATCTCCTATTACTGGCAGTGGCATCAGCCTATCAATATCCCCCAGGTCGGTCAAGTTATTAATTCACTTAAGGCGGACTATCCTGACAAGGAGGTAATGATCTTTGAAGCAGCTTATGGCTGGACCACCCAAAATGCTGATGGTGCTAACAATCTCCTTTTTAATACTCATCCATCCTATGCTCCGTTGAGCTCGGCCAATCAAAAAAAATGGATGGTGGATTTGACGCAGACCGTCATCGATCATGGTGGCTCCGGCGTCATCTATTGGGAGCCGGCATGGGTGAGTACAGAATGTGAAACGCAATGGGTGACCGGATCAAGCTGGGACAATGCCACGTTTTTTGATTTCGACAACGAGCTTATTACTGATGGAGGTATCGGATGGATGATGCATCCGTATGATTTTACTTCATCAACTCAATATGTCCCAGCCCAAGCGGGTAGGCTTGAATTATCCTATACTGATGAGGAAATTAATGTTAGGAATACAAACAGCCTTCATCTGCGTTTTCCTTGTACCCTTTCAATCTATGCGACCGACGGAAAAGTAATCCTTTCACGGAAGATCGCTTCTGCCGATGAGCAGATCATACGCATTCCCGTGCCGGGTTTACTGTCGGGATGTTATGTGGTTTGTATAAGGGACGAAGCGTTTATGGGATCTACTGGTAAGATCTGTGTAGGTGCTCCATGAAATTTATCGTCTGATCTTTCCTACCGTCAAAGACGGACATCGTTGATCCTTCCCCATAGAGATTTTTGTGATCCGAAGCACGCGAGCTTAAGTCAACTTAAGCTCAACTTTGTACGAAGAGATTTTTGTGATCCGCAGCATGCGAGCACTTCGACCTGCTTTCGCTCATCCAAGTGCTAGTCTCTGTAACCACCTACTGACCCCCTCTGACCCCCTGCCCTTTGAGGGGGTAGGGGGTCAGAGGCAGGGGGCAGAACGGACAATTTTGGCATAAAAAAAAGGCAGTGATGATCATCACTGCCTTTTTAATCCAAACAGGGTAAGGTTTAATTTTTAGTAATCGTGTATCGGTACTTAGGAACACCCACGATCAAGAGATCGATGGTATAATTGCCTGCTTCGGCAACAACAATATTCGCTCCGTTATACTCAAGCGTCTTATTATTGCCATCGTCTCCGAAATTGAAGGCCCAGTCATCATTGGCTCTGAATTTAATCTCTCCGGCTACAAGATCCAATGTGATCGTGAACTTATTCGTTGCAGGGTCAAATGTCAAATCCTGATCTGAATCCCATCCATTAGGTGTAGCGGATCCAATGAGTCCCCAATCTGTGCGAAGGCGAGTATGTGTAAACTGGTTAAGGTTAGCATTCAGTTTGTACACACCGGCAGCCCCTGCGGAAATATCTGTTCCGTTCTGATCGAGTGTGCCATCATCTCCGGTGTCACCATAGTTAGTATCCCAGCTAGGACCTATGGTGTACTTGTATAAAGCATTATCGATGTTGAAATAAATATATCCTTCATATTGGCTGTTACTTCCAGGTGAATAAACGGCAGTGGTACTATCTGCCGGAGACCATCCCTGGTAGCTACCCGGTACCTGCAGTTGTGGAATCACCACATTGGAAGGATAAGGTGTAATACTTATTGTAACTACTTCAGAGGTATCACCACTCACATCAGGGTTGACCGCGGCAATAACTCTGAACTCTATCTGGGCAGGGATATTGCCTTCCAGTTCTTTAGCCAATAAGATATTGTTGATATCTCCTTGCTTTACCAAAGCTGATAGCGCATTTACATTAGCCAGAACAGCTGGTGCGGCAAAGTTATTCCCGGCCACATCCATTTCCAATTTGTAGGAAGCTCCGGCTTCAAATCCATAGTCTACGCCAGTCCATGTAAAAGCGGGTAGATTTTCCTCTGCTAAAGTTTCCACGAGTACCCAGGAGGCACCTGCGGTGGGAGAGGTAATGGCCAATCCTCCATTTTTATGAAGTACCGGCCCCAAATTTTCGTCGGTACAGGACCACAAGACAAAGCCTGCCAATCCGGATAAGACGATATACTTTATATATTTCATGTTGTTTTATTTATTGGTTCAGAATTGAATAATATTAGTAACCATCATTTTGATCGAGGTTTGGATTGGCACCAATATCTGCTGACGGAATCGGAAAGATGTTGAAGTTAGCATTGACTGATGTCCCTTCTTTAACACCGCCTTTCCATTGCCATGTATAGTCTGTATTAGCAAACCGACCATAGCGGACTAAGTCAGTACGTCGATGACCTTCCCATAACAATTCACGGGCACGCTCATCCAGGATAAAATCAAGTGTCAGTGTACTCTGATCTACATTACCGGATGGACCATCATACGCTCTGTTTCTGATCTCATTGACGTAATTGACTGCAGAAGATATACTTCCCCCACCGCCCCGCAATACCGCTTCCGCATACATAAGGTATACATCTGCCAAACGAAATAATGGAAAGTCCGTGTCTACATGGACAAGGTTTGAACCCGGCTGTCCTGTAGATGTTACATTTTTCCATTTAGTAACCGCATAGCCATTGCTGAACTGAGAAATGTCATCTATATCCAATGTCTGGCCTTCTGTAAAAAACAATGCTCTTTTATCAAAACTGGTCAATTCAATAGAATACGTATGATCAGGTTTGTCGAGGAACAAAGTAATTTTATAGTTCCCGCCATTCGGAATGACGATATTTGCACCATCTCTTTCCAACAAGGCATCTGAACCATTGTCTCCATAGTTTAATCCCCAATCATCGTTGGCTCTGAACTTCATTTCACCTGCTACCAGATCCAATTGGACAGACAATGTTCCGGAGGCTTCGTCATAGGTCATATTCTGATCTGAATCCCAGCCACCTGGTGTCGCACTCCCGATAATGCCCCAAGACGTTTTCAGCAAAGTGTAGGTAAGCGTATTGAGATCCACATCAATCTTGTATAAACCAGCCTCAGCTGCTTTGATATTGTCTCCGCCTGCATCGAGAATACCATCAGCTCCGGTATCCCCATAATTGACATCCCAGGATGGCCCATCTGTAATTTTGAACTCTGTATTGTCATCTGGAAAATAGAGATAACCTTCATATCTGCCATCAACATTCGCGGAGGCGAGGACTGTAGAAGTATTTGAAGGATCCCATCCCTGGTAACCACCCGGCACATATAACAGAGGGTATGTTAAATTACCAGGATTTGGAGCTACGACAACACTACCTTCCCCAATCGCAGGAAATTTAGCAACAATAGCACTAGTCGTGCGCACGCCACCCCATCCGCCATCAATACCAAAGTCTGCAGGAAGCATAGAACCACCTACCGGAGCATGCACAAGGAAGGTAGTGCCTCCCCATGTTTGAGTCCGTAACCCATCAAATGCTACTGAAAAGATAAATTCACTTGCTGTGTGATTGTCGGCAAGAAACATGCTTTCATAGTCTTCATCAAGTGCATACCCTGCAGCGATAACTTTATCACAATAGGTTACACAATCTGTGTTACGGGCAGTACCTGTATACACCTCGGCGTTGAGATACAACTTGGCCATCAACGTCCATGCAGCAGCCTGATCAGCACGGCCATACTCATTTGCTTGTGGCGCTACTAATAATCCTTCAAATGCTTTTATTTCAGACTCGATATACGCAAACAAATCTTCTTTACTGATTTGTTGAGGGAAAAATGCACCGACAATATCATTTTCAGTGACGAAAGGAACATTGCGGAAATGATCCAATGCATGCCAATAGCTTAATGCCCTTAGAAATCTGGCTTCAGCGCGATAAAAACCAACGTCGGTCCTAAGGTCTCCTGTAACTCCGCGACTATCCAGTTTTGCATCAGTCGTTTCTCTCAGGTATTCATTGCACAAGGATATCTGATAAAAAATGCGGCTATAGAATGCATTGATGAATACATCATTGGCATCCCAGTTCTGGAAATGAAAATCCTTGATCGTCTGGTCATTCCATCCGATCACCGCTTCATCCGTGGTGAGCTCCTGGTGGTACCACAATCCCCGTATATACTGTCCGAAACCCTCGTCAATACCAGAGATATCAGGCTGCCCTGATGGCCCTTGCTGCCCACTGACAGCAAGACCGGCATAGAGCTTAGCCAACACCTGACGATAAGCATCAGGGTTGTCAAACACAACATCTGCCGTAGTCGCATCATCATCTATCGGCACGGTGTCGAGATCATTGAAACATGCCGGAAGTACAGCAAGAAGTAAAAGGAGAAAGAATAAATTATAAATCGATACTTTTTTCATATCATATCTTGTTTAAAAGGCATTTTAAAATTTAACATTCAGTCCCATTAAAAAGGTCCGTGAACGTGGATAAATATTATTGTCAATACCAAGTGTTACCCCGTTTGTATTTATATCCCGTGCTGCAATTTCAGGATCGATACCATCATAACCTGTTACAAGAAGAGGGTTTTGAACAGTGGCATACAATCGTAAAGACTCAATGGCTGAACCAATGTTTCCAAAATTATAGCCTGCTGTGACATGGTCAATTCTGAAGAAAGAAGCATCCTGTACATAATGATCAGAGAAATATTGCGGCGTATTGATATCAAGTGTTTGCGTTTGACCATGCACATTGTTGAGATATCCTCCGCCGGCACCGCCCGAACTGTTGTATACAAAGTCATAAACAGCCTGGTTGGCAAGATTATTATTATAAACGAAATTGCCTAAAGAAGCCCTTGCTCCGGCAGAAACATCGAAGCGACCTGCATTCACACCTGTATAAAACCCGAAAGTTGCATCCGGTCTTGCTTTTTTATAACGATACATATCACTAGGATTGACTACCCCATCCCCATTACGATCTACATAAAGCCCTTCGATCGGAATACCGGAAGCATCATATACCTGTTCAAAAACGAAAAAGGAGTTTGCTGGATAACCCACAGAATGGATCTGCACATTGTTTCCTACACCTCCACTGATACCGCCTGTCAATACACCCTGATAGTTAGGATCATCTGTAGCTGTCAGCTTTGTGATTTCATTTTCGTTCAGTGCCACATTGAATCCAAGCGTCCACTCATTATTGCCTTTGCGCCAAGGGACTGTATTGATCGCAAATTCTACTCCGCGATTCTCCAGGTCACCGACATTGGTGGTCAGAAAATTGGTGAGGTTGGTACCTGCCGGAACAGGAACAAAATTGATAAGATCTTTGGTCTCCCTCAGGTAAAAGTCAATCGAGCCAAAGAGGCGATTGTCCAGTACGGAGTAATCCATTCCTACATTATACGTAGTGGTTTCTTCCCATTTAATATTGGCATCATATCCATTTGGGCGGAGTGTCGTATTATACGATCCACCAAAAGGATACTGAGCAGTAGATTGGCCAGTTTGATAACTGGCTAGATAAGGATAATAGTTACCACCGATATCCTGCTGACCAGTAATACCCCAACTGATTCTCATTTTGAGACCTAACGGATCACCTGCACTATTATCTGTCAATTTCCATGCGATGGCTGCGCCCGGGAACATACCCCATCGATTGTCTTCTGAAAATCTAGAGCTTCCATCGCGACGCAAAGTTGCTGTCACCAGTAAATTCTCCCAAAGTGTGAAGTTGGCTCTACCAAAAACTGAAAGGAGATAGTATTCTCTTGTATCATAATCAAAATCTGTGAGGGTGTCCGGTTCTGCTTCAGCACTGAGGACACCAAAATAGTTATCAAAATAAAAATGCTGCCAGGAATATCCTGCCATCAGGTCTATTGCAAAGTCTTGATCTAATTCTTTTGCATAATTCAGATACACCTCGAGCAACTCATTCTTATTTTCCTGACTGTAATTTTCATCACGTCCACCATTTGTGTTTTCAAATGCAGCAGTTGTAGGAATATACTTTCTGCCCTCCCCTTTTGAAAAATCATATCCAAGATTAAGATTAACTCTCAAATCTTCGAGAAAGAACAACCGATAATCGAATTCAGCGCCAAGGATATATCTGTTGACTTCAGAATTATTGTCAGTTTGCTCCAACAAAGCCAATGGATTGTCAGGACTTAATGTACTTGGAGTACCATCTGCGTTCAACCAGGTGTAATATCCGCCATAATTGCTATTACCTGAATAAACAGGCTGTGTAGGATCAAAAGCGACTGCGGCGCCAATAGCCCCTTGCTCAGCAAAATGATTTTTGTCAATCATATACTTACCACTCAGGTTCATCTGGAGCTTATTGTCAAGGAATCTTGGGTTCAGATTAAGCGCACCGGTAATACGATTGAAATTATCGGTCTTAATCAACCCATCCCTGTCAGTGTATCCTAATGAGACACGATAAGGAATCTCGCCAATTCCTCCATTGACACTCAAATTATGATCCTGATAGAACCCATCCTGATAAATCTGGTCTTGCCAGTCTGTATCAGCAGATCCCATCAGCGATCGTGCAGGATGACCTTCTGCAAAACGTGAATTGACAAGATTCCTATATTCACCGGAATTGAGATTATCAGCACGTTTAGCAATCTTGGATATACCTGCACTGCCGTTATAAGACACGCCTAGTTTTGAACCAATGGTTCCTCTTTTGGTCGTAATCAGGATAACACCATTTGAAGCTCTTGAACCATAAATCGCAGTTGCTGATGCATCCTTCAATACGGTGAAAGTTTCAATGTCATTCGGATTGACAATATTGAGGTTGTTTCTTGATCCACTGATTGGATTACTTGCTACAGGGACACCATCTATAATAATCAACGGATCGTTTATAGCGGAAAGTGATGAACCACCCCGGATCCTGATGACTGCTCCTCCACCAGGCTCGCCATTGGTGGTAACATTAACACCAGCTACTTTACCGGAAAGCAACTCCTGAGGAGAAGTTATTGATCCTTTGTTAAAATCTTCGCTTTTGAGGGTTGCAATCGAACCCGTTACATTTTCCCGCTTGACGGTTCCATAACCGGTGATAACAACATCTTCCAGGATGGCTCCTTCTGCCATCACGATGTCAAGCCTGGAGGAGCTGCCCAATTCTTGTATCCTGGCATCATACCCTGTGTAGGAAAACTGCAATTGGGTGGCCCCGGCAGGAACCTGCAGGGTGTAACCCCCATCAAAATCTGAGACAGTACCAATGGTGGTCCCGACTACCAGAATGTTGACGCCAATCATCGGCTCACCCGAATCATCTGTGACTGTACCGGTTACGGTCCGTTGAGCTTCAGCGAAGCCCATGATAAAGACCCAAAAGACAGCCAGCATTACAAAACGCTGTAAATGTTTATTCATAAGTCAGTTTGTTAAATATAAATAGTTAAAATTTGTCCGTGATCAGTTTGGGTGCTCATCATTATCTTTAGTTGTTCAGGGACAGTGGATATGCAGCGGCTAATTTACACATGATTAGCAATTATCCAACAATAAAATATTTCAATTTAGAGGTAAATGTTAGCTTTATGAAAGGAGATTTGATTGGATTACCAACAAAAAATAATCTAATCTGGAATAATTCCAAATTTTTGTTGGCTGCCTTTGTAGCGGTATTGCTCCATTTTCCCTTCCATGCGGCCTATGCTCAAGATATTAACGACCAGATAGTCATTAACGCTGATGGCATCATGCATTGGCGTGAAAATGATAAGGAATTGACTGGTTTTGGCGTCAATTATACAGTACCCTTTGCACATGCATTCCGGTCAGGTAGAAAGCTGGGTGTCGATTTAAAAAAAGCAATAGATCAGGATGTATCTCACTTTGAACGACTAGGCCTGGACCTCTTCAGGGTACATGTCTGGGATTGTGAAATCAGTGACACCCTGGGTAACCTCATTGATAATGAGCACCTTGAGCTATTTGATTATCTCCTGACCAAACTGCAGGAAGCCAAAATCAATGTTATCATCACACCCATAGCTTATTGGGGCAATGGATGGCCTGATCCAAATGAACCTACCCCTGGCTTTTCAAGTAAGTACGGAAAGGATAGCTGCCTCATCGATCCCATGGCCATCAAAGCGCAGGAAAACTACCTTGCCCAGTTTGTCAATCATGTAAACAGATACACAGGTAAAGTGTATAAAAGTGATCCGGCCATTCTTGCTTTTGAAATATCCAATGAACCCCATCACCGTGGAAGTCCGGAAGATATCACCGCCTTTGTCCTTAAAATGAAAAATGCCATTCGCTCGACAGGATGCACCAAACCGGTTTTTTATAATGTGACCCACGCTATCCATTATGCCGATGACTATTATGCTGCAGGTATTGATGGTGGGACCTTTCAATGGTATCCGACCGGATTAGGGTTTCAGAAAGAATTGGGTGGTAACATGCTGCCGAATGTGGACAAGTATGAGATCCCTTTTGATGATGTGCTGAAAAAAAACATGTCGGCACGTATTGTCTATGAATTTGATGCTGCAGATATGGCCACCACTTATATGTATCCTGCCATGGCGAGAAGCTTCCGCACTGCGGGGATGCAGTTGGCTACACACTTCTCTTATGATCCTACCTATCTGGCACCTTACAATACTGAATACAATACACATTACATGAACCTTCTTTACGCGCCTCGTAAAGCATTGAGCCTGATGATATGTGCTGAGGTCTTCCGTCAGATTCCGTTGTATACTGACTTCGGACATTATCCTGACAATACTTCTTTTGGAGCTTTCAGGATCAGCTATGAGGAGGATCTTGCGGAGATGGTGACGGAAGAAAAATTTATCTACACCAATCATACAAAGACAAAACCTGCAAACCCTGAAAAGTTGACACTCATAGCTGGTTGGGGAAATTCTCCATTAGTAGCTTATGAAGGTACAGGGGCGTATTTTTTTGACAAATTAGGCGAAGGCATATGGCGGGTTGAAATCATGCCGGATGCGGTCCACATTGATAATTTATTTGGACAAAACAGCCTTGATAAAACGTTGGCTGGGATTGATTGTACCCGAAGGAAAATGAAATTTATTTTTCCCGGGTTTGAAGATGGTTTTGCCATTGAAAGTGTTGACTGGCGTGACTCCATTATATACCACGAGACCCGGGAAACGGTAGTTGAATTAAAACCTGGTGTTTACTTATTGATGAGTCCTGCTTATGAAAAAGTAGATTCGCTGCATCTTCAATCCAATACAAAATTTGATTGGGAGGCCGCTTATGTAAAACCAGAACGTAGATCCGGCGTATTGACGCCATACAAATCACCTAGACTTAATACTTCAGGAAAACCTGCTTCATCCGGAGACCCAATTGTTCTTTTTGATGCTGTACTACACGATCAATGGCTCAACCGGATTTGGGTTCCCGATTCCGGATTGAAAATAGATGAAGCGACGGGCTTGTCCTATCTGTCCATTAAATTAAATGGGCTGACAGCGATTGATGAAGAAAATCCATATGCAACTCCGATTGCAGATTATGCTATGCGCCATTATTTTGGTGATCTGATCGGTGATAGAAAAAAAGATCTGCCCCGAAAGAAAACAATTGTGCTACATGCTACATCTGTTGGCACTACTGGGTTCCCTGTCCAGGTATCTTTAGTGATGAAAGACGGATCAGCCTTTGGTGGAATCGTTGCATTAAATGCTGAAGAATCGAAGTATATCCTCAGGCTTGATGCCCTCAAAAGAGTAAAGCCTGTCATCTTACCCAGACCCTACCCTACTTTTCTTCCTTACTATTCAGAGGCCGGCCATGCAAGTTCATTAGACATAACACAGATTGAGAGTTTGCAGATTTCGATCGGCCCTGGTATTCTAAAGGAAGATTGGAATAAGACTTTTGAATTGTCTATCAGGAGTGTATGGCTTGAATAACATGGAAAATAAAAGAGAAAAAAGAAAAGCGTCGTACTTATCGTAGTCGAATTCAGAAAAGTTTGCAGTTCGGAGTTTCGACTTCCACAGTACAAGCCGAGAATTTTCTCAACCTGAATTTTTTTATTCCATGATGCCCCATCGAAATCCGAAATCTTTGATTTGTCGATTTCTCACCCCTGTCTTCCTTCGCTTATTTGCTTGCAGCAACAGTGCTTCGGAAACCCTGGGGCAAATTGGATTCTTGTTACCCCGGGGTTGCGAAGCACACAGGGGGGAGAAATTGTCTGAAAGCAATTTCAATGGGGTAAAAAGTGATCCTCAGCACGCGAGCGCTTCGACCTGCATACGCCCATCCTCTTTCTGCAGCTCAGCTACCACTTAAGTCAACTTAAGTTCAACGCTGGTATATTTTTTTTGAACGCAGATTACGCAGATATATTTTGAAATATATTACACTGATTTAATCTTCGAAAATTCTATTAGTAATAATTCTGCGTCATCTGCGATCCTTCATTGTCAATTGATTTTTTGACTATAGAATCAATATCAATGTCGGCACATTTGAAATGGCCTTTAGGGCATTGCTTGTAACCATGCAATCCACAAGGACGGCAATCAAGTATTTCGGTTGTTTCAAAAACGTGCGAGTCGTCGGATAGGGGACCGAAACCGAACGCCGGGACAGTGGAGCAGAACATTGCAGCCACGGGAGCATTCATCGAAGAGGCGAAGTGTAATGGTGCGGAGTCATTGACGAAATTCATGCGGGCATTTTTCATCAATGCCGCTGATTCGAGGAAGGATAGTTGACCTGCAAGATTGACGATTGCCTCCCTGCCCCCCTTGCCCCCTGAATGGGTGTAAATGGTTGCGGATCTAATGGCTTCGCAAAGGGAGACATCCAAATACGCCCCCATGAGATAGATGGTCAGATGATTGGGCAACTTATTGATTAGCTCTATCCATTTTTCGGCAGGCCATTGCTTGGTAAACCATACAGATGCCGGCGCTATACATACATAGGGCCCGACTGGCGTAATCTTTTTAAAATCTTTTTCTGAAGGATACAGTTTGGGTCTGACAAAAACAGTATCCGTTAACGCTTCGATCAGCGACAGATTTCTTTTTACTTCGTGCTGATCTGTTTCTGTTTTTGAAATCTGGTGTTTAACTGATTTATTAAACAGAAAGGAAACAGGATTTTTATCAAATCCAATCGTATGTTTTGCGCCGGAAAGAGCCGTCAATAAACCGGAGGCCAGAAATCGCTGGAGGTTAATGACATAATCATACTTCTCCCCGCGTATCGTTTTGAGGAGTATGCGCAGGTTTCTGTACTTCCCATTTTTTTTATTAAAGATCAACACCTGCCGGAGATGAGGATGTCCTGTTAGTAATCCTTCATTCCCCTTTTGCAATAGAAAATCTATAGTACTATCCGGATAGTGTTGCCTCAGTTTTTCAATAAGTGGCGTAGCGAGTACTACGTCCCCGATGAAAGCGGTCTGGATGATTAGGAATTTCATGATTTCTTTCAGGCGCAAGGTAAGGAAATGAAGGCGAAGGTTGGGGATTGGTCTGCTCACATCATTTGTTCGACCGCTGCTTCGCGACGATTATCCCGCCTCTGGCAGGATGACCATGCGTAACGAGGTGATGAAAGGTGAATTTACGCGCGTACTATATTTGTTCGACCACTGCTTTGTCTTCGTCATCTTGATCTCGTGGTCGCCCGCCAATGGCGGGTAAGTGGTCGCGAAGCAGTCGTCGAACACATCACACTAGCACCAGAAAACCCCCTCTCCCTGGCTTACACTACTCTCCGCCTTCTGCTTTTTCAGCAGCGATAGTAGCCTGATTAATGGCTTCGATTTCCTTATCGATGAAATAAAGGCTCTGTGCACCATCACCGATCAGGTTGATCTTGTCGAGGATAGTTCTCATCATACTTTCTTCTTCGCGTTGTTCGGTGACATACCATTGAAGAAATGCATAGGTAGAGTGATCACTTTCCTTGATGGCGAGCTCTACGATATCGTTAATGGATTTAGTGACTCTTTTCTCATGGGCCAGGGTATCCGCAAAAATTTCTCTGACATCTGTAAACTGGGCCGGAGGTTGGCTGATTGCGGGACTAATGGCAATCGCATCCATTTCGATCAGATAATGAAAGATTTTCATCATGTGGACATGTTCCTCCTGAGACTGACGGTACATAAAAGAACCACAACCATGCATTGACTTTGTTTCAAACCATCCAGCCTGGGAAAGGTATAGGAATGAAGCATATCCTTCCATGGCTATTTGCTCATTGAGCGCATTGATCATTTTTTCACTTAACATGTTGAATCTGTGTATTTCGGGTGGAAAGATAAGAACAAAGAGCGGAAGAGGCGAAAGGGGCGGAAAAGGCGGAAGAGGTGGAAGAGGCGGAAGAGGCGGAAGAGGTGGAAGAGGCGGAAGAGGCGGAAGAGGCGGAAGAGGTGGAAGAGGTGGAAGAGGTGGAAGAGGTGGAAGAGGTGGAAGAGGTGGAAGAGGTGGAAGAGGCGGAAGAGGTGGAAGAGGCGGAAGAGGTGGAAGAGGCGGGGAATAACCAATAAGAAGAAATGCGGAAGGATAATACCAATACTATTTAGAAGGGCTTAGGACTAACCTCCTCACCTTCTAAACTCCTAAACCAAAAAGTCCCTAAGCAAATCAACCTACAAGAACATAACCCTATAAGCCTATCAACCCATTAGAGAAAGATCACAGCCCCGCATGATATCAGTCATCCCCATAAAAGGCCCAATCGATTACCTTTGTGACCTCCTCATCAGGGATCTGGTGGGGTTTGTTATTCAAGATCAGGTACTTAGCAACTTTATGGCTTCTCAATCGTTTTTATACCGTTCAATAAAGTATCGTGGAAAAAAGTGTGGTTAGTATGGCATCAGGTCAGGAAAAGGCCGTCGAGGTAAAGGATCTCGCGACGGTAAAATCATATCAATACCAGGAGGCCGGGTCGGTTGAATTTCGAGGTCAGCCTACGGATATCTATCTTTTTTGCCTTAAACATGGACAACTAAGTATACAGACCTCTTTTATACCTCATCAGCTTGAGCTTTGTGGCGGAGAAGCTATTTTTCTGGCCTTTCCAAAAGGAGAGTGGCAAGCCAAAATCATTCATGAGTCCAATACCGACTTTTACACTCTTCGGATGGAAGTCTCGAAACTACACGCTCTGATCAATCCCGTGTTTGACCAACAGAAACTGGTTGCTGCACAAAAACCTAACATGAGGGATCTGATGAAATTGATCCCTGTGAATCCATCCTTGCTCGGATGCTTTGAACAATTGTTGCATCATAAATTACAGCATCCTTTCCAGGGCATATTTGAGCAAGCTAAATTTCTGGAAATCTTCAGCCTCATTATGGAGTCAGCTTTTAATCAGCAAATGGACGCCTGCCCGGTGATGATGAGTCCGGCTATTGAAAGTAAAATACATCAGGTGCGCCGCCACATCATCAACAATCTAGACTTGGCGCCGGATCCCGATCAACTTGCAATCATTTATGAGCTGCCACGTAACACTTTAAAAGAAGGGTACCGTTATATTTATGGAAAAACGATACATCAATATCACGCAGACCACAAACTCGAATCTGCTATGCAGATGTTGTCATCCGGTGAATTGTTAGTCAAGGAGATCGCTTTCAAAATAGGATACCAGAATCCAAGCCATTTTATAACGGCGTTTAAGAAAAAGTATGGTTTCACACCTAAACAATATATCAAACAAGAAGTGTCCTCCATTTGATCAACCATCATGTTGATTTTCGCCTCTGTTAAGCGTAGATTGTATCTACGCCTTCCCTGTTAAGCGTAGATTGTATCTACGCTTTCACGTCAGCAAATTTTCAATTTGCAATTTCTGAAATCTACGGATAACTCCCTGTTAAGCGTAGATTGTATCTACGCTTTCGCGTCAGCAAATTTTCAATTTGCGATTTCTGAAATTTACGGATAACTCCCTGTTAAGCGTAGATTGTATCTACGCTTTCACGTCAGCAAATTTTCAATTTGCGATTTCTGAAATTTACGGATAACTCACCCCCGTCCCCTCTCTTGTTGAAGTATTGACTTTGGATACAGTATGTTCCGGGACAGAGGGGAGTTATGATTTTCAATGCTATGCATGTTTGTGCAAGGCGAATCGCTTTCTTTTGGGCCTTAATATATTTTGCAATCTACCGACTCAAAACGACCAACTGCTAAGTATAAAGCGCCGATTGGCAGACAAGAACTTTTAGCAAACAGAGATAAGCTACATTTCGATGATGTACGGAGGGTCTTACCCTTGCGCTTCTCGCATTTCCTGATCAGTCAATAATCCTGCAATGAACACTGGAATTTCTTCTAAAAATTAATGCATAACACTTAAAACCAAAGAGCGATGAAACTTTTTACATTTATTACGATCCTGTTTTGCGTATCAACCAATCTACAAGCTCAAATCTGGGAACCGCATGAGGTTAATTTTCCCATTCCTACCCAGGGTTGGCGAATCAGTCCTGCCAATGACACGGTGGCCTGGACGTTTGGGTTTGCGCTTGATTCAGTGGGAGATTGGATCCTAAGAGAATATTCCTACAGCCGCACCACGGATGGCGGTAATACCTGGGTGGCCGGTACATTCCCGGGAATACAAACGGATGGTTATTTCTGCAGTATTTTCGCAGAGGGACCGGACAATGCATGGATTGCATTCTTTGACTATGCTGAAGGTGGCAAAATATTTTTTACCACGGATGGTGGCCAGTCCTGGGACCTGCTCAATGCTCCGATACATGATGTTTTTATCAGCTCCATCTACTTTTGGGATCAGGATCATGGCATCATCTGGGGTGATCCTATAAATGGCTTCTATTCCATATTTACAACTTCTGACGGCGGCCTTACTTGGGATCAAGTTGGTGAGCCGGATATGCCTCCTGCCATAGACAATGATGAATGGACCATAGCCGGTAATGTAGCTGTCAATGGGGATAACATTTGGTTTGATACGTATTACAACCGGGTGTTCTATTCTGGCGACAGGGGGCATACCTGGTCAGTTTGGGATAGTCCCCCCACAACATATTATGGCCTTGACCTCAAAGCAGATGACGACAATTTTCTATACTTCATCCAATTGGGCGAAGAATCTGGGGGTGCTGTTGCTTTTGAACTTTACCGCAGACATCCTGATGAAAACACATGGACGGATCTCACCCCGGCAGACAATAGCAAATACATCAGCGGGTTCAGTCATGTCCCCGGTACGAAAACACTTGTGATTAACCTTCTTGATGAAACGCGCATCAGTTATGATCATGGTGATTCCTGGATCAGTGTGGACTATGATATCAGCTTTACACGAGGTTTTACAGCGTTTGTTGATGATCAAATTGGTTATTGCTGTCAGATTCCAAATGGATATGAGGAGCCATCTGAAAACGTCTACAAATACATTGGCACGCCTTTATCCGGGCTACTGGATCCCAAGCCAATCGATATTACGATGACGCTGACTCCTAATCCTGCCATTGACCATATTCAACTGAGCATCGAAGGTGAACAAGCTGAAGAATACTGGATACTCATCAATGACCTCAATGGTAAACTGATGTATAAAAAAGAAATAACAAATCAAGAAGTAATAAAAGAAAGCATAGACATCAGCACCTTGATAAATGGTATGTACACGATTACGGTGAGTAATCGAAATGGATTACGTACGGAAACCTTTGTGAAAATGTAGGTAGTCCGGAAACATGTATATGATTTTCAAAAGTTAGCTTACACCCTAAAAACCTCAATTACCTTTTGCTAGCTTACTTCTTGCCCCTTTAGCCCCTTCCAGATTTTTTTACAAAATCTGTCTCCCCTGTGTTCCTCCGCTTCGCCCTTTCGGGCATGGCTCCGAAAACCCCGGGGTCAATCGTTTTCACTTAACCCCGGGGTTGCGAAGCACACAGGGGTCAGAATTTCCCTTTAGGAAATTCGCAGGGGTAAAACGTGGATTACTTCCTTGTGTTCCTCCATCTCGTTTTGCCCCATCGAAATCTCAAATCTTCGATTTGATTATTTCTCTCCTACTTCGACTCCGCTCAGTACATCGCCTGTGTTCCTCCGCTTCGCCCTTACGGGCATGGCTCCGAAAACCCCGGGGTCAATCGTATTCGCTTAACCCCGGGGTTGCGCAGCACACAGGTCGAAACGAAGAGAGATCCCGCCTCGTGCTATGCATGAGCGGCGGGAGGGAAGAATTTTTCAAAGAAAAATTCGATGGGGCTAAATTTGGATCTCTCCGCTTTGTTCCTCCACCTTGTTTTACCCCTTCGAAATTCTAAATCTCCGATTTAGTTATTTCTCTCCCCTGTGTTCCTCCGCTTCGCCCTTACGGGCATGGCTCCGAAAACCCCGGGGTTAATAAATTTCCTTGACCCCGGGGTTGCGAAGCACACAGGGGGAAGAATTTTTCAAAGGAAAATTCGATGGGGCAAAGCGCGCAGCAGATCACCTGTGTTTTGCCGCCATTGCCATGCAAATCTCGAGGTCTCCGCTACGACCTGTTTCCTGCCCTCTGCCTCCTATATTCCTTATCTGCTTAGCTTTACCA
>JBBRDL010000038.1:0-29067 GCA_038203965.1 Chitinophagales bacterium | reverse complement strand
AATCCTACCCTTTCTCAAAACCCAGGCTATTAAACAATACCTTATGAATTATATACTCTATCGGTTATTTTCAATTTGTATCATGTCCTTCCTCTCATGTCAAATCAGCGCGCAGGTTTCACAGATAGAAATAGGACGGGTAGAACAGATGCCTAATGAGCCATCACCGTTTTTCATCCGTGACTGGGCAGCGGTAGCTACGGCTTATGATTCCTTTGTATATGACGAGCAAAAAACCGGGGAGCATCTCCCATTGGTTTTTGTTCGACCTCAAGGAGTTAATTATCCAAGTCAGGCTTCGTTCGGACTGGACTCCTATGTAGGCACATTCAGTAATAATAATGGAGAAGGCATCAATGTGCTTCCTTCGCTTGTCGGTGCTACGCTCGCAGGAATTGATAAAACCAATCAATTTGGCAGAAACTGGATACGGATGAGCCAGGATTATTTCAACAAAGTAAACGGTGAAAATTTATATCTCAATAATATCGGTGGCCATAGTGGTGGTGACTGGTGGTATGATATGATGCCCAATATTTATTTCTACCAGCTCTATGATCTGTATGGAAATATTGGTGATGCAGAAAATCAATTTCACCTCGTTGCCAATCTTATGTCAGAAGCAGTGCAGGCTATGGGCGGTAGTGCTACTCCATGGACGCGTGCCTTTATGGACTATCGTGCATGGGACTTTCTCAACATGCAACCCAATGCAGATGGTGTCCATGAACCAGAAGCAGCTGGAGCTTATGCATGGCTTTTGTATCATGCCTATAAAGAAACCGGGAACGAAGATTACCTCCGTAGTGCAGAATGGAGCATGGAATATCTCATCCATTTAAACAGCAACCCCTCTTACGAATTACAACTTCCATACGGGGCATATATCGCGGCCAGGATGAATGCGGAGATCGGAACTGAATACAATGTTGAAAAGCTTCTCTTTTGGGTTTTCAACCGTGGGCCAATTAGAGGGTGGGGCACGATCGTTGGTACCTGGAATACACTTGATGTTTCGGGCCTTGTAGGGGAGGCAAATGATGGAGGCAATGATTATGCATTCCAGTTGAATGGTGTGCAACAGGCCGGTGCGCTTGTGCCTTTGGTAAGGTATGACAAACAATTTGCAAGAACAGTCGGCAAGTGGATGCTTAATGTGGCTAATGCTACAAGGCTGATGTATCCGGGGTTTTTACCAAGCCATCTTCAGGATGCGGATGCGTGGTCTGATGTGAATGATCCTGAGGCAATCATTGGATATGAAGCCCTCCGCGAACAATGGCAGGGTTTGCGCCCATTGGCTACAGGTGACGCGCTTAAAGGAGGTTGGGCTGCCACCAATCTTTCCTTGTATAGCACATCCTCTATTGGCTACATGGGTGCGCTGATGGAAAAAACAAATGACGAAAAAATCCTAAAACTGGATTTGTTGAAGACTGATTTTTTTAAAGACACAGCCTATCCATCCTATTTGCTATTCAATCCTTATGCCGTCACCAAATCTGTGATGATGGATGCAGGTTCTGAAGCAAAGGATATTTATGATGTTCTATCCGAAACTTTCCTTGTTCAAAATGCAAGTGGTGAAATCAGTATTGACATACCTGCAGATCAGGCTGTGTCCATCGTCATAGCTCCTGCCGGTGGAACGATAACCTATGACAAAAACAAAATGTTGATCAATGGTGTGATCGTTGACTATAAGCAAACCAACATTCCATACAATGGGCAACCAAGAATACAGGCTTTCGCTACGCAAAACTATACGGTTGAAAAAAATAGCACCATCACCCTGTATGGAAAAGGGATCGACCAGGAAACAAAAGATCTGATCTATACTTTCGTCCTGCCTGAAGGTAACGTGTCCGGCCTTGAAAAAACGACCGAATGGATTGCTCCAGATGAAGAAGGCACTGTTGAACTTAAACTGATCATCGAAGATGAAGCACAGCAAACCGATACCGCGGTGATCCGTATTGAAGTGGTCAGTGAAATAAATTATGCTCCTGAAATCATCAACCTGACGGCTCAAAAAAAATATACCTCTCCTGGTGGGACTATCACTATACATGCCATCGTAATCGATGTGAACAATGATGCGATCAACTATGCCTGGACAGCCACTGATGGCAATATCATTGGAGATGATGACTATGCTGATTGGCTGGCACCAACGGAAGAAGGAATATACACCGTCACGCTGATGGTCTCTGATGGACGTGGCGGGACAGCTTCTGCCAGTATAAAATTACTTGTACAAGATCCTGACCTCCATGTTGATGGAGACCTGATAGCATGGTATCCTTTTCAGGGTAATGCACAGGACATCAGTGGTAATGGGCTACACGGCCAGGTATTCGGCGCCAAACTCACAGAAGATTCTCTTGGGAATGCATCCTCCGCGTATTTCTTTGATGGTGTCAATGATCATATACGTGTAACAAATCAATCCATCCTTAATTTCAATAAAGGAGTGACGATCACGTGTTTTGCAAGGCCTGAGACTATCGGGGATAAAGAGCGGTTTATACTCTCTCATGGTAGTTGGCAAAACCGTTGGAAATTATCTATCACACCTGACCGTAAAGTACGTTGGACGCTAAAAAACACAACTGGTCAGGTGAGGGATCTGGATACAGAGACCCTCCTTGATCCTAATACCAAAACATATCACATCGCTGCTTCGTATGATGGCCGCTTTATGACTTTATATCTCAATGGGCATCTTGAAAGTTTTGTCACCTTCAGTGGTGATATCAATAGCAGTCCTGTTGATCTTGAGCTTGGACAGATTCTTCCTGACGAACAGATGTACAATTATAGGGGGATCCTTGATGAAGTTAAAATCTTTGATTATGCTTTATTACCTGACTCTGTTGCTGCAGAAAGCGGGATGATCATGACCGGGATTTCAAATCCAGCAGACAATGTCATTGTGCCTTTGCAACTTTATCCTAATCCCGCCAAAGAATACGTAGTGGTCGATATATCCGATTTGACTGGCCATGCACCAGGGCGTTTTGTTGGGTCTATCATAGATAGTAAAGGGCAAATCATATTACAGGAATCATTTGCAGACTTTACCACAAGGAAAATTGAAGTTTCACGATGGAGTAACGGATTTTACATCTTGCAGATCAGGCAAGGAAGCAATGTGTGGGCCGGATCATTTGTCATAGAAAAATAATTATAACAATATCACTAACAATAAAATCAATCCAATAATGAGAAGAATGTACTTATGGTTGTTGCCTGCATGGCTGCTGTTGTTTACAGCGTCAGTCCTACATGCACAACAAATCGTAGCACACTACGATTTCAACGGAAGCGCTAAAGACGTTTCCGCTAATGCAAATCATGCATCCATACATGGAGCATCACTTACACAGGACCGTTTTGGCCGGGCCAACCAGGCCTTTCTATTTGACGGTGAAAAAAGCTACTTGGTAGCCAACAATACAGCTCAGCTTCAATCCCCGACTTTATCGGTTAGTTTCTGGGTCAGGGCAGATGAAATTCCTGCACAGGGAGAGGTTTATATTCTTTCCAACGGAGGATGGCAGGATCGCTGGAAAATTTCATTGCCATCTCACGCCAAACCAATCTGGACAACGCATGCTACCTCCTGTTGCTCAGATCTGGATATCGGTGATGCTAATGCGCTGGTCGTAGGAGAATGGACACATGTGGTCATGATTCATGATGGCACGAAGGACAAGATCTATGCCAACGGTGTACTCGCCAATGAAAAAGATGCTCCCGGAGATTTAAATACCACTACGCGTCCACTTGGAATCGGGTATGACCCGATCGACGGTGATTATTTTTTCAATGGTGCCCTGGATGAAATTATAATCTATGATGCAGCCTTGAGTGATGTCGAAGTCGCCAATCTGTATGCAGATCAATCAACGGCACCTGTCGTCACCAATGATCTGGTAGCTTCTTATTCTTTCAGCGGGAACTTACTGGATGGGTCAGGTTATGCAAATCATGCCAACGGGAAAGATGTTTCATTCATTCCGGATCAGTTTGGATTTGGAAAGAAGGCAGTTCATTTTGATGGAGTTGGATCAGGCGTTACCGCTTCCAATTCTTCCCATTTGAATTCAGCAACTACAACTGTATCTTTTTGGGTAAATGCAACTTCGCTTCCTGCTTCAGGTGAAAGTTATATCGCTTCTTTTGGCGGTTGGCAAGAGCGCTGGAAGATATCTGTTCCAAGCCATGGTAAAATGGTATGGACTACCCACGCCACATCATGCTGCTCAGATCTGGATGCTGGTGATGCAAACGCATTAGTGCCGGGTACATGGACACATGCAGTTTTTGTGCATGATGGTACCATGGATAGAATCTTTATCAATGGTTTGCTGGCTGCTGAAAAAGCGGCTCCAGGAGATCTGAATAGTACGACGCATCCATTGGGTATCGGATACGATCCCATTGATGTAGCCAATTACTTCAATGGATCTGTTGACGAATTCCAGATTTATAATTATGCTTTAAATGATGCTGAAATCGGCAATTTATATGCAGAACAAAGTACGACCATCATTGATCCTGATCCATTGGTCCTCAATATTCCTTTCACTGGTGATCTGAAAGACATAAGTCAATTTGAAAATCATGGTGAATCAGCCGATGCTTCCTTAACATATGACCGCTTTGGTTATCCTAATAATGCAATATCCATTGATCCGGTGACAGCATCTGGTGTGACTGTAGCGAATTCACCACAATACAATTCAGACTGGACGACTGTCAGCTTCTGGGTTAAGATGAATGAACTACCTGCTACCGGAGAGGTATACCTGATGTCCTTTGGAGGATGGCAGGAACGTTGGAAACTATCTCTTCCTTCCCATGGCAAGGTTGTCTTTACAACGTACGCTACTACTTGCTGCTCAGATATGGACGCAGGTGATGGCAACGAATTGGTACCTGGTGAATGGACACACGTCGTGGCCGTACATGGAACTATGCAGGATAAAATCTATATAAATGGCGCACTGGCAGCATCGAAGGATGTAGGTGGTCCATTACATGACACGAATTACCCTGTTGGTATTGGATGGGATCCAATCGATATGGGTAGTTTCATCAATGGTGATATGGATGAAGTCCAGATCTACTCGAGCCCGCTATCCGATCAGGAAGTAGCTGATCTCTATGCTGCGCAGAGTACACCTTTGGTATTTGCGGGTGATATTGTGGCTGACTATAAATTGAATGGTAACGCAACCGATGATTCTCCTTACCATAATAAGGGTGACATTTTCGGAGCAAATGCAGCACAGGATCGTTTCGGTCGGGCAAATCACTCCATGAATTTTGATGGAGGTGATGGCATTTCAGCGGATAATTCCCCTGTACTAAATAGTCCACACACAACTGTTAGTTTCTGGGTAAACCCAAATTCTCTTCCAGCTACCGGTGAAGTATATCTGCTTTCTTTTGGTGGATGGCAGGAGCGTTGGAAGATATCTGTTCCTAGCCATGGAAAAGCAGTGTGGACCACGCATGCTACTTCATGCTGCTCAGATCTTGATGCCGGTGATGGCAATGCATTAGTGCCTGGCACCTGGACACATATGGCCATGGTACATGATGGTGTTAAAGATTATATCTACGTCAATGGGGTACTGGCCAATGAAAAGGATGCTCCTGGCGATTTAAATAGCACCGTACATCCATTGGGTATCGGATTTGATCCTATTGATGTCGCCAATTATTTTGACGGCCGATTAGATGATGTGCTTATTTATAAAACAGCTCTTTCAGCATCTGAAATAGCCGGACTCTATGCGGACCAAGCGGCTGATCCCGGAGAAACAGATGTTACAGCTCCTGACGCTCCTTTGGGCCTTGAGGGTACAGTAAGTTTTACGACAGTAACTTTAACATGGCAACCATCTACGGATGGTGAATCAGGAATAGCCGGTTATAATGTTTACCAGGATGGTGCGTTGATTGGCACAACAGAAGAAACGACGGCTGTTATTGCAGGACTTACACCTTTGACTTCTTATGAGTTTGGTGTGTCTGCAGTTGATCTTGCAGGAAATGAATCTCTTGCGTCTTATATCACCCTGGTTTCAGGAATGGATGAAACACCGGATATCACACCACCCTCGACGCCTGCTAATCTTGCTATATCTGCAGGAGCAAATTCAGTTGTATTCTCATGGGATGCTTCTACAGATGACACGGCGGTTAAAGGGTATGTAACTTTCGTAGACGGTGCTTATATAGATTCCTTAGACGCAGAAACCGTTTCAATCTTTATCGGTGGACTTGAACCGTCCACATTGTATGCGTTTGAAGTTTACGCTTATGATTTTGCTGGCAATGATTCTGAAATAGCCTTTATCGTAGGTACTACCACAGAACCTGTTGAAACGGCCGAACCAGGACTTGTAGCCCATTATCCATTTGAAGGTAATGCCAACGATGCTACTCCGTACAACAATCATGGCGTTATCGGAGGCAATCCGACATTCCAGACCGTGACCAATCGTCCGAATGCAGCTGGTATGTCCATTGTTTTTGATGGCGATGCTGATTCCGTTTTAGCTCCAAACGCTGTTCATTTGATTTCTGATTACACCACCGTTGGTTTCTGGATCAGAGTGGATGGTATAAATCTGGACGATGCGGAAGCTTATATTTTAGATTTTGGTCACTGGAGTGAGCGTTGGAAAATTTCACTTCCACAACACACAAAAATAGTTTGGACAACTAACGGAAACAATGTTCAGTTTGACGAATTCATTTCCGATATGGATTCCAAAGACGGTAATGAACTGGTCCCTGGTTTTTGGTGGTATGTGACCATGGTGCATGATGGCACGGATGACATCATCTATCTTGATGGTGTTGAGGTCAATCGCAAACCTGTACCTACAGATCTCAACAGTACTGCTTTACCATTGGGTATGGGTAACAATCCTATCGATGGAGGACAGTTTTTTGAGGGCTCCCTGGATGAAGTGAAGATTTATAATAAAGCGTTGACCAGTACAGAAATTTTACAACTCTATAATACAGGTACCACAGGTATTAAAGACCTGCAAAATGAGTTGCTGAAATATGTAGATATCCTGTATCCTAATCCTACTACGGATGAATTAATCATCAAGCATGGTTTTGGCACCGGCCAGGATCTGCTGATACGCATATTTGATCAATCTGGCCGTCAGGTTGGATCCAAACGTGTAGCTGTAGGGGATATGGACAATGGATACATCTCATTGGATGTAGCTGGTCTCGCAAACGGTATATACAGTCTTAATTTTGTACTTGGGGGTAACGTCCTTGGTTCAATGCCTTTTGTGAAACAGTAAAGAGAGAATTTAGTACCAGTAATCTGGCCTGTGCACGCTATGTGCACAGGCCTTTTTTTTAATCAAGGGTGTATCTGAATCCAACATACCATTCCCTGCCAAATATGGGACCCCATATCAATCCTGCATCGAAGTACTGACCGTGAGGATTTGCGGCATCGATGATCGCATTCGATTGTCTATAGTTGGCTATATTTTCGGCACCGGCATAGACTTCAAAGTTTTTATTAAAAACTCTTGTGAGCTGGCCGTTTAATAACCAATAATCCGGTGACTGGCTGGCTAATTGAAATGCGGATGGATTGGCGTACGTATCCGGAATTCGTTGTGTACCAGTATTGTGTGCTGTAATACTAAATCTCCAATGTCCTTTATAGGTGGCGACGCTGGATACATACGATACATTGACAAAAAATCTCGAATCTGGTGTAAATATTTGTTTTCTCAAACCTTGCCCGCGATATTCTATCTGGGCATCCTGCAATTTGTAAGCAACTTTAAGATCAACTCTTTTCAGGATTTCATATTGTGCTTCTGCCTGAAAGGTGTTTGCATATGAATTCCCATCCAGGTTGTAGATCCACAATTGCTGAGGGTTGATATCAAGGTCTGCGATAGCTCTGTTTGTAAATCTTGTATGAAAAAAATCAACAGATACCAATCCACTTCGGTAATCAATAATAAACTCTTTGGTCACACTGGCGCCAAAGTTCCAGGCCTTTTCCATTTCCAATCCATTGTACGGAAAATTATTTGATGTTTGTCCGGGTTCACCTATCGTCCACTCTCTTGAACTGGCAAGCCATCCAAGGTTTTCAGCGATGGGCAGCGGAGTCCTCATCCCACTGCCTCCCGACAAACGAAAGACCAGACTCTCGGATGGAGCATACCTGAGATGTAATCGAGGATTGAATAACCAACCATACAGATTGTGATGATCTAAACGCACGCCTCCTACTACAGTGATAAAATCACTGGGCAAATAGGTATACTCAAAAAACGCACCTGGTACTATTTCTTTAAAGTCGTAATGATTGCTCTGCAGTTGTTCTTTGTAGTCTTCATAACGCAAGCTTATACCCGTCACATACTTGTGCCTGCTATCTCCTATGATGGATTGGTATAACCAGTTACCATACAAGGATGTCTGCGCAGCATCATATGGTGTGTGCCCTATATTGGCATTTTGAACATGTCTTGTAAATCCCCATTGTGAGCCAATCGAATTGTATCTCTTTTTAGGAAACACATAACCAACCTTTGCAAAAGCCTGAAGCCTGTCCACATTAATTGCCGTGCGATACAATTCATGCGTGTCTCCGCCATGACTCACCTGTCCCCCTTCCTTCCGGTCTTGCACCCATTGAACATTAAGCTGACCTTCTACCCCGCTTTTATTATTGTGATAATCCCAGCGGTTGGCCAGCGTCATCAGGCTTCCCTCGGGCATATCCATAAATCCATCATCATTTCGATCATGTTCAGTTGGATACAGACTATAATGGGCAAGCAATGCTGTACTGAACATAGGACTCACATCTGTCCTGGTAAATACATTGAGTTCAGAACGATATGCTTCATTAAAATATCCGTTGATCAACAACTTGTCCTTATCAAAAGGTTTTTTCAATTCTACATTGATCTGGCCAGTCATACTTTCATACCCTTGTACGACTGAGCCTGCGCCTTTGCTGATCTGAATGGATTCAACCCATGCACCCGGCGTATATAATAATCCATATGGGATAGCTATACCTCTGGCTCCCGGCATCTGTTCCTGGCTGATAAGCGTATACTTACCGGACAAACCCAGCATCTGAATTTCCTTGGCACCTGTCACGGCATCCGTAAAGCTCACATCAACTGTAGCGTTGGTCTCAAAGCTTTCTGAAAGGTTGCAACATGCCGCTTTAAAAAGTTCTTCACTTGAAATATTCTGCACTTGCAATGCATCCAGAAAAGAAACTTCTGTAGTACGTTTGCGATGAACGACTGTAACCTCGCCGAGCACTTTTGATTCTTCTTTAAAAAGAACCGATAGATACTTGCCCGGTGTTACTTCTACTGTATCTGGCTCAAATCCCAGGAATTGAAAAATCAGTTTATCCCCGTCATTTGCAGCATGTGCGATAAAGAAATAGCCTGTTGAATCCGTCGTGGTACTCCTTGTACTCTTTTGCCAGTATACATTAGCAAATTCAATCGGAACCAGACTACCATCCAGCTTTTCTTCCATCACAACACCTTTCACAGAGATATCCTGCGCAATGCCTGTCTTCATCACCAGGAAGAAGAAAGGCAGCAGGAATAGGTTATATCTCATGGCCGATTAGTGTTTTTCTATACCACTATCATACTGACAGCAACCTGGCAGCTTAGCATACCCTTTTGGGTCAGCATCGGCTAGCTCAGATTTGTGTCCTGCTTTGGCAAGTGCGTTAGCTACTTTTTGTTTGTCCATCTTTGATGAACCTAGCAGGACCAGCATATCTGTCTGAATATCCCACTCTGCTTTTTTAACACCTTTTACATCCAAGGCGGCGGTTTCAATGCGCTCTTTGCATTCGCCGCATATTCCGGTGACCTTGAATGAGTCAGTTTGTTCCATCCCCTTGTCGGATTTGGATTGTGCTGCAGAAGAATTGGTAAACCCTATGACCATGAAAGAGCAGAGGAAGAAGGTATATATACTTTGATTAAACGATTTCATTTTTGTGAGTTGTGAATTGTGAGTTATGAATTGTGCGTATTGCCCTTTAAGCCAAATAGTGGGTTGTACCCATGGATTGGCGTATTGGCTATAAAACTAAAACAACAAAATAAAATCGGTCAGGCGTAGAAAATGAGGGCCTGGTGGAGAATGTATATAGGCGGACCTGAATCCGTGTTTATTCCCGGTATAGAAGTCGTTGACACGCATTCTATGGAAGCACTTTCCGAAATAGCCAATGGTAAATAGACAGGTGAGATCCAATTCCATTTTTCAAAATGGGGAATCAGGGTTGTGATATCCTGGATTACAAAATTGACTTTATCATCACAGCAATCTCCTTCGGTCTTTGCGCATTTGCTTGATTCTTCCTTTTTGCAGCACGATGGGAGATCCGCTGTTTCCATATGATTATCGCAACCCAAGCTGAAGAATACCGAAACAGACTCAAGCATTCCTTTGCAATAATGCATATGCAGTGGCAATCCGATCTGCGAAAGCAGAATAACGGCTGTGAGTACATATGTCAAAACAGGACGAACCATAAGTGGAGCCAAAAATAGGGGGTTTTTAGCAATTAAGGGAGATAAGTGACAGATTAAGACAAAGTTAACGCTGGATGGGCCATTTGGCCTGTTTTATCCCTAAACCCCTACCGTTTTGCCCCTAAATCCCCTAAATCCCCTAAAAGGGGACTTGATTTGATTTCGAGTTGGCCCGTTTTGCACCTAAATCCCCTAAAAGGGGACTTGATTTGATTTCGATTTGCCTTAATCTTTAGTTAATAACTAGGTGTCAGATATGGTAAGCCCGTACATTTGAGTGTATGATCCTTCAACTATTTGTTTCACTTTTACTCATAGCTCCTATCCAGAAGCAATGTCAGGAGTCTTTTCCCGTTCAAACACATAGTGAGGATAGCCTCACTGTGTATGTCTTTTTGCATGATGAATGTGTCATCAGTCAGTTTTTTACTCCGGAACTGACACGGCTTTACGAAAAGTATACGGCTCAAAAAGTTGGATTTGTTGGGTATTTTCCCAATTCTTCCTCCACTTTGGAACGTATTGAAGCTTTTGGAGAATCATATCACCTTACCTTTCCATTGCTGGAAGACTATAAAAAAGAGAAGACCCGATTGTATGGGATTACCATTACGCCAGAAGTAGCCGTGGTGGATCATCGCACCGGCTCGCAGATCTACCGGGGGCGAATTGATGACAGCTACGTGCGCGTAGGCAAACGCAAGACACATCCACAGCACTATGATCTGGAGGATACTATTGAATCATGGCGATCAAATGAAAGTCCTCTGCTAATCGTCCAAACACAGGCCATTGGTTGTTTTATTAGCTTTACAGAATGAATGATCCTCGACGCATGGCGTCATTGGATTTTGTGAATTGTGACTTGTGCGTTTTTTAAATAAAAAAATAATTCTTCTAATGAGATCATTATTCTATACGATTTTCTTCCTGGCTTCGGCTGCTTGTTTGTTTGGTCAAGATGTCACTTTTACGAAGGACATCGCCCCGATCATTTATAACAATTGCACGCAGTGTCACCGGCCGAATGAAATAGGTCCGTTTTCTATGACCAATTATGATGAGATCAAGCCATGGGCTCCCTCCATCAAGTATGTGACTTCTATCCGCTATATGCCACCATGGAAGGCGGATCCTGAATATTCAAGATTCCAGGGAGAACGCTTTTTGTCCCAGGAAGAAATCGATCTCATCGCCGAATGGGCAGATAATGGTGCACCATACGGTAATGCATCTGAAGAACCTGCACTACCTGAATTTCCAACAGGATCGCAGATAGGGACACCTGATCTGGTGCTATCTATGGCCCAATCATTTATCCACCAGGGTGGTAATAAAGACGAGTACCGTGTTTTTGTATTACCTACTGGCTTGACAGAAGCCAAAGAAATAGCAACAGTAGAATTAAGACCAGGCAATACAAAAATTCTTC
This sequence comes from Chitinophagales bacterium, assembly GCA_038203965.1. Lineage (GTDB taxonomy): Bacteria > Bacteroidota > Bacteroidia > Chitinophagales > Saprospiraceae > Opimibacter. The sequence continues at coordinate 17,034 of JBBRDL010000038.1, read as the reverse complement.
ACCATGCCTTACTGTCGTATGATGATACAGGTGAAGCAAGAGCTCTTGATGCAGCTGATCCAGCCTATGGCTATGATGGGTTTGGAGGGTTTGGTGTTGACGCTGCGATGGAACAAATGTATCCCGGATATGTCCCAGGTCAAAAACCTATTGCGTATCCCGAAGGATTGGGACAAACTTTGCCTGCCGGTTCTGATATTTTAGTTCAGGTTCATTATGGTCCAAGGCCTTTTCCTGAAGCAGACAGTTCCACAATTAATATTTTCTTCAAAAAGGAGCCTGTCCAACGGCAGGTACAAAATTTTATCTTTTATCCTTTCTGGCCATATATTCAGAATGGGCCTTTTGTCATGTTACCGAATACTGTAAATACATTTCATGTTCAATTTACCACGCCGATCAAAGTCAGTCTTTTTGCCATTTGGCCTCATGCTCATTTATTAAATCAGGATTATGAAGTATATGCCGTGCATCCAAATGGAGATACCACTAATCTGATCCGCATTCCGGATTGGGATTTTAACTGGCAGGGATCATACAACTTTAAAAAATATATGGTACTTGAGGCGGGTACTACAATCCATGCTTATGCCTCCTATGACAATACAGCTAATAATCCAAGCAACCCAAATAGTCCGCCAGCCACTGTAACCTGGGGAGAAAGAACGACAGATGAGATGCTGTTTCTGCCGATTTCCTTTGTGCCCTATGCTGCCGGCGATGAGGACATAGTCTTTGAAGATGAAACTACTTCTGTAGATGATCCGGGTTTGAGTTTTGTCAATCATTATCTTGCCCCGATCATGCCTAATCCGGCCAATGACCTGGCCTACATTAATTTTATTCTCGAACAACCTGACCATGTCACCATTCGCGTGATGGATATGCAAGGAAATGTAATGAGAACCCTCTTTGCTGATGACTGGAAACTTGCCGGTGCCCATACTGAAAGACTGGAGTTAAATCATTTCACACCAGGCGCGTATTTCGTGCAATTACTTGGTACGAATTTTACGCAGGCAAGAAAGATGGTGGTGGTGAAGTAAGGGCGGAACGGCGAAGGGTGGAATATGAATACCGTATGATTTAAACTGCATTTTCAAATCGCAAGGTAAACCTTGCATACGCACAAGCGTAAGTAAACTTAGCGCTTGAAGGTTGCATCTTTCAAAAAAGCTATTTGAAGTTCAAACACGCAATTCACTGCTGTTGCTCTTCGGATCGTAGGATTCGATCCACTTGTACTCGTCATAGTTCCCATTTCCTGCTATCCAAAAGGGTGCATTGCATTGTAAGAAAATAAATAAAGACCTTTTTGTCTTTATTTAATAAATTTCTGTATCTTTACCACTTAACATAATAGATCATTCCTTCTTATGCATTTCAAAAATTAACCTATACTATAAAAACTATGGAACTAACATATCAGAAAAAAGTGGGTGAGGTCGTCGCCGAAGATTACCGTGCGGCAAGTATATTTGAAAAATACGGCATTGACTTCTGCTGCAAAGGCAACACGTCCATTGATGAAGCTTGTGAACGTAAGAACATCCTCACGGAAGATGTGATGCGCGAACTCAAACTTCTACTTAATGACAAACCTATTACAAAATCGGATTTTAACTCCTGGTCTCCAGTGCAACTGGCAGATTATATTGAGCAAAAGCACCATAGGTATGTTGAAGAAACCACACCTGTCCTCCTGCGAAACCTGGATAAACTTTGCCACAAGCATGGACCTGTTCATCCTGAACTATATGAAATCAATACATTATTCACTGCTTCAGCGACTGAACTGGCAAGCCACATGAAAAAAGAAGAAATGATTCTCTTTCCGCGTATACGGAAAATAGCAGCAATGACTTCTGCGAACCATCAGCATGATCTCCTGACACCAGGCATAGTGACTGATCCCATTAAGATGATGATGCATGAACACGAGGCGGAAGGTGAACGGTTTCAAAAAATTGAATCCCTTACCGATCACTATCAACCACCCGCCGATGCGTGCAACACATATAAAGTAACCTATGCCCTACTTCAGGAATTTGAAAATGATCTTCATCTGCACATCCACCTTGAAAACAATATCCTCTTTCCGAAAGCGGCCGAAATGGAAAAAGAGCTTATGAATTAATGCAAGAGATAGGAGAAAGGAGGCAGGAATCAGGATAGAGGAACTAAACGCTCCAAACTTGAGGACAAGAGGGTGCTTAAACTAAACTTTTCAAACACTGCCTTCATCTGTAAAATCTACCAATATCAAAAACCTTTTTAAGACTTAAATTTCTTAATTAATTTAGCCTTAATCTTTCCTCAATGGCAAATAATTTATTGATCATCCTTTGCGCAAGTGCTTGTACGTTGTTCTTCAGTTGTGCAAGTGCTAGTGAAAACAAAGAAGAAAATGGCAAAGACCCAAGCGATGTTCCAAAAAAATATACCGCACCGGATGGTCATACCATCGGGATCAATGTGGAATTGAATAACGGTGCCAAATGGGAGGCCAATGTTGAAACGACCCAGGAGATAGGCCATATGCTGGGGTCAGTGGGAGATATGCCTGCAGAGCCATCCCTGGAGGATTTAAGGTCGTTGCATAAAAAACTAAATGTGAAATTCCAGACCATCCTTCAGCAATGCACCATGACCGGAGAAGCGCACAATCAATTGCACAACTACCTAATGCCCCTGAAAGAAAAAATGGATCAGCTAGCCACAGCAGATCTCGAAACCTGCAGAAAAATACTTCCTGATCTGAAGGAGTACATCATGAAGTATAGTCATTTCTTTTTCACATAGACTATGCTATGATGATACACTGCTTGGAAGCAGCATATAAGACGAAGACACCCGATTGATTACATAGAAAGACAAAATTCTATCTCAATCCAAAAATAAATTTTTGGATTACTAATCTAAAAGTTCTCCTAACCCTTCTTTTAATACACCACGCAGATATTCGTTTGTCTCTTTACTATAAAGGCTGTTGATCGTAGTAAGGATTTTGTCCTGGTATACAGGATCCTTTTCTTCCGCGTACTGTCTGAGTAGTCCGGTGATCAGATAAAATCGTCTGAATTCAGGGTCCGTGGTTTTTAGAAAAAAATCGCTGTTGATGATCGCCAATCCTTTGTCTTGAATAGCTGAGGGTTCTTTAGACATATACAACGCCATCGCGCTGATAAACTCCTCGAGATAATCTTCATTGATCTGGGCGGCCTTCTCTGTGGTGAAAAAATCCAAAGAAACAATATTGCCTTTTTGCGCATAGATAGCTGCTTTGGCAGCATAAATGGCGGTGGACGGATTGTCCTTGAAATGGGTTATCCAATGGATGGCTTCATCAATGTCCACTGCAGCCACAGCTTTTAAGGCGGCATAGATAACAGGTGTCTTGTCTGATGTCTCCAACAAACCAATAGCAATTTCTTTTGCTTTAACTGCATCCACTTCAGCGAGTGATTCAAAAAGGAAATATTGTATCTCAGGATCATTGTCCTGTAAGGATAACTCATATAATTTTCCAGCGTCTCCTTGCTCATTGAGGTAACTGATCACCATAGCCCTCATGGTGTAAGATGTATCCAGCAGCAATTTGTTGATCACGGATGGATCTATTTGTTCCATTAATCTAAAAGCAGAAAGCCTGTGGTTGATCGACAAATTGGATATAGCCCTGATCGGATATTCAGATGCTGGAATATCATGATGAACCACCGCGAGTAATATATCACGCGGATCGATGACCACAGCTAGTGGAGCCGATGAAAGATCAAAGGTGAAGGTTTGTTTTTTCTGGTCCAGACTAATTTGATGGATGGTAACAGACGAGTCTTGTTGAAAGATGGCGATTTCCATTGGTAATTGAAATACTTCGCGGAATCCACTTTCATCCTGCGATTGTGTAAACTCAACACTCAACTTCTTTTGTACAGCATCATATATTTGCGTTATGTCTAAGACGGGATGACCTTTACTCAAATACCACTGATCAAAAAACCATTGTAAATCTCGACCGGTGACTTCTTCAAATGCTTGCCTCAGGTCATCTACTTCCGCCGCCTTGAAGGCATGTTGTTGCAGATACGATTGCAGCGAAGCGAAAAAAGCTTCATCACCTACCAGATCCCTTAGCATGTGGAGTACAAGTCCGCCTTTGTTGTAACTATGCGCGTCAAACATTTCACGTTCATCTCCATAGTGATATCGGATCAATGAATGCGCATCATATTGAGCCTGATCAAAATACCCGCTTAGTTCACTGAGGCGGGATATATCAGCACGTTCACGATCATATTTGTATTCCTGCCAGAGGTATTCGGCATAATTTGCAAAACCTTCATTGAGTGTGAGGTTGGCCCACGATTCGCAGGTGACGAGGTCACCAAACCAATGATGAAAAAGCTCATGCGCGACGATGTAATCATTGACGCCATCCTCTATCATATCCTCTTTATGAAACTGGATAAAATCACCGAAGACCACTGCTGTGGTATTTTCCATCGCACCGGAAACAAAGTCTTTGACAATGATCTGGGAATATTTCGGCCATACAAATTCATAGCCTAGTATTTTGGAAAAAAATTCGATCATCTCCGGCGTATTCGCAAAAATCTCACGGGCGGATGGGCCATATCCGGGATCAACATAATAGTCTACCGGGCGACCTCTCCAATAATCAGATACTTTGTCCCACTTCCCTACGGCGATCATAGCCAGATACGGTGCATGTGGAAGATCAAGTTTCCAATGATCACGTCTCATATTACCTGACACAGGTGTGGAAGAAACAAGCAGGCCATTCGATAAGGTCATCATCGAATCCGGTACTGTCAATATGATCTCTTGCGTGCCTCGTTCATTTGGTTGATCCAGAGTTGGAAACCAGCGACTATTGTTGGTGGTCTCGCCCTGTGTCCATATCTGCATTGGTAATCCCGGAATGGTATCCTGCGGGTCGATAAAAAATAATCCTTTATCGCTTGTGATAGCCGCGCTGGCCTTTTCTTCTGACTCACTGGGACGAGCTGTGTAGGCTATCTCTACTTTGATTCGTTGATCTTTTTTGAAGGCCTGCGCCAGCGGTATGATTACTTCATCACCCGTGTTCTGGAAATTTATGACTGGTTCGCCATCGATTGCTATCCGACGGATGTCAAAATTTATAGCATCAAGACGTAAAGAGGATTGCGTATAAAACACTGGTGTCAGCGTGAGGATTGCTGTGCCAATCACGGATTCATTTTTCCAGTCAAAAGACAGGTCAAGCGATGTGTGTATCAAGTCCCATGTTCGCTCCTCGGATGGTCTATAAGGAAGGAGCAGATCATCATCCTCTTCGTTGCTACCAGATTGTACCATCATGGTATCCAGAGTGACATGTTGCATGCCATCAAGTTCGCCAGAAGAGGATGCCTGTTTTGAAGATTTACAGGAAACAAAAAAAACCGTCATCACGGCCATCAATAGAAAATTATCTTGAATCGTCATAGTAGATCAACTTACCCGGGCTATTGCCGGGATGTAAAGATAAGCCCTTGTGTGAGAAGGCAAGATCATAAGAAAGTGAGCGGGAGGTGTGAGACAGTGAGAGGTGCGAGACAGTAGGAATGTAAGACAGTAAGAATGTAAGAATGTAAGAATGTAAGCGAGAGCGTGAGAGCATGAAAAGGTGAGGGGGTGAGGAGTTTATATGTTTATGTGCTTATGCGGTGAATTGGTTATATGCTTATAAGGTTTAAAAAAAATGACGTAGGACCATTGGATACGCGTATAAGGATCAACATAAAAAGAAAGGGGCACAACGATTTGCACCCCTTTTCTTAAGGTCTCACTCAAAAAATATTTTTATCTCCAAAGATATATCCTCTTCGAAAGAATGTTTACCCGGTGGTTGAGTCGAAACCAGCGTAGTCGAAACGAAATCATCCTCCCTTCAGGGGGCTCGTCCGTAAGGACGAGGGGGGTGAGGGGGGTGAGGGGGGTCAATCTTCCCCCACTTCCACTTCTTCCTCTGTTTTCACGAGGCGGGTAGTTGCAAATTTCGTTTTGATCTTTTGTTCGATCTCCCATGCTAGCTCAGGATTGTCGAGGAAAAACTGCTTGGCGGCATCGCGTCCTTGTGCAATCTTGGTGCCTTCGTAGCTATACCAGGCGCCGCTCTTCTGAATGATGTCTGCATCTGAACCGAGGTCAACGATCTCGCCCACTTTGGAGATACCTTCTCCAAACATGATATCAAATTCAGCGACACGGAAAGGAGGTGCGAGTTTGTTTTTGACAACTTTCACCTTGACGTGGTTACCCACCATATTGCCATCGCGGTCTTTGAGGGCAGCACCATTACGTCTGATATCTAGACGAAGGGATGCATAAAACTTCAGGGCATTACCACCGGTGGTGGTCTCGGGGTTGCCAAACATCACTCCGATTTTTTCGCGGAGTTGGTTGATGAAAATGCAGCAGCAGCCTGTGCGGCCGATAGTGCCGGTGAGTTTACGCATGGCCTGGGACATCAGTCTTGCCTGGAGGCCCATTTTAGAGTCACCCATTTCGCCTTCAATTTCTGCTTTGGGAACAAGAGCGGCTACGGAGTCTATAACTATTATATCAATGGCACCTGAACGGATCAGGTTTTCTGCTATTTCGAGGGCTTGCTCTCCGTTATCGGGCTGGGAGATCAGGAGGTTTTCGCAATCTACGCCCAGAGACTCTGCATAAAAGCGGTCAAAGGCATGCTCGGCATCGATAAAGGCAGCGAGACCGCCTTGTTTTTGGCATTCGGCGATGGCGTGGATAGCCAGGGTTGTCTTTCCGGAAGATTCAGGGCCATAGATCTCGACCACACGGCCTCTGGGGAAACCACCGATACCGATGGCGAGATCCAAGGAGACGGAACCTGAGGGTATAACTTCTACTTCGACGACTTGTTTGTCGCCAAGCTTCATAATGGTGCCCTTACCATAGGTTTTTTCTAAGCGATCTACTGTGAGTTGGAGGGCTTTCAACCGTGAGTCGCGTTCCTTTTCTGATGACATTTTTAAAGAATTTTGGATTAGTAAATATAGTCGTTTCGGCACATATGTCTGGGACAAATATATAGACATTTTTTGACTATTTTCTCGTCATGAGAAATATTTTTAATATTTTTGAGCCGAATAATGATGATTAAGTACGAAAAAAGGCTCCGTAAGGAGCCTTTTTCTTTAATTGATCTAAAGATCTGATGTCTAGGTTGCAGAAACCGGCGCAGATGAGGCGTTGTACCCAAGGATACGGTTGATCACCATCTCAGATGGTGAAAAACGGTCTCTTCCCAGGGCCTCTTTTCCCTTTTTGAGGGTTTCTAAGGTTTTTGCAATCTGAGGAACGGTCTGAGCCAACTCCAGCAGCATATCAGATTCTGCTTTTGTCGTCTCACCATAAACCAGTCTTGTCAATTGTAGTTGGGTAAATTCTTGCTTCATACTCAGTATTTTATACACTCCTAATAACATACTTGAAATATTGATTATTGTGCCCGGAGCCGGAAAAATGTGGTGTAAAGACAGAATTGTGAGAGAGTGAGAGAGTAAGAGGGTGAGTGGGTGAGTCGTAGCGCAGCGAATACTTCGACTCGGCTCAATACAAGGATCCCGCCATCATGAAATGATGCGGCAGGAAGAGTGAGAAAGTGTGTTTCACATTCGCGTCGAGAGATTCGAGAAATATTGCATTCAAGTCTGAGACTTGAACGAGCGAAACGAATGGAATTTGAAAGTTATGGATTGACTATTTTTTAAAAATACTTTTAATAGTACTATTGACCGTACTTTTGGATACATGATAACTGCCAATGATATAAAGACACGTGGTGTAAAAGCCATTGAAGATGGACTCACGCAAGATGACCGTTTGAGTATAACTGTTCGGGGGCGGGTCAAATATGTAGTGCTGAAAGCTGAAGACTATAAAACATTAAGGATGGCCGAAATGGAAATGGCATACCAACAAACGATTAAGGATATTGAAAATGGGAAGTACGTGGTCGAAACTTCAGATCAACACATGGACAGATTATGGATGGATAAAAAGAAAACAACGAAGTAGCATTTCCTGATGCCCCGACTTCTCACCACAAAAACATATGAGCGCCACTTAGTAAAGTTTAGAAAAAAACATCCTGAACTGCGCGAGCAATATTATAAAACACTCAAAATCCTTGAAAACAATCCTTTTCATCCTTCTCTCCGTCTTCACAAGCTTCACGGCAAGTTGAAAGATTACTATTCTGTCTCTGTCAATTTGCAATATAGAATCATGATTGATTTTGTGATACAGGATGATATGATCATTCTCATATCGATAGGTGGGCATGATGAGTTAGGAGTGTTAGACAGTGAGCGTGTAAGACGGTGAGCGTGTAAGACAGTGAGACAGAAAGAGTGTAAGACAGTGAGACAGAAAGAGTGTAAGACAGTGAGACAGAAAGAGTGTAAGGGCATATTACTCTCTTACTCAACTCCTATCTTTTGTCCTCGATATGCCCCCTTTGCTCCTCGCCCTCGCGCTGCCCACACCGGGCGGGATCTTCGCTGCGCTACGATCTGCCCCCTGCCCTACGCCTTTTTATGTGCTCTATACAACGCCACTGTCTCTGCATCGGGAATCGCGATTTGGCGCTCAAAGCTGACTTCAAATGCGACCATGGTATTGGTGCCTTCCACGCCGGGAATGGCTTGTAACTTTTCATGTACTATATCCTGGAGGTGTCGGTTGTTGACGGCGTAGACGCGGACCATCAGGTCATAGCGGCCCATGATACTGATACAACCTACTACTTCAGGAATCTTTTTCAGGGATTCAATGACCGTCATGATTTCATTTGATTCCCGCACGATGATCATGACAAATGCAGTGGTGTCGTAGCCCGCATGAACGGGCGAAACGAGGAAGACAGGTTTTTTAAGAATGCCCTGGTCCTTTAGCTTTTTCACGCGTTGATGAACGAGTGTGTTGGAGGATCCGATTTCATCGGCGAGCGTAGAATAAGCGATCCGGCCGTCAGCCATCAAGGCCTCCAGGATGCGGACATCGGTGCTGTCAATTTGATTTTCAAGTGCCTGATTCATGTCAAAATATTTTTTGAATTTCCTTTAAAATGCGTATCTGAGGTATTTTGACACTAAATATAACACATTGAAACAAATTACACTCCAAAAGCATTAATATTGACGAAATTAAACAAATGAACAATGGCTATTTCAGCTGTCTTATCCGTAACCATGATCCTATTTTCGGTGATTGATATCATCGGATCTTTGCCGATCATCCTTGACCTCAAGAAACGGGGTGTGCAGATACATGCCCCAACCGCTACGCTTACTGCTGGCATCCTGATGGTGGCTTTTCTTTTCTTTGGTGTAGCGATCCTTGGATTGTTTCACATAGAAGTCAGTTCGTTTGCCTTGGCGGGTTCGCTGATTATTTTCTTTATCGGATTGGAGATGGTGTTGGGCATTCATTTCTTTAAATCCGATCCATCAGAAACCTCATCAGGAAGTATTGTACCAATCGCATTCCCTTTGTTGGCAGGTGCAGGTACCCTCACGACGATTCTTTCGTTGCGTTCCAGTTTTCAAACTTTTGAAATCATCATTGGTATAGCCGTCAATCTGATTGTGATCTTTTTTGTTTTGCGCAGCACGCCTTTCCTTGCAAGGAAATTGCCAAAAGCGGCAACGGATGCGTTGAGGAAGATCTTTGGAATTCTCTTGCTTGCGATTGCGATACAGATGTTTCGGACGAATCTGGGTGTTTAGGCGATTAGAGTTGATCTACGGTGAACTCACCCCCGCCCCCTATGCCTGTTAAGCGTAGATTGTATCTACGCTTTCGCGTCAGCAAATTTTCAATTTGCGATTCTTAAACTTTGTCTAGCCAAGAATCTGTTGAAACAGATCTACATTTAACTCATCCGCCGCCGCCTTGTTGGGGAGTCACAGCTCTACGGTGAACTCACCCCCGCCCCCTCTCTTAAATACAGCATGACATTTGAAACAGTATTTCCGGGAAGAGAGGGGGGTGTGATTGGTAATGTAACACCTGATTGTACTAGGCGAGTAATATTATGTTAATAACTAATCGTCCCGGTTCGGTAGGTTGTACCTACGCTGAACAGGGTTTATATTTTTAAATAATCTCTACTACGCTCCGTCCGCTCTGTTGTTTACTGACTTTGATTTGCACTGGTATTCGCTCGGTCATCTCTTGCACGTGGGAGATGACGCCAACTTTGCGGCCTTGATTGTGCAGGCGCTCAAGGGCATCCATGGCTATGTTGAGGGTATTGGGGTCGAGGGAGCCAAAGCCTTCGTCAATAAACAGCGATTCTACCTGCATGCGGCTGGAGGAAAGGGAGGCTAGGCCAAGAGCCAATGCCAGCGAAACCAAAAAGGATTCACCACCGGAAAGGGAGTTGACGGTGCGGACTTCGTTGCCCATGTCCTGGTCTACTACTTGTAGACCGAGGCTGGCAGGAGTGCGTTGTAATACGAAACGCTTGCTCAGCATATCGAGTTGTACATTGGTGTAGCCGAGCAATACATCCAGCGTATACTCTTGTGCAACTTGTCTGAACTTTTTACCATCTGCCGAACCAATTACCTGATTGAGTTGTGCCCAGTTGTCTACTACTTTTTCTTTGGCGGAAATTTGGTCCAGCAAGGCGCCGGCCTTTTTACGATTTTCAATATCTTGTCTAAGGCGTTGAATAATCTCAGCATCTTCGCGTGTAGTTCTATCTAAAGAGGCTCGTGCTTCGATAAGTAATTCATCAACAATTTCCATTGACCTTTCGGACAATCGGGTTTCCTGATGTTTATTTAATGCAGTTTTGTGCTCATTCAGAATTGTTTGAGCCTGTAGTAAATTAATCTCGATTTGTTTGAGTGCTTTACGATTGGTTTCGATCCATTCATTTGGTATAGCCATCAATGTCTCCAATTCTTCCTTTGCAATAGGTGGAGTGTGATTAGTATTGTAGATATCAAGCCACTGAGTGATCTTATTTTCCAACTCCAATATTTCAACAGTTAGGCGTTGAAGCTCTTGTTGTGTTGCATCTCGTTGGGTGATAGTGCGGGTGATGTGGTTTTGAATTTGTTCCTGTTTGGCTTTGTGATGGTCGAGCTCTTCGCGGGCTTTGTCAACAGCAGTTTTTAATTGAAGCTCCACATCATCCGGTGCTCGGCCTTCGAAAAGTTTTTTTCTTTCATCAAATAACGTTTGGTATTGAAGAGAAAGCCCCTGCACGGTTTCATTTTTTTTAGTCACCTCATCAGTCAATAGTTGCAATTTATTTTCTTCGCCTTTAATGGTAGCAGCAAGTACTTGCTGCTCCTGCCTGGATTTTTCCAGGTTTTCCATATTGGCTTTCCATTGCGCTGCAAATTGGGTGATCGTCTGCGTAAAGGCATCAGCATCCGTCTTCCAATTATCAAACCAATCTTTGATACTAAAATAGGTAGCAAGTTTTTCCTGCGTCTGTGCCAGTTTTTGAACAGCCTTGCCAAAATCCTTTTTCGACTGTTCCAGCTTCTCTTTATATGACTCTATATTTCTGCGGATGTCTTTTAAGGTATCATCAGCCACCCTGTATTGAGCTACAGCATCCTCATGAAGCTTCTTTTGTTGATCCAATGCGAGCTGTTGTTGATGCCCGTGTTCAAGCTGCTTTTGTAGGGTTTTTTGTTGATCCTGATGTGCGGCGAGTTGCTGTTGCAACCAATCTGCAACTTCTTGAGGTGGATGATTTTCTGTCTCATCGTGGCGTGAATATCGAATCCACTTTTCTCTGGAATCATTTATTCGTTGATCATAGAGTATCTCGTCATCGGAAAGTTTGGAAATTTCTTTTTCTGCTTGTTTCACATTTTCATCCAATGCAGTTTGGGCTGTCAGTGCATTGGTATAATTTAACTCCTGTTGTTTGAATTCAGCTTCGAGTTTGTTCCATATTTTCTCCAGGCGTGGGTCATGTGCGGCATAAGGGTGATCAGTGCTTCCGCAAACAGGACAGGGATGCTCTGCCGTTAACTGCTGCCGGAGACTGACTACATCTTCTTTCAATTCCAGCCTGGCGATCTCCAGGGAGTTAGATGCTACTTCCTTCCTGGTTTGGGAGGTTTCCAGTTCCTTGGATGCGTTCAGCAATTTTTGCCGGGTCTCCTCCAGCTCATCCTTGCTTTTCTTTAAAGCAGCTTTGATTTTTTCGTCTGAAGTGATCGCATCAAACAAAGTATTCCAATCAGCAATAGCCGATACGGCTTCTAGCACATGTCCATCAACTTCACTTTTGTTTTGCTGAAGGATGGCAATATCAATAGCTGCCACTACCTTTTGCAATTCAGCATAAGCAGTAGCATGTGCCTGTTCAGACTCTTTGGCGAGAGCAAGTGTTTCAATTTGCATTTTCTCTTCTGCTTGTTTTGCGTCAAGCATTTCCTGTGTACGCTTTATGTCTTCCAGTGCCTGATTCTCTTCCTGCAACGTATTCCGGGAATCGGCCAAGGTTGCTAAAACCAGTTTATCATTTTCAGCAAGTGATCTCCTATTTTGATGCTGAGTAGCATAAGCTTCCAACTGCCCTATTGTTTGCTGAAGCTGTTGTGCCTGCTGTTGTTGTTTTTTTATTTGTTCTTCATGCGCGGCAAATGAATTTTTCGCTTTCTGTAATTCAGCTTCACCTGTTTCCAGTTGCTTTACACGGTCTTTCAACTGTGTATCGAGTTGTTTGGTCTGGTTTAATAGTGGCTGTGCCTGTTCCTGCTCTTTGGTTTTTGAATCAAGGGTTTGACGCGCAAGAGTTAATGCTTCGTTTTGCTTCTTCTGTTGATCTTCCAACAAGAGAAACGCTTCTTCGAATTCCTTATGTTTTGACTTCTTTTGTGCAAATAATTCTTGTTGATTAGTCAAGGTCTGTGCCCACACTCTTACTGGTTGTATTTGTTCCAACTGTGCCAGTTTTAATTCAGTGTCGGCAGATTCTTGCTTTTCTATGTTAGCTACTTCGAGTGCTTGACCAGATGCTTCAAGTGTTTTTTGAAACGTTAGGAGTCTTTCGTGCCATTCCTTTTCTTTGGTCAGGTTTTTTTCATTGTCTTGTTGTTCTTTCAACAAATGAATGAGTTCTGTCTTACGATTGGTGAGGGTTTCAAGTTCATCTTCGGTGAGGATAATGATACCTTCTTTTTGAACTTCCAACATTTTAAATTCCTCTTTCTCTCTCCTGTGATGTTCATGGATACGCATTGAGATTTCGGAATAGACCTGAGTGCCGGTGAGCTTTTCTAGCAACTCGGATTTTTCGCTGTTAGGTGCTTTGAGAAATGCAGTGAAGTCGCCCTGAGCGAGCAACACGGCACGTGTAAACTGGTCGAAGGTAAGGCCTACTTTTTGTGTAATAGAAACAAGCACTTCTGTTTTTGTTCCCTGCACATCTGTATTAGTGTCGAGATTTTTTGATGTAACCTGATAAGCTTGTAAAGCTCCTTCTGCTTTATTTCTTGCTCGTCTTACACTCCATTGCGCACGATGACGGTGTCCATCTACGCCTACAAAATCTACCTCAGCGTAACCATCCCCCGCTCCATCACGCAGTATTTTTCTTGCATCGCTTTGGGTGATGTTATTGCCCGAGATGTCCTGTATGTTTTGGTGAGGATCGCTGGATTTATTGTAGCGTGGTGTCTGTGCATACAAGGCCAGGCACAGGGCATCCAGTATTGTAGACTTGCCGGCACCTGTTGGACCTGTGATAGCGAAAATACCTGCACCACGTAAAGGTTCTTGTGTAAAATCAATATCGGTTATGCCTTCGAGTGAAGCCAGGTTTTTGATGCGTATAGCCAGGATCTTCATGCTTCGTCCATTTGTGCTACCTCATGGGTCACTTGGTTGAACAATTGAAGCATCTCTGTGGGAACAGGATTGCCGTAGGTTGATTCGTAAATCTTTGAAAAGATATCGGCTGGATTGAGCTCACCGAGTTTTTGGAGCGTATCGGCGTGTGCCTGCGTTGAGGTATTGGTGGCGGATGACTTGACATTGATGGTGGCCAGCCGTACGTGCTTGCCTTGTATGGCCTGTTCTATTTTATGTCTGCGGGAAGGGTCGGGTTTGTCTTCCAGTATACGTACTTCGAGATAAGGTGCTGTCTCACGGTTTTCTCCGGCCTCTGGAAGATTGCTGAGTTCGATAAATGCTTCTTCAATGACAGTGTGTTTGGCAGGTATGCTGAGTACCGGTATCGTAACGGGAATGTCGAGGTGCCCGATGTTTTTTACTTTTTCGTTTTCAATTTCGAAAGTGACCACCTGGTGTACATAATTTCGCTCGGAGAATGACATAGGGAGTGGACTGCCGCTATAGCGGATATGTTCCATGCCGCCAATAGCCTGTCCTTTGTGAATATGTCCGAGGGCGACATAGGCAATATCCTGGTGAAAAGAGGCTGCGGAAATACACTCTACGCCGCCCATGATCAATCGTTCCATTTTGTCCAGGTCGCCTGTTTCGGCTTGCTGGGCGTGCAGGTGTCCCATGGCGATGATGGCATGGCCATTTTGCCTTTGCGATAGAGCATACTGGAATGCCGCTGTATAAAATGCAGCCACACCTTCTGTATACGGATTGTCGACATCGGGTATCGTCGGATAGTCACCCAGGCGTAAGAAAGGAGCCGCAATACACCAGCATACTATATTGCCGTCCTTATCCGATATTGGTATCGTAATCTTGCTGTAGTCAATGCTCCCGTTTTTATCCTTCTCTACGAGACCCACCATGTGGATTTTAGAAGACTCTAGGAGTGGCTTGGGTGATTCCAGCCGTGCCGCTGAATCGTGATTGCCTGCGGTAACGATGATCTGCAAATCCTGACTAGCTTTTACTGCCTGATTGAGAAACGTATAAAACATAAATACTGAGGCCGCAGAAGGATTGGGCATATCAAATACATCTCCACTGATGAGTAGGACATCAATCTGTTCACTTGCAAGCGTATCTAATAGCCAATCAAGGAAACGTTGATGCTCGTAGGTGCGATCATATTCGTGGAAGAGTTGGCCTATATGCCAGTCGGCGGTGTGGAGGAATTTCATTGGGGGATATGGATTAAAGTATTTCGTCTTTTGTATTGGTAGGTGACGAAGAAACGAAAATTGGAGCAGTATACTTTAAGAAAAAGAAAATAACATCACCATCGTTCATTGACACTATAGTCCAACTACTTTGAGAAGCAAGAGGGGTCAGTATACCGGAATAAGGGGTCAGCTTCGCTGGAAGAGACGTTGGGTTGAGCGAATTGCAAACGTGCTTGCTTTTGCATTTGGCTATTTCTTTTTCCCCTTATCCAAATGTCGGGTCATTTTTTCAGGCAAATAGTTGTCTTTTGAAACTACTTTTTCACCTGTCTTTTTTTTTAATGCTTTTTTTTTTGCATCCCCTGCAATTGTCCCCCCCTTGTTTGGCGACAACTTTATTTTGAACAAATCCCTTTGGATTTTTAGTTTTAACAATTGCAGTTGTCGAAGCCTCTCCAAGCATTGAAAAAATCAATTCAAGGTCGGTCATATGGTCTCGTAAGTTTTGGCTTTTTAGTCCCTTTACCTTTTTATATTCGGAAGGTGTCAATCCAAATGTCGCTTTTGAAATTTCCGCTGTAAGTATTGCATACTCCTTTTGTTCCTTTACACCTCTGTTTTTCCATTCATCGGTCAATTCTTCCCGAATGGCTATGCTTCTCATTCGTTTTTCAATCCAATCATCAGGATAGTCTTTGAGTTTGTATAATTCTCTTGTTCGTTGGGTCGCCAATTCGGGGTTTTCAAGAGCTTCCTCCCGATCCATCGTAATAAAACATGTCTGACAACAACACCAAAACCTAAGTACGTATTGGGTCAAAATTGGCAGCAGTTGGATTTATAGCAAAATTGCTGTATATTTACAGCAAATACACTACCATGGCCATAAAATCAGGAAAAGGAAGTCTTAATGTAAAGACATTTGATCCGAAAATAAGTATCAAACGTGCTGAAAAAGCAAGAACGAAAAGTGCTAAATGGGCAATCGTTACAACATTTGGTGAAGTTTCGTGGGGAAGCAGACTAGAAAGGGTAGCCATCATACGTGCAGGATTGCCATATGAGGCGATAGAAGTTGTTGGTGGAAAAGCAAATCTGCCTGTCTCACAGATGCTACGGTATTTGGGCGTAGCACAAACGACATACAACAAGAAGAAAAGAGAAAATGAGCATCTCAGCGGTAGAGATAGCGAAGTTGTTTTAGTATTGACAGAATTACTTGATTTTGGCTTAGACGTATTCAATCATGAAAAGGAAAAGTTTCATCGTTGGTTGAAGAAACCGAATGTGTCAATAGGGCGTGTTGCACCTGAAAGTTTATTTGACTCGCTAACTGGAATTCAAGAAGTTCGTAATGCGCTAAATAGGCTCGAATTTGGAAATTTGGCGTAATGAAAGTCTTTAGAATCGAAAGAGAAAAATATCTTGAAACTACCTTGGAAGGAATTGGAGCGGCTCTCACAGAAGGGTATAGATGGAATAGCCTGAATACATATTTGGTCTATACCGCTGAATCACGAGCGTTAGCTACGCTTGAAGTAGCTGTTCATCTTGATCTTACCGAAGATCTTCCGTTGGATAGACATTACGTGGAAATCGAAATACCTGATGAAAATACCTATTCTTGAATTGAGAGAGGAGGACTTGCCAGCGGACTGGGATTCAAAGCCCCCAAGACTAGAAACTCAGTTCATCGGCGATGATTTTGTTAAAGGAAAAGAGGCTGCAGTATTGAAAGTGCCTAGCTGCATAGTCCATCAAGAATTCAACTACCTGATCAATCCCAATCATCCAGATGCTAAACGAATAATTGTTGTATCTACTGCTCCATTCAATTTTGATAGTAGATTCCAACTGCCATAGGAATAGGAAGAATACCATATCGGCCACTCGCCATATTGCCTCTCCG
>JBBRDL010000037.1:0-29498 GCA_038203965.1 Chitinophagales bacterium | reverse complement strand
CCCAAAATTCCAATGGTAAGAGATGATATCATGTTCGCTCGTCGAAGTGCTGTTGAAATGAATCGCCAGTGAATCCTCGAATTGTTCCCAGTTGAAGGAAGCATGACATCCTGATGTTTCGCCTTCAACATGTACTTCATGACAAATCTCACCGACACAACCTTCGGTATCTTCAATCCGGAGACACACCAGGTAGGTGCCTGGTTCATTATACTCGTGAGAAGGGTTATGATCATTGGAGTCATGGCCATCTCCAAAAGTCCAGTGGTACGAAATGATATCGTTTTGACTGGTGGACTGACTGAAGAAATAGACACCAAAAGTTCCTGGAATTATTTCCCAAGTGAAAGCAGCATGACAATCACCTTCGGGCGCTTGGACTTGTACTTCATGACATACATCACTGATACAGCCAGCTTCATTGGTGATGATGAGGCATACGACATAGGTTCCTGGTGCATTATAGGTGTGGGAAGGATTCGGGCCATCACCATTATGGCCATCGCCAAAATGCCAGACAAAAGAAATAATATCATGATCGCTTTCAGACGTATTTGTAAAATCGACTTCTAACGATCCGCTGAATTGTTCCCATGTAAAGTTGGCATCACATTCGGATAGTATCCCTTCGACGGTCACCTCCATGCATACATCACTGACGCATCCTTCGTTGTCTTCAATGATCAGGCAGACAAGATAAGACCCCGGTGCGCTATAGGTATGATAGGGATCATGGCCATCACCTTCATGGCTGTCCCCAAAATCCCAATGATAGGAGACAATATCATACTGACTCGTTGATGTACTATTAAAGTGGATCTGAAAGGTACCTGGTATCTGTTCCCAGGTGAAACTGGCATCGCATTCCGATTGCAACGGTTGCACCGTCACCTCGTGGCATACATCGCTTGCGCACCCTTCACTGTCATGGATGATCAGGCATACAAGGTAGGTGCCTGGTTCCGGATAGGAATGGGTAGGATTTATCCCGTCGCCTTCATGGTTGTCCCCAAAATCCCAGATGTTGGAAATGATGTCATTTTCACTGGTGGAGGTATTCTGAAAATGGATCTGGAGGGTCCCGGGTATTTGTTCCCAGGTAAATCCAGCATGGCATTGGGCTTGAACGCCCACAGCAGCCATCATCAAAAAGATGGTGGGAAGAATGGAGTATAAGACTTTTTTCATAGTAGATAGTTGGGAAGCATATAAATAGGAGAATATAAAGCTAAAGATACTGTTTCATAAAAACCGCTGCCTGTCATGTCTCAAAGGGACATATATAAGTTTTTATAAACCAGCCGACCAATCATATCGTTACCTGTCGAAAGCGGATAAAAAGGTTGATTCGTTAAGCTCTTCAAAACGAAAAGTCAGGTGATAAACGTGGATTTAATTTTACTTTAAAACGGTCGCAATTCATTTTGCTGAAACGTGATGTTGCAATTCCATTAATTGTATTTCCTTCTTTTTCGCTCACCAAGGATCCAGAAACCTTTGCGTTTTCTGATTTTAAAATGTTTCGTGATATACTTTTCCATATGAGCGATGGCTTCATCAGGATCATCAGTAAGGGTCACGTAGTTTAAATCCGCTGCGGAGATCGTACCTTCTTTGATCATATAATTAAGGTATTTTATAAGCGGTTCATAGTATTCTTTACCCATGAGGACGACAGGAAAATGATGAATCATACCTGTTTGCACCAGCGTCAGGGTTTCAAACATTTCATCCATTGTACCCCATCCACCTGGGAGTACAACAAAAGCATACGAATACTTGAGTAGCATGAATTTCCGGATAAAAAAATAATCGAGTGTTACCCAATCATGCATATACGGGTTTGGCGCTTGTTCATGCGGCAACCTGATATTACAGCCGATGCTGGCACCTCCCGCTTCGAATGCTCCCTTGTTGGCTGCTTCCATGATCCCGGGACCACCACCTGTCATCAATGTAAATCCTGTTTTTGCAATCGCCGCGCCGACGGTTTCCGCCATGGTATAATATTCATGTCCGGGTTTGAATCGCGCCGAACCAAAGACCGTAACACACGGACCCACAAAATGGAGTTTTCGAAATCCTTTAATAAACTGTAAGACAGCTTTAATGGTAAAGACCAGTTCACTGGTCCTTGATTTAGGTCCTTCGAGGTAGTCATAATCATTGATGATCACTTTTTTGTTATCAGGTGAGGGCGCTGGTGTGATCGGCTCTAAAGTAATTTTGGTCATAATGAATAATTCGGTGCACAGCCAATCTGGCTTATAAAATGTAATAACGTGTTTTCGAGGGTATAAATCATACCATAGTCTTCAGGTTGAAGTGATTTGAGTAATGTGATCAGCAGCTCATCTATCTCAGGAATCAAGTGTGCTGTCGAAATAGGTACATCATGGTGCATCATCAAAAGTAAGTTTTTCAGCCTAAAAGTATACTCGGAGGGTATTTGGCATAGAATTTGGCATGGAGTCAGAAGATATTGACATACCTACTCCCCGATTGTATGATATTTTTCAAAAGCACCCTTCTGTTGATGATGCTCATCTATATGAGCCCGAAGGAAAGTACAAAGCCGCATGTAATCTCTTACATAGATTGCTACAAGTACGTAGCGATCGATGAAATGGTTCGTTCCGGTGTTCCTGCAAGTATCACCATGGCTCAGGCCATCATCGAATCAAATGCAGGCGTTTCAAAATTAGCGCGGGAGTCCAATAATCATTTTGGGATTAAATGTAAAAGTTACTGGACCGGCAGCGCCCATTATCATCCTGATGATGACCGTGATGCTAAAGGCAATCTTATTCCATCTTGTTTCCGAAAATATGATTCTGTCGTTGCATCCTATGCAGACCACAGTGATTTTTTAATGTCCACGCCGCATTATATGCCCTTGTTTGTATATGATCGCACGGAGTATGAGGAATGGGCTAATGGGCTTCAGATCTGCGGATATGCATCTGATTGCACCTATGCGGATAAATTGATCAGAACGATCAAACTCTATAACCTGCATGAATTAGATTACTACACGATACAATACATAGCACCATCAAAACTTACAACTCCCGGCGATGTAGGCTCATCCCAAAAATGAAATACGTTGATCAATGGGTGTTGTTAAAATTCGTTCATTTTCAGTAGCCAAAGCCTCCTGAATCCTGATAAACCAATCTCACGTAATGAAAAATTACATCTCTTCAGGAATTTCGGATGGCTTTGGTGTTTTTCGTACTGCGTTGGCGATGTCCTTGCGGTGACGGTCTCGGGCCTTGAATATATCCAGTCCCATAAAGAGGGCTGACTTGAACGAAGATGGGTCAGCTTCATTTTTTCCTGCTATTTCATAGGCTGTTCCATGATCAGGTGAGGTCCTTACATAAGGCAATCCGGCGGTGTAATTGACACCATCCTGAAAATGGAGCATCTTGAAAGGGATTAATCCCTGGTCGTGATACATGGAGAGGATGGCATCAAATTTCTTGTGATTCATAGCACCGAAAAAGCCATCGGCGGAATAAGGGCCCATGATGATATCTCCTGATTTTTTTGCTTCGATGATGGCGGGACGTATGATTTCTTCTTCTTCCTTACCCAGGAAACCGTTTTCGCCGGCATGTGGATTAAGCCCCAGCACGGCAATGACGGGACGCGCGATGCCAAAATCAATCTGCAACGATTTGATCAGCATGTCAAGTTTCGCCCTGATGTTCTCGCGAGTGATAGCCGGAGCAACCTGACTTAGCGGCATATGGCCGGTCACTATAGCCACTTTGAGTGTATCGGTCACCATCATCATCAATCCTTCCTTTACACCGAACTCATGGGCCAGGTATTCGGTATGGCCGGGATATTGAAAACCGGCCATCTGCATGGCGTTTTTATTGATGGGGGCAGTGATCAGAAGGTCGATATGGCCGTCTTTAAGATCTCTGACAGCCCTGTCTAGGGCGATATGGGCTATTTTTCCACCTTCTTCCGTCTCTTTGCCCAGGGCGATGTTGATATTATCCTGCCAAATATTCACCACATTGATTTTCTGCGTATAGATCTTATCTGCCGTGGCGGTGGTATGGAATGAGAAGTCACCCGGGTTGACGATGTTTTTATGATAGCTGACCACCTTGCTTGAGCCATAGATCACCGGCGTGCATAGCTGAGTCACTGAAGGGTGAGAAAGTGTCTTGATGATGACTTCAAGGCCGATACCATTGATGTCTCCTATTGTAATGCCTGCGCGTATGGTTCCCATGTATTGTTAATAGGTAAAGGAATGAAGAGGGGTAAAGATACAATTCGGGGCGGTAGTTGTGGAGAGGGGGGTTATCCCCGCTTATCAGGCCATAGCATTACGGAGAACTCACCCCCGCCCCCTCTCTTTTGGAACAGCATTACATATGAATCAGGTTTTCCGGAAGAGAGGGGAGTATGGTTCGTCTTCTAACGCATGATTGTACAAGGCGAGTAATATTAAGCTTAAAACTAATCGTCCTCATGCTCTTCTCCTGACGAGATTGAATACAGCCATAGCTTTTTCTATGCGTATGTAGTGCCTGCGCGAGATGGCAAAAGTAGTTCGAGAAAAGAGCGCCGTGATTATCGTGAAGATATGATGCTAGCCATGGCTGCATTTCCCGACCTCAAAATCGTAAAGGATAGCATGATTTCCAGGGATGATAGTCGCTTTTTCAGTGTGATTCTTGCCTATCCGAAGCATTTTGAGGATCACAGATCGATCCGTCCGTAAATAAAACTTGAAGGTACATTCGAGGATGATCCATTGAATGTACTAAGTCTCAGGACCATCAAACCGGTGATTGGTGAATATATCGAGGTTGATTGCACCTCAACAATTCGGTGCCTGTCATTGCAACAAACGGCTGCCGAGTTAGGAGATATTCCCCATTGAACATTCAAAGATGTTGCAAATTTTCAATCGGAAGCCCGGGATAGATAACAGATGCTTGGTTTGATGATTTGAGCCTTGATTCCTCTTCTTGTTGGTTAAGCAGTTATTCTGATCCCAAAATAATGATCACAATCATAACCACTGCTGATGCATCTCATTAATGGTACGCCTCCGGGGGTGGTAGTTTTATTACCTGAAAAAGGGTATTATTTTCTATTGAAACCCGAAGCATCAAAACGAACAGAAAAGCATATGAAAAACACATCAATCATTCAAACCATCATGATCATCGGGATGCTGCTGACAGTTGCGTCCTGTGCTTATGATGAAGTGTTGCCATACGAGCCGGATCCTGGGGCAGAAGTTTTTTTCGCTCAGGATATAGCCCCCCTTTTCAATAAGAGTTGTAATGGCGCCGGCTGTCACAATGGCTCAGGGCCTCCACCGGATTTACGGGCTGCTAATGCCTATGATGCACTTTGGACCGGCGGATATATCAATGTTGAGGTTCCGGAGGAAAGTGATTTATATCTGTGGATGAATAATGTAAAAGGACCAATGCCTCCGCTTGGAACCAATGCTACTGACAATGCTACTGTTCTCCGCTGGATTACTTTGGGGGCACTAAATAATTAACAGGATAAAATCACGACATAATGAAATCAGCTAGCTATAAAATTCTTGGTGTATTGTTCATTTTCCTGTTACAAGGAGTCACCTTGTGGGCGCAGGAAGCAGAAATGGCTGCCGAGGAAAGCAAACCTGTAAAAAACACCTTTGGGAGTATTTTCATCATCGATAATCAAACGGTGATGGTATCCCCTAAGAATACGCTGGAATTTGATATCCAGCATCGTTTCGGCCTGGTGGAGAATGGATTCGAAGATTTCTGGGGATTATACGCTCCATCAAATATCCGTCTCGGCTTTAGCTATGTACCCATTAACAATCTCATGGTTGGTTTTGGCCTTACCAAACAAAATCTGACATGGGATTTTAATGCTAAATATGCGCTTCTCAAACAAATGACTACCAGCGGAAGTCCTGTAAGTCTTACTTATTATGTAAATGCGGCAATGGATACCCGAAATAAAGATCAGTTTCCTAATCCGCCTGAATTCAAGAAGACAGAGCGCTGGTCCTTTTTTCATCAGTTGTTAGTGGCCAGAAAGTTTACAGAAAACTTATCTGTTCAGGTTGGCGGTAGTATCTCACACTTCAATGCTGTTTATCCTTCTGTAGATGCAGAAACAGGAGCAGTGGAAGAAATCGAGAATGACCTTTTTTCCATTTCAGCTTCGTTGCGGTATAAAGTTTCTAATTCCACCAGCATCCTGATCAATTATGATCAGCCGCTCAATGCTCGCACGTCCAATGATCCTGAATCGTCCGACAGTAGAGATCCAAAGCCTAATCTTTCCTTCGGGGTAGAGTTTACCACCAGTGCTCACCAGTTTCAGATTTTTATGGGCAATTTTCAAAGTATTGTCCCTCAGCGCAACAACTTTTACAATCAGAACTGGGGATTTGGCAATGATCAGTTCTCACTGTGGGATCCTGAGTGGCTCATCGGATTTAACATGACCCGCTTGTGGAGTTATTAATCAATTGAATCAACACACACTTAATTACCATACTATGACCAAGCAGAAATCAATTGAACCGGGATCCCGAAGAAAGTTCCTGTCGCTGGGTATTCTCAGCGGAGCAGCCCTTCTGACCCAAAAAGCAGAGGCGATGACATCATTTACAGAGGATGATGAAAAGGTATCCATGCTGACAGCTGATGGCAAATTGGTCGAGGTCAGTAAAAGGATACTGGATCAGTCAGCCAGCCGGGAGAAAACAAAAAATAAAGATATTCTTAACTGGTCGGAAGTCGCCAATAAATCCAAAGCATAGCCATGAAAGAGACAGATATCGAATGGATCAATGAACGCAGAGACTTCATTAAGAAAGCGGCACTGGGTGTGACCGTTGCAGCATGCGGAAGTGCGGTGTGCGGATGCAGTTCGAATAGCAAGGAAGAAGGGGAGAAGGTGGTCTTGTTATCTCCGGACGGTGAGTTGGTAACAGTAGATTCCAGCCACGTCAAACATGTGCATAAAACAGTAGGCGTTTCGAAGGAAATAGCACGACAAGGAATACCGGGACGGAAGTTTGTCATGGTGATTGATCTGGCCAAGTGCAGAAACGCAAGGAAATGCGTCACCGCTTGCCAGAAAATGCATCACTTACCTGAGGAGGATGAGTGGCTGCAAGTCAGACTGATGAAAGACAGCCCGGATGCCGCCCCATATTGGTTCCCGAAGACTTGTTTTCATTGCGACAATCCACCTTGTGTAAAGGTATGTCCTGTGGATGCAACCTTTAAACGTCAGGATGGCCTGGTACTCATAGACACCGACAGATGTATAGGCTGTAAGTTCTGTATGGCTGCTTGTCCATACTCAACCAGGGTGTTCAACTGGTCTGAACCTGATCAACCGGAAGAAATCAAATGCCTTGATTATTCTCCGGAAACCAGTGTTCCGGCTAAAATAGGAACCGTGGCTAAATGTGATTTCTGCCCGGATATGGCCAGGGAGGGATTACTACCCGATTGCGTAACAGCCTGCCCAAATGGTGTATTTTATTTTGGTGATCAAAACGAAGATGTGGTCACGAATGGGGATGAGACTATTCGATTCTCCGAAATCATCAGGGACCGGGGCGGTTATCGTTTCGCCGAGGATCTTGGTACGGAGCCAAGGGTATGGTATCTCCCACCTAAAGACAGAATGTTCCCGGTCGAACGAGGGATGGAAGACCTGCCTGCGGAGATCAAAGACAGGTTCAAAGGAATAATGGAAGAACAATAGAGGAGAAGCAGTACAATTTATTTTAATGATCATATAATGACGTGAGATTATGATGCGGACTTCAAATACAGGAATTCAAATACAGAGAATATTCGCTCCAATGATAGAGCGTACCAGTTTGCGCGAAAAACTTTGGATTGGTATGCTGCTGTCTGTTCTGGCAGTGGGGATGTATGCCTTGTACTTGCAAGTGACAGTAGGGCACTCGGTTACCGGTATGCGAGACAACGTGGTTTGGGGTATCTACATTGCTAACTTTATTTTCTTTATCGGGATCAGTTATGCCGGCGCTGTTATTTCAGGGCTTCTCCACTTATTTCAGGTTGAATGGCGTAAACCAATCATTCGGATTGCTGAATTGATTACAGTCATTGCCACAATTATAGGCCCTTTGTTCATTCTCCTTTGCGTAGGCAGGTTAGACAGACTTCATCACCTTGTCTTATTCGCCAGGCTTCAGTCTCCTATCACCTGGGACGTGTTGGCGATCAGCACTTACCTAACGGGAAGTATTATATTTCTTTATCTCGCATCTGTCAAGGATTTTGCCATTTACCGTGACAGCACTACACTGAACCTCTCCAAATGGAAAAGAAGGTTTTTCGCCTTTATGGCCATCAATTACCATGACACACCTTCACAACAGAAAAGTATTAATGTTGCCATGAACCTTATGGCGATCATGATTATTCCGCTTGCCATTATTGTACACTCTGTCTTGTCATGGATCTTTGGTATGACCCTGCGTCCAGGGTGGCATAGTACCATTTTTGGACCTTATTTTGTGTTGGCTGCTATTTATTCAGGTACAGGCGTCCTCATCGTAGCATTATACATCTTTCGCCGAATGTATAAACTCCATGATTTTATTCTTGACAAGCACTTTACCTATCTGGGTTACATCATGTTGGTTCTTGCAGCAGGCTATGGATATTTTACGTTTTCAGAATACCTTACCGATTGGTATGGTTCTGAGACATGGACTAGTCAGCTGATCCAAAAATTGTTTGGCTGGGATGAATATGGTAAACTCTTTTTATTCACCAATGTAGGTGGGATCATCCTTCCTATACTTGTGGTGGCGACACCCAAATTGCGGAAGCCCGGATGGATCACCCTCGCATCTGCTATCATGGTGCTGGCCATGTGGGTCAAAAGATATCTGATCGTTGTGCCAACCCTTGAAACACCTCTGCTGCCTATTCAAGATATCCGACCTGAATACGTTAACTATTCAATTACATGGGTTGAATGGGCTTTGACATTAAGTGGTATTGCATTGTTTTTATTACTGTTTACTATCGCAATTAAATTTATGACCCTGATCCCAGTTTCTGAAGTAGCAGAATCTTATGATGACAACACTCAAACCAAATGATCATGACAAACAATAAAATCTACAGTTCATCTTTGAGGCATAGACGCTATCTGCATTGTATAATCATGCTCCTGGCCTTCTGGTCAGGAACATGCATGACCTCGTTGACGGCTCAGGAGGATACGCTAAAAACAGAAGAACCTCCAGCAGAACCCGATGGATTTAAGTCTAAGATGAGCGTAACCGCCAATCAATTTCCGGATGGCTCCATTGAGTTGAATGCTTTGTTGAGAGTCAAGTATGATGAATCATATCAAGGAGTTCCCGATGCCAAAATCGGTTTCTTCTCGGTCTCTCCAGAGGGAGAAGAACTGGCACTTGGAAATATGACTACTGGGGCCAATGGCATTGCCATCCTGGTGGATAAAGGAGCAGAACAGAAAACAGATGCCGATGGCAATTTTACGTTTATCGCCCGATTTGAGGGCAAGGACGCTATCAAACCGAGTGAAACGGATCTATTGATACATCCTGCAAAACTGGACATGCAGACTGAAAAGGCAGACAGTATCTACTTAATCAGATTGACAGCTACCTCGGCATCCCCAGACGGGCCTCAGCCTATTGTCGCTGCGCCTGTCACGATATATGTCAAACGGATGTTTTCTTCTCTAAAAGTAGGAGAAGGAGAAACGGATGAAGCTGGATTTGTCGAAATAGAGTTTCCAAATGATCTGGCAGGGGACGAGAACGCTAACCTTGAGATCACAGCAATGATCGAAGAAACAGAATTGTATGGTAACCTGACAGCCAGGGAAGTCAAGCCGTGGGGATATAGTGTTAATGCTGAGGTCAAGGAACTGCCGAGGGCATTATGGAGCCCACATCCTCCAACATGGATGGTCGTCACCTTCTTTATCCTGATGGGTACCGTATGGACACACTATTTTATCATCATGTATAAACTTTTCAGAATAAAATCCGAAAAACCAGCTGCGCAGCCATAAATGTCTTATCCCGATGTTAATGGATGAATATATTCGGCCAGAATTCTGGTATTGAACGTAGAAACCCCTATTTTAACGAGTGATTATTACCTTAACCGAAAACACATATAAAATGAAAACACTTTTTGTTTATGTATTGGGTCTTTTCCTAATCGCTACCCTTGTCACCGCCTTTATTCCTTCTCCGGAACAGAATAAGCCATGGACGGTGCCGGATTCGTATAAGACCAAAAAAAATCCGGTGGCTTATGACAAGACTGCTGCTGCAGCACTTTATTCAACCCATTGTAAATCATGCCATGGAAAAGAAGGTTTGGGGGATGGAACCAAAGCCGCACAATTGGATTCCAAGTGTGGTGATTTTAGTTCAGCCACTTTCCAAAAACAGACAGATGGCTCGCTATTTTACAAAACATCGATCGGAAGAGATGATATGCCTGCCTTCAATAAGAAGATCCCCGATGAAGAGGATATCTGGCAACTCGTGCACTATATGCGCGGAATGGCTGAATAAATCTTTCATTTAAAATAGTTTGGCCGATACAGGCCAACCTTATTTTCCTTGACGTTAAACCAATTCAATTGACACCATAATGAAAGGATTCTTCAGTCCTAAGGGTCTGCTATTGGCCGGAGGGATCATCATCCTGACCGGTTTGGGTTTAAATCATTTCTCCGGTATGAAAGGAGAAATGTTCCTGGTGGCAGGAGAAGCAAAGTCTCTTATTGCTGAAAGCAACCTAAATTCTACGCAGGATACATCCCGGAAGACACTTGGGCTGATCATCACACTTGATTCCCTTAAGATTCGTCAGTACATTCCTGAATTCGAAATATTGGCCTTTAGATCTGATACATCATCCCAGAAGATCGGCTCCACACATGGAAAATTGATTGATAGGTTTCCGGCTGACACCATGAAAATTCGGAAAGTGGGGGACACAGATTATCATTTTCGGCTGAGAGCAGTGTATCCTAATTTTCAATTTGCCTATGAATACCCATCAAATCGGGATACGATTAAGCCTGTAGCACCCGGGATCACGCTTGAATTAAAGACGAAAGAAGGGACACCGATCGTAACCCTTCGAACGGATCAACCTAACAAGAACAAGCTTGATGACATAGTAAGTCTTGGGGCTCCTTTGTATTTCTTTTGGGAGAAATCAGCGGATAGTGTCAATGGGATGGTGAACAGTGAGGGGAAAAAGGAAAACAAGATTGTTTTTTCGGGTGCGGACCAACGGATATATTTTATACATAATGACACGCTTACAGAGCAGCCGCTGAGAGAAGGTGTCTTTTACTCCATGCCAGGTCAGGACACTGAGGGTTTTACCGTTTTATATTCTTTCCCTGACTATGCTTATTTAAAGGCCGTTCCATCGACAAAGGATACCTTAATGCTTAATCCTGTAGCCCATATTGAAGTATGGAAGGCAGGAGAAGGATACAGAGACGCCTTTATTTATCCTGAAAGAAGGGGACGAAAAGGTGGAGAGTATGCTATCCCGGATGCTGACTACAGACTCGGCCTGGGAGAGATTAGGGATAAAGCGCTCAGGTATTGTGATTGCTTTTTGTCTATCCAGGGGGATAGTAAAAAGACCTCAAAATCACTGAACCTGATGTCCGGAAAATCCGGAATGTACAAAGGATACCGCTTCACACCTATAGAATGTAAGGAAGGTTCACTCAATACAGTAAGCATCCGTATTGTGAAAAACCCGGGAAAAACCCTCAAAATCATAGGTTTTACCATACTTTTACTTGCTTTTAGCTACATGCTTTTTAAAAGAAGCCATCCCATTAAATAACCCACGGACAGTCAGTCCTATGCACCAATATACAGAGCTATGAGAAATATCAACGACATGAGTGATATTGATCATCTGAGAAAAGGAAGTTAAAAGGCAACTTTGATACAAAAGGAGAGATTCTCCTAAATTTTGAAAATGAAAAACCAAGCAATATGAAAAACTACATGCTTTTGATTTGCACCTTTTGTCTCGCGATAATCATGGGGCTAGCTTCCTGTGAAGGTGAAGATGGCAATCTGGGTCCTACAGGTCCTGGAGGTCCGCAAGGTCCGATTGGCGATGGTACGCAAAATTGTGTCTTGTGTCATGGAAGTTCGCAGGTGATTACCGCCAAGCAATTTCAATGGGAACATTCTGTTCATGCCACTGGTGGTAACTACGACCGCAACACTACTGCATGCGCAGGTTGCCATACCAGTCAGGGATTTCTGGAAAGGATAGCAACAGACGCGCCTAATGGAGCTACAGCTGCCACTATTGAAGATCCACTACCACAAAATTGCTATACCTGCCACCAGATTCACCAGACGTATACTGAAGCAGACTGGGCGTTTACACAGACAGAACCTGTTACTTTCTGGGAGGGTGGAGAAACTGTAGATTTAGGCAAAGCGAATCTTTGTATCAGCTGCCACCAATCAAGGGTAGTTTCACCATCATTGCCTGATCCGTCTACTGGCGGAACGGTTAATATTCAATCTACACGTTATGGACCACACTATGGACCACAAGGGATGATGTTGCCTGGGTTAGGTGGATATGAACTTGCGGGTCCTAATGTCTATGAAAATTCAGCGCACACCCTGTTATTGGCAAACAATACAGCAGGTGCTTGTATTACCTGCCACATGGCTCCACAACAAGCAGCAGCATCAGGTGGACACACCTTCCGTGTCACCAGCGAGACAGGTGTACTTAATCCTTCAGCATGTGTTGCATGTCATCCGGTGGTTGCAGATGTGGTAGCACTTATGGATGATCGTCAGGCGCAGATTGATGCTAAGCTGTTAGAACTTGAGAACTTACTTATAGCACGCGGTTTATATAATGTGACCACTGGCCAGAATACAAAAGGTGATTTTGAAGTCCATGAAGCCGGTGCCTTGTACAACTTCAAATTTGTTAAAGAAGATAGGAGCCGGGGCGTACACAACTTCAAATATTCAATGGCACTGCTCAATAATTCTATTGCTGCAATGCAATAGGGCAAAGCGGCACAAAAAACTTAAGAAATTGATCTTGTAGGCTAAAGCATTTTCAAATGAATGCATGTAGAATTGATCGTAAACTCATCCGCTCGTTTTTTCGAGTTGGGGTGATCATGATCGCCATAGTTTCTCTATCTTTTGGAAACCTAAAAGCGCAGGATGAAGTCGCGGAAGACGTGATGACAGAAGAAGTTGTTGTTGCCAAACCGGTGAAGAACACATTTGAAAGTATCTGGCTCATCGATGCGCAAACCGTTATGGTTCCGGTCAAAGGAACGTTTGAAGCTGATTTTCAACATCGGTTTGGAGCATGGAATCAGGGCTATAAAGATTTTTATGGTGTCTTTGCCTCTTCCAATATCCGATTGGGTGTTGACTATGTGCCAGTGGATCGACTGTTGGTTGGATTTGGTTTGACCAAGTTTAACAACCTCTGGGATTTTTATGGTAAGTATGCCATCCTCAAACAAATGAAAGGGGGTGGTTCGGCGGTGAGTTTAAGCTATTATATAAACGCAGCAGTGGATACTCGCAAAGAAGAGGACACCAACTTTGAAGAATTTTCAGACCGGTGGTCCTATTTTCATCAGTTGATGATCGCGCGGAAATTTTCGGACAAATTTTCACTTCAACTCTCCGGCAACTTATCATGGTTTAATTTCAAAGAACATCAATTTGACAGTGAAGGCAATGATTTAGGTCAGGATCAATACGGCCAATTTTCTGCAAGTGCGCTGGCGCGATATAAGATCACGAATACGATCGGTGTGATCTTTGAATATGATCTACCGATCACAGACCAGGAATTTTTTGATCCGGAGGCGAACCTCAGTTTCGGACTTGAGTTTGTGACCAGCAGTCATGCCTTTCAACTCTTCGTGGGTAACTTCCAGAGTCTGGTGCCTCAGTACAATCATACCTATAATGCGAACAATTTCGGTGACAATCAGATCCTGATAGGGTTTAATATTACACGCCTCTGGAATTTCTGATCCAGAAGGGTAGTGACATAAAAAAAGTGGGCGCTGCATGGTGTCCACTCTTTTTATGCCCCTAAATTCCTGTTCGGCGTAGTTTATATCTACGCAGGTATTTAGCACAGGGAAGAGGGTGTACAGGTCGAAGTATCGGTGTGTTTGCAAGTTTTCAACCTGCGTGATGGTTTGGCTTTTCGAAGCTATGGGTATGACAGCAAAAATCTGTTTTACGTATTTTCCAATAATAGAAATCATACATATACATACGGATAGTAGTTGACTTGTATGGCACAACACCCTAATTTCATCTCCTATCTTGCTAACCGTTTGAGGATAGAGGACCGTTTTGTTAAAACTATAAATCTTCGATTTGAATCCTATGCGCGGGCTATTATTCCTACACTCAGACTCATATAGGATTGTTCGGAACTAAAAATCAAATATGGACGAAATGCCAAAGCCACCTGATCTTTTGTAAAAATACCCATCCCAAAAGCTCCAGCATATCGTACTTCATCTAGTGTTGCAATTTCTACAGATATACTTGGTATTAAAGTGATGCCACCAATATCCTGGTTTGCATAGAAAGTAGGGCCAAACACAAAGTGGTTTTCAAAAATCGGGTATACTACATACCCCACACCCAATGCAAGACCAGCTTTATTGGTTTCACCGCCGATATGGTAGGCGCCACCAAAAATATATGAAGTGTTAGGGCTGATGGAAGCCAGGCCGACGCCAAGGTCTAATTTTCCATTTACACTGCTTCCGATATAGGCAAGTTGCAGATTTTTCCCCTCTATAAATCCCATCCCATAATTCAATTCAAATCCATTTTGACCTCTGGGTGTAGCTTCACTTTGTTAAAGTAATTGCTGAGTAAATAACAGGACGACAATTAAGAAGGTTAGGCATTTGTATTGTTTAATAACTTGATTTATTTTTTTTAAATGGAAGTAAAAATTAATTGATTCTAACTTCGTGTTGGCCATTTGTTTTGGAATATTTAGTAAGGATGAGAAAAAACACCGCTGCTTCTATCCTATTTAATTGAATGTAACGCAATACTTGATTTTGGGCTTAATCACAAATTGACCCTTTTGTTAATGCGCGCCTACTACATCACCCTCCTAGACCTCACCCAACTAGAGTCCATACTCAACAGGATACCCACCAACATACTAAATCCTAACAGAGAAGACCCACCCGAACTGATAAACGGAAGCGGAATACCAATGACCGGCATGAGTCCCATGGTCATACCGATATTAACAATAAAGTGCGTGAACACGACACTCACCACACCAAACGCATAATGACGTATAAACGGAATCCGCGCACGCTCCCCTATATCAATCACCCGCAGCATGAGGATGAGAAAAAGTATAATGACAGCTATCGAACCGATAAACCCATGCTCTTCCCCAATGATACTGTAGATAAAGTCCGTACTCTGTTCAGGTACATAATTGAGTTTAGTCATCGAACCTTGCAGATACCCTTTGCCTGTGAAGCCACCGGACCCGATCGCAATCTTTGACTGCAGGATATTATACAACGATCCCCGTGGATCACAATCTTCAGGATTGAGCCATACATTGATCCTGTCCTGTTGATGCCGCTCGAGTACATTCGTAAAGAGATAACTGCTTGCATAGGCAAATCCAAATAGCAGCGTAATACCAAGCGATAAAAGCACCACTTGCCTGATCTGTTTTGTCAGGAAGTTTTCGATAGCAGCGTATAGCATATAGATCACAGAGACGCCAATGACGATATCCAGCCGGTCAAGGAATGCAAACCCTAGCGCAGCCGTGATCATCCCTGCACTGACAAAGACGTGCGATTGTTTCCTTTTGACACTGGTCAATAAAAAAATACCCCCCGCAAAAAGCAAAAGCGGCAAGACAACAAACACATCGTATTTTAACACAAGCACAAATAGCAACCCAAGAATAAAAAGTAAAACAGGAATCCACATCGCCAGACCCTCCCTGAACAACACAAGAAAGATGGAAAGGAATACCAGGGCTGAGCCAGCATCCCCTTGTCCTAAAACCAAAACAGCAGGTAAAAGGATAATGCCCGAGGCTATCATCAGATCACGCGTATCAGATACACGTGTACGATGATGGCTCAGAAAGGATGCAAGGGCCATGATGGTTCCAACCTTCGCAAGCTCTGATGGCTGAAACGAAAACCAACCCAATTGAAACCAACTGGTGGACCCTTTGATGGTGGCACCCAGAATGAGCACGAGCACCAACAGAAAAGTGGTGAACGCGTAAAACGGATAAGCAAAACCGCTCCAAAATTTCCAATCGATCAATTGGGATCCGGTCAGTATGACTAAAGCACCTACGACAAAAATACTTTGCTTACCGGCCTGCGAAGAGAAAAAAGGAATTTCGGCATCAGGCTGATACCCGGCCGCATAGATCATCATCAAACCGATAACGATCAGGCTGATGACAATCGCAAAACTGATCCAGTCAAATTTCTTCATTACATTCTTTCAGCCTATTGATCATATAAGAGCAATTCTTCCACTTTCATGTTATCCGTCACAGGAATCGCCTGGGGATAATCCTCCTTCATTGTAGCAAGAAAAGCCTGCGCCTTCTGCATATTCGTAAAGGCACCAACTTTCAGGTGAAAGTAAGGCGCATTGTGAACGAAAATAACCGGGTACTCAGGATAGCGCCGTTCAAAGATTCGTCTGGCGGTTTCCATTTGCCGCCTGTCGGTACTGGCCATGATCTGTATGCGCCACCCTCTTAACTCCTGGTTTTCCAAATTGTAATTCTTCCACCTGTTCATAAGAGCAGTGATCTGCGGTTCTTCGACGATCTGTGCCTGGATATCAGCGACAGCCATCATGACGCACATTATGGATAGAAGTATTTTGTATGAAAAGCAATTCACCGGTATTGCTGTAATAGGATGCATGAATAACGGATTACTGGTCCTGAATAGTTTCTTTAACGATGGCTACACTCTGGCTGCAGCCAAGCCGATCTGCGCCTGCGCGAATCATTTTCATAGCCTGATGATACCTGTTGATACCACCTGATGCTTTGATCCTGATAGCAGGGTCCAGATGTCTGCGTAGTAGTTTGATCGTGTCTTCCCGCACAGGGTCTCCAAAAAACCCGGTGGATGTCTTAACGAATTGAAGTTTCAACTCATTGCTGATCTCACAGATATGCATGATTTCATCCTCTGTCAATAGCTGGGCTTCAACAATACATTTCAGGGTGATGCCCCTTTCAGCCCCCGTTTCATGTAATGCCGTCAATTCTTCTCTGGTCAGATCCCAATGTCCTGTTTTGACAGCGGAAAGATTGATGACCACATCTATTTCATCCGCCCCGAGATCAGCCGATCTGCGAAAGGAAGCAAGCTTGGCTTCTACATGGTCATAACCAATAGGAAATCCTGCCACTGTGCATAAAAGAAAGGACCGTTCACCGGCTTTTTCCTTTGCGTATTCAAGATACATCGGAGGGATACAAATGGCTTTGAATCCATATTCTTTGGTTTCGGCTATGAGCCGATCGATGATCTTTTCGGTACAGTCAGGTCGGAGATAACTGTGGTCTATATAATGGGCCAGTTGCATGCAGCCGTAAAGATACTACTTGCTTCAGGTAAAAGGCTAAACCGCCACCTGGTGTTCTCGGAGCGCTGCGTTGAGCGAAACTTTTTTATCGGTGGAGGGCTGGCGTTGCCCGATGATGAGGGCACAGGGGACATTATATTTTCCGGCCGGGAAGTTCTTTTCATAAGTGCCCGGGATGACAACGGATCTTGATGGAACTCGCCCTTTATAGGTAATTGGTGTTGGGCCGGTGACATCAATGATATGGGTGGATTGTGTCAATACCACATTGGCACCAAGTACTGCTTCATGTTCTACAATCACACCCTCTACGACGATACAACGCGAGCCGATAAAACAATCGTCTTCAATAATATTGGGACTAGCCTGAGGTGGTTCCAGAACACCTCCGATGCCTACCCCTCCACTAAGGTGTACGTTTCGTCCGATCTGCGCACATGAGCCAACTGTAGCCCATGTATCTACCATCGTACCGGAACCAACATAAGCGCCAATGTTGACATAGGAAGGCATCAGGATGGCTCCTGATTCAATAAAAGCACCTGTTCTGACCAAGGCGTGGGGCACTACCCGTACACCCTGTGCGGCGAATCCTTTTTTGAGTGGGATCTTATCGTAGAATTCGAAGGGTCCGACTTCGATAGTCTCCATAGCCTGTATCGGGAAATAAAGGGTAATGGCTTTTTTGACCCATTCATTAACGATCCATTCTCCGGGAGATAGCTGATTGGCTACCCTGATCTCCCCCTTATTGAGGAGACGGATGCATTCGAGGATGGTGTCCTGGGTGACTTTTTCTTTCAACAGGGATCTTTCTTCCCATGCGGATTCAATGATGGATTGGAGTGGATGCATGTCAGCTATCATTCTTTGTTGACGCAAAGATGAGATTTGTTCTGCCCCTAAATCCCCTTAAGGGGACTTTAATTTTGATTTAGTGGTCTCTGATTGCTTGTTGAGGGGGTATAAATTGGAAAATTAAATTGGGTTATTGAGTTTATCGAAGGGGAGGGAAATGCTAGTACTTTCCGCCGCCACTTAGCGGAGCTAAGTGGGCGGCGAGAGAGTGTTTCGGTTAGTGCCCTTCGGCAAGCTCAGGGACCGGTTTTCAAATTGGGTTTGGTACCCTTTGGCAAAATCAGGGACCGTTTTTCAAATTGTGTTCGGTACCCTTTGACAGGCACATGGATTTCGATGCAACTATAAGGCCTCAAACCCCCTAAATCAATAAACTTCATATCCCTATAAGCTTCAAGCCTGTAAGCCTATAAGCGTTATAAGCCCATAAGCGTTATAAGCCCCTAAGCTACATATGCCTATAAGCGTTATAAGCCCATAAGCCCCTAAGCTCCTAACCATCTAAGCCAATAATCAAATAACAACCAAGAAAAACACCCTATTACATATTACAATTATATATTATCTTTGCAACCAGGTCTAATGTCTAACCGAAAACTACACGAGCTATGAACAGGATCATCACTATTCTCGTCACCATATTTATACTCTTACTCCTTTACATCTGGATCAGTCATGTGTGGGGCAGTGACAAACCCCGTCATCCTCGCCAGATAGTAGATGGTAAGGAAACACAGCTATCCGATGAGCTCATGGCCGATGCGGATACTTCAGTATACAATACGACGGGTGAAGTCATGACAGAAGAGCCTGTGACGACAGATGAATTTGCTACAGAACGGGAAGTGGAAAGAATGGAAGAAGTAAAAACGGAACCAGTGAAACCTGATCCCGTGGTGGAGAAAAAAGTACAGGAGCCTAAAAAGCCGGAACCAAAACCCGATCCTAAAAAGGCAACTCCGGCACCCGTAACCAAACCAGCAGTGACACCTGCAAAAACAGAAACCAAACCAACTGCATCTTCAACAACTACTGGTGGACAGCACCTAGTGATAGCCGGAAACTTTACACAGCAGGTCAATGCGGAGCAAAGGGTCAAGGAATTGAAGAAGGCCGGATTTCAGGAGGCTGAGGTTGTCAATTTTGACTTATCAGAATACCATACCGTTTGTGTAGGCCGTTTTGATGATGTCAATGAAGCCAGGAAACTGGTCAAAAAACTTAAGGATTATCACAAGATTGATGCATACGTGAGGATAGGGGGCTAATGTGCGGACGGTCATCGCTGACAAAAACCGAAAAAGAACTTGAACAACGCTTCCGGGCTACCTTTTACACCGAGGACCTGGAGCGGTACAATCCATTGCCCAATTATAATGTGGCCCCTACCCACATGCATCCGGTGATCACGCAGGAAGAACCTGATATCATTCATCTCTTTCGATGGGGCCTGATTCCTTTTTGGGCCAAAGACATGAAAATCGGTTCGAAGATGATCAATGCCCGTATTGAGGGTATTGAAGAAAAACCTGCTTTTCGCCAGGCCTTCCACAAACGCAGATGCATCGTCCCTTTTGATGGGTATTATGAATGGCAAAAGACTCCGGAGGGGAAAATTCCATTTCGCATCCAGATAAAAGATGTGGAAATTTTCACCATCGCCGGGCTTTATGAGCATTGGAAAAATCCGGAAGGGCAACAGATAAACAGTTTCACGTTGATCACCAGAGAAGCAGATCCGGCCATCCGGCATCTGCATGATCGTCAGCCCATGGTCTTGCTACCTGAGCAGGAGAAACTATGGCTCGACGAAACCATACCCACCAAAGATCTTATTCATGAACTTGACCCGATTCCAGGAAAGTATTTCACCTGGTATCGCGTTTCAGATCGCGTCAATAAAGTATCCGAAAATGATGCCGGGTTGATCGAGGCTGTGTAATCCTTATACCTTCACATTTCCTTAGCCTCAGCCTTTACCTTTTCCTAATATCTTTGCCTCCCTATGATGATTGACCGCCTCCGGGCTATAAAACATAAACACCAGGACCTCGAACTCCGGATATCAGACCCGGAAGTGATCGGGGATATGAAGGTTTTTTCTAAACTGCATAAAGAATACAAGGACCTGACAGAACTCGTCAGCGTCATTGATGAGTACGAACTCATCCTGTCCAATATCACTTCGTCCACCAACATGCTCAAGGAAGCAGACCAGGAAATGAGAGAAATGGCACAGGACGAACTTCAGGACCTCAAAGCAAAGAAAGAAGCGATCGAGGAGAAACTCAAATGGATGCTGATCCCTCGTGATCCGGATGATAACAAGGACGTCATTATGGAGATCAGGTCTGGTACCGGTGGTGATGAAGCCAGTATATTTGCCGGTGATCTGTTCAGGATGTATACCAAATACTTTGATGCGAAAGGGTGGAAGTATGAGATTGAATACTCCAATGAAGGCACCGCAGGAGGATTCAACAAAGTGGTGCTTGAGATTTACGGAGAGGATGTATTTGGCCATCTCAAGTTTGAATCAGGTGCACATCGGGTCCAACGTGTGCCAAAGACCGAGGCGCAGGGAAGAGTACATACGTCGGCAGCGACAGTTGCTGTGTTACCAAAATTTGAATTGGAAGAAATCAATATCCGTAAGGAAGATTTGAGGGTCGATACATTCCGCTCCAGTGGTGCAGGAGGCCAACACGTCAACAAGACGGAATCCGGTGTGCGTTTTACGCACTTGCCAACAGGCATCGTGGCAGAGAGTACAGATGGCCGCTCACAACACAAAAACCGGGAGATTGCGATCAACCGACTAGCTGTAAAAGTGAATGAGGCACAACGGGAGACAGTCACATCGGCTTATGCAACGCACCGTAAATCATTGGTTGGCACAGGTGACCGGTCAGATAAAATCAGGACCTATAACTATCCACAAAACCGTGTAACAGATCATCGCATCAATCTCACACTTTATAATCTCGATCGAATTGTATTGGGCGATCTCGATCCGGTTTTTGATGCCCTTATCCTGGCGGAAAATACAGAGCGTCTCAAGGAGATGACTTCAGAGGAAGTGAATAACTAATAGTTTCTTTTTCGCATGGGTTACGCGGAGTACACGGAGAGGGAAAGAGGAATTTTTTCGCACGGGGTACACGGAGTGCACGGAGAGGGAAAGAAGATTTGCTTTAATCAGGCAAGAATTTACTTGACTTTTACAAACCAATGACCCTATTTTTAACTGAATTTCACAGTTAAACACGACACATCATGAAGCATGGTGAACTTACCTCTATTCTGATTTCTATTTGTATTAAAGTACATGAAGCACTTGGACCTGGCTTGTTGGAGTCCGTTTATGAAGAGGTCATTTGTTATGAACTTACTAAACTGGGTCTACCATTTTTAAGGCAGCAGGGCATTTCCTTTTATTATGAAGACGTTAAAACGGATATCGGGTTTCGAGCCGATATATTAGTTGATAATAACGTGATCATGGAGTTAAAATCTACAGAATCTATTAATCCAGTTCATGCTAAAACTGTACTTACCTATCTCCGCCTTTCGGGAGTTGAAGTAGGATTACTTATTAATTTTAACGTTGTGTTACTCAAAGATGGAATAACAAGGTTGGTTCAGGACAGGAAGTAAATGTAAATATTCCTATTTCTCGGTGCGCAACCTTTTTTTATTCTCCGTGTCCTCCGTGCTCTCCGTGCGCAACCTTTTTTTATCCTCCTTGCGAAAACATTTTAGAGAACTAGAAATCAGTTCCCATTGAAAAATGGAGAATCGGCTTGGTATCTGTCGAAGTCTCCAGGTTCCAGCCATAATCCAGTTTGAGGAAATATCCGAACACCAGCGTACGTGCACCTATTCCATAACCCAGTATCAACGGATTACGATAATAATTGACGATCACTTCTACGGTAGGTGGATTAGTCAGCACTACAGTATTTAGAGGATTTCCGGTTCCAAATGGATCACTGCCATGCCATGCTGTACCGGCATCCGCAAACCCTACCAGTTGTAGATTGCGTATAAAGGAAGAGCGGATTTTTTGTCTTGATAAATATTGAAAGACAGGTACCCTGAGTTCCGTGTTTGCTAACACCACACTGCTGCCGTTTCTGGCATTGTATTCAAAACCACGCATATTGGCAGCAATAGCGGTGTATGCAAAATCGATGTCGTTTGGTACGGCGACACTATTATCAAAAGAAGGAAACAACCAGTTTTCGACACCACCCAGATAATAAAGAATGCGTTCTGATCCTAAAGTCGTGGATGCCGTCAGTCGCGCAGCAAAAATGCTTCTGCCATCAAGGGATACATAATGTCTTGCATCAAGTCCGATGACCGTCATAAATCCTTTATCAAACTGAAACTTGGAGTCATCTTCAAACAGGTTGAGATCAAATTTCTTTACAGCTTCTACTGATATTTTGGCTCGTGTACCCGTCCTGCTATTAATGTCAAGAATTCTTGTATTGTCATATACCCATTCCACTTTCAGGCCGAGTCGCTGTGCATCATCCGTATTTTGATCAAGTGTCTGTACATCTGTAGCTAGCGTGATATTCCGGTCATTGCGCAACGTAAGCGTACCACGCACACTGTTGTATGTATCAAATGGATAACTCCACTTGGATAGCGCGAGGAAGGATACAAACTGATTTTGTTTAAGCGGATCGGGTGTGGTAGGATCTTGTTGTGTCACTGATTTTCGGTAGATCGCATACTCTTTATCAATTCTTTTTTTGCGGTTGTCAAGCACTAAAAAATATTCGGATCCATTAAACGTCGTAGGGTATCGTACACCACCGGTCACAATATAGTCTTCCAGCAGATCTTTAATGCTTGCTTTAAATAAAATACCAAGGGGTGCGGGTTCAAATTCACGTTTTTCTCCGGCATAACTATCCAGTCCGCCAAACAGCAAATCATTATCCAGAGTGACATTGAAGTAATCGAGTTTAAACCTTAGACGTGAAGCAATAATTCTGGATCTGATAAAGGGGGTTAGCTTTGAAGGATCATAATCCAGTTTTCCGTTTGCTGAAGGCTGGAGGATTTTTGTCAGATCGATGGTGGGTTCAATTTCTGTAACCGGTGTTTCTTTTACGACCGGTTTTGGTTTTTTGTTTTCTATGACAGGAAAGGGCGTTTGAAACAGATACCTTGGATCGATCTCCTCGTCTTCAACTACTGTTTTCTTAGTTTCTTGCCGGGGAGTGTTTGTCGGCGTTTCATTCATTGCACCTGAGGATGGAGATGGGAGATTTTGAAGCGCATTAGTCGAATCGAGTCGGCTGGTATGCAAAATTGGCATATTCCATTTTTGTAACCAATCGATGACTACCGGGCTTGCAGGCACGATTTCATGAAGACGGATATCCCTGTCATAATTTGAGTGCAGCATGGAAACGGGAGGATCTTCCATCAGACGACTGACAAGTATCCGCTGCCATTGACCAGAAAAATCAGCAAGGGTTATAATTTCATCTTCACCGGAAATTCTTGCCTTACGTTCACTGGCATCGGGGCTGAACGTTAATTTTCGCAGTGTTCCTTTTGATTTGGTATAGTCCAGGAGA
The DNA here is from genome assembly GCA_038203965.1 of Chitinophagales bacterium. Taxonomy (GTDB): domain Bacteria; phylum Bacteroidota; class Bacteroidia; order Chitinophagales; family Saprospiraceae; genus Opimibacter. The sequence continues at coordinate 5,312 of JBBRDL010000037.1, read as the reverse complement.
AACAAATCAAATTGACCAATAGGCAGGATAGAATCAAGTGCCATTTTCTTAAAGGTTTCATCCGGCCTGTTGGACGAAAAAAGAACGAAACGTTGTTGGTCAAGCTCAATAACGGATGCATCCAGATCATCATAGAAATCGTCGGTCATGCGGATGCTCTGACGCGTTTCAGGAATGTATAAGTACAAATCAGAAAGACCGTCTGTGGAAGCAGATAACATCAATGTATCGGCGGACCAGTAATCCATGTCATATACCCGTTGATATTCGGGGCTTAATTTATCGGTGAAAGTTATTTCGTTTTCAAAATCAATTTTCATCAGCGATATCAGGTCTCTGCGTTCAAACAGGATACTGAGTTCACTGCCGTCAGGTTGCCATGCTAATACAGGATAATTTGCATCAGACTCTACTTCGTAATTGCGGATACCATATCGCAAGAGAACTTTCTTTTCTCCTGTCTCCATGTCATAGAGATATAACCTGATACGTCCATGATCATGGAGGGAATAGGCCAGTTTGGATCCATCCGGGCTAAGACGCATTCTGCCTATGGGAAGGGGCTTTTTCTGACTGGTAAGTTTCAGGTCATTGGTCAAAACTTGTGGATTCGGAACTCTTGTTTCAGATCGTTTTTGAAAATATTCTTTCCACAGTTTAGTCAGTTCTTTTGAATCAATACCAAGCACATAAATCAATCCGCTATCGAGACTGCGCTGAATACGGGTGAGGTAAAGGATATTTGAAATGGTTGTCCGGCCGTAGGTGTTAGCCAAAAAATACCACATCGAATGTCCCGCAAGTTGTGGATCCAATTTGGCAAGATGCCTGAATTCTTTTTTCTGTTTTTTGGGATTTGTGAAGTAATCATTAAGCTTGTTTTCAATTTCAGGAGTCCATTCTTCGCCGACATAGGATACCAATCCTGCCTGAAACCAATCGCCAAGATTAAGCAAGACAGCATTCTGCACAATCTCCTGCAGATTGTTGCCATGAAGCATGGAGTTGATGTAGACAGCTGCGATACCCTGTCTGAGTGAGATCCGGAGATCATTGTGGTCTCCATTAAAATACAAAAAGACCTTGTTTTCGACCACTTTGGTGATCCCGCCTTTGCCGACAAACTGCTCTTCCTGCCCCAGGTTGCTTTGTTTCATGTCGGTGAGATCAAGATACACGATGAGTTCGATCTTGTCATTCATCTTGTGCTCGAGGACATTCTGGATATAAGGATTATCCAGTTCTGCAAGTTGCACGACAGTATGGGCTATTTCCCTGCCTTTACCATACCAGTAGGTGACGAAATTTTCGGTTTCATACATATTCCACTGGTCAAAATCGTCATGATACTGAATGCGGTTTTTACCAAATTCAGTGTTCACATTCTGGCCCTGCAGCCATAAAGCGTGGAGAATAAAACATAGTGTAAAAAGCAAGATCCTGCCCATGATCCTCTATATAACGTAGAAACGAACTGAAAATATAGGGGTTTTGGGTGAATTGCAGGGTTAAGGGGGTAAATTCGTACATGCAATAGAGACGCCAGACGCCAGACTCGCAGACTCAAGATGTTGTGCTTATGTAAGATTCACCCTAAACATAGTTTTCTCAGTATATCGTGATGAAGACCTCTGGTCTTCAAGTTATCCGAGCGTCATGAGTCTGGCATCGGTGAGTCTAGCATTTAATGTCTCGCATCTGTGCTGCGATCTGGCATCCGAGCGTCATAAGTCTGGCATCTGCGAGTCTGGCATCTAGCGTCTAAAAGCTGGCATCTCAATTCCGATAATCCAGGGGTGGCTTGCGATCACCGACCAGAGGAACATATTTAAAGTCTTTTCCTCTCCGTCGTTCCAATTCTTCTCTGGCTGCAACAGTTATTGCAGGATCCTTAAACAGATCGATTGCGGTAAGGGCCATTGTCTTGGCAGCCACGATCAAGCCGCGGGGAATAATCACAACTGCACTATAAACTTTTGCATATAGAAATGTTTATTTTTTGTTTTGACCTTCGAATAATAGAGTCCCGGAGGGAGATAGGTTTTGATGATGGGCAATCCTGCGGAATAAGTGTCCCTATAAACCAGTTTGCCTAAAGCATTAAATATCTCCAAGTCAAAATCAAATTGTGTATTGTTGTTGCTTAAGAGTTGTATTGTAAATACCCCATCATTCGGATTGGGATAAATTTTTATTTGAGGACGCTCCACAGAAAACACATCGGTGCTCACGCTTGGAATACCGTCAGCTAAGAGCAAATCATCCACCCACCATGTCTGGTCTATCGGAGAACCTACACCGATATAAGGGCCATAAAACAGCTGGTCGAATAGCATGTCAGGATGGGTGGCCGTTCTGAACAGGATACTGTCAGAAGAAATCAACAATTGACCATCATACCAGTATCTGATTTTTCCATCAGGGATACCAACGCCAGCATCAATGGTGTTGAGTTCAAAATAGGTTTCAATCTTATGCCAGTCGTTTTTATAATATGGACCAGGTGCATTGCGGAAATAGACTGAATCTGCAGCCCAGGCTCGTGAACTGTAATATCCATGTGTACTATTTGCGCTCGGATAACAATCTCTTCTATCGAGATATCCTATCAGTCCATTGCACGAACACACAGAACGGTTTTCAGAGAAGGCATAACTATCAAAATCGCCATCGCAGCCTACAAAGTTGTTGTTGTTGAGCAGGATACAATCAGGATTCACATTTTTACTGTCCTGCATGGCGAGTATCGGCTTGCCTGCGTTTTGTTCGATGTACAGCGAGAGATAGGTATCTGCGGGACCCTGATAGATCCAGTCTTTGTTAGTGAGTATGTTCCATTCGTGCGGGTGATACCCTACTCCGGAGCCGATATAGTTGGTGCTGTATTTCACCCAATAACTCATGTAGAGTTTGTCTGTCGGCGAAAACAAGTGACGGCCCGCACCGGACGTCGTTGCTCCTTGCGCAAAATGTCCGCGGTATGAATGGGTACCATTCTTATATTCTTCGGTAGTCCGCTGATCAGGGAAGCCGTCATACCATCCTTTAGCTTCAAAGTCTCCACTCTCGAAATCTTCAAAGAGAAGGATGTTCTGTGCATGGATTGGTGAGCTCAAGAGACACAGTATGGACATTGATAAGAGAATGGATGCCTTGAGCATACTTTTTTTCATTTTCAAAGGGAATTTACACAAGATGCCAGATGTCTGACGTCTGGCAGGCTATAGCCGAACAGTCTGAGAAGAAGTGACAGGCGGTATTGAAATTTCATTTCGTTACGTTGTCTTAATGCCGGTAAGATATTGAGCCGATAGACAATTGATGTGAGACTCATGATGCTGATAAGTTTCTCCAATATGCTAATGGCTTAAAATCATAGCGCTCACTAGTTTTGTTCGACGACAGCTTCGCGACGATTTGCCCGGCTCTGCCGGACGACCACACGCACCGTGATGGTTTGTGTCTCGTCACAGCGTCTTTATAGCATCACGGTGCGTGTGGTCATCCCGCAAAGCGGGATATTGGTCGCGAAGCTGTCGTCGAACACATCACGTACGCCACATTTCCCAAGCCTCTCACCACCTCACTATCTCACACTTGAGAACGATGCTACATCGTATACTTCCTGCCCTCATTCTGTTCCTTCAGCCACTTCATGAGCGGGTCAAAGTAACGTACCAGTGCTTTTGCATTCATCTCCTCACCGGTGGCTTCCTTCATGACCTCACGCCAGTCTTTGGTGGCTCCTGATTTCATGATGTCGTTGATAAACGTGCCGACATCTTTATTGCCAAAGTAGTTTGTTGCAGTTGGTGGTTGATGCAGAATCTTCTCTGCGATGTGTTGATGGATCTGGAACAAGAGTACATATGAAAGGGCATAGTCATAGTACTGTGCGGCATCATCATTGATGTGTGTTTTGGTAGCAGCATCGCAATAGATTTCTCCGCGATCGGAAGGAGGGACGATACCCTGGTATTTTTTCACGAGCTCCCACCACTTTTTATTGAATTCACCTTCAGGCAGGTTATCTGCATATAGGGATTTTTCAAATTCGCTCATGGTGCCTGCGGCAAACGGAATGAATACAGCAAAATTCAATGCTTCTTTGAGAAGAATTTGGATCGAATCTGTTTTAGCATCCGGTGGAACCAATCCCCGTCCTACCAGGTATGGTTTCTGCATAGCGGCCATTCCCATCATACTGCCGAGTGCTTCGTGAAAAGCGCGATTTGCACCATTGCGCAATAAAGGCGGAACTTCGGGAGTGGTGTAAGCGATATAATAATAGATGTGACCAAGTTCGTGGTTGGAGGTTTCAAACCATTCTGCATTGGGTTCTACACTCATCAGGCAGCGTACATCGGTGCCGAGATCTACATGCCAAGCAGAAGCGTGGTTGTTTTTCTTGAGGGTAGAATCGACTGGATACGGATAGAGATTTGACTTAGTCCAGAAAGATGCAGGCAATGATGGGAAGCCAAGACTAGTGTACAAAGCTTCTCCTTCTTTCACGATCCATTCAGGGCTTTTCGATGCCAGTACACTGTCTACGTTGAGGCCTTCCACTTCGAGCATGGTGCTCCAATCCTGGCCCCAGCGATTTGGCAGCCAATGGGCGGGAAGGTAATCAGGTATTTCTTTGACTCCATATTTTTTAGCGAATTCATATCGTGCGTATGTATGGAGTTCGCGGTACAATGGACGGAGTTCGTCGTTAAGTCGCTCCATCATCTCCATCATCTCTGGTGTGGTGAGGCCATAGTCAGATACCTGATAGGAGAAAAAGTCAGGGTAGTCAAGTGCTTGTACGGTTTCATTACGTAGTCTTCTTAGATTGACTAAGCCAGCTTTCAATTCCTTTCCCACTTCTTTGCTGGCTTCCCAGGCAGCGAGTCTTTTCGTGAGATCATTTTCAGTCTTGAGGATGTGATCGATATCATTGGTCGTGATATCATTTCCGTCGAGTTTGAACGCGAAGCCAAACAGTTTTTCAGTTTGTGCGATCGAGGCTTTTATTTTCTCTTTTACAAGATCAGCTACAATCTGTGGGTCGCTACCTGCCAGGTAGAGGATATATTCCAGTTGACGCACTTGAAGGGGGGTGAGTTTGTCTTTCTGTGCCAGCAAATTTTTTGTTTGTGCGATATTCTCTACACTTCCCGTGAAGGCTGTGAGTGCTTCATCTGCGATACGGGAGTTATAGGCATTGAGGGTATCGCCTTCTTTGATTTCGGTATTTGTTTTCCAGCTGGCTTCGCCGGAGGCGTAGTAGCGTTTGACATACTCGGCAGTATAGGTGTCAAGGAAGG
>JBBRDL010000036.1:0-29765 GCA_038203965.1 Chitinophagales bacterium | reverse complement strand
AACGGGAAGACCTCTTCGTCTCGCGCAAGGACGCAAGGACGCAACGGGAAGACCTCTTCGTCTCGCGCAACGACGCAAGGACGCAACGGGAAGACCTCTTCGTCTCGCGCAACGACGCAAGGACGCAACGGGAAGACACCTCTTCGTCGCGCGCAACGACGAAAGGACGCAACGGGAAGACCTCTTCGTCGCGCGCAACGACGCAAGGACGCAACGGGAAAAAACTTTTTAAGAAAAAATTGGGCATTAGAGGTCACAATTGACCTTTCTGAGGACACTTATAGATATGGAGGGAGTATTACCAGTTACTTAAAAGAGCTTTCGAAACACGTATGGATGAAAATGAAATTGCTCGAATTGTCCTGGATATTTGTTTTGAAATTCATAGGACACTTGGACCAGGGCTATTGGAATCAGTCTATGAGGAAATACTTTGCTATGAATTGACTGAAAGAGGGATACCATTTGAAAGGCAAAAAGGGATGCCGGTCTTCTGGAAAGACATTAAAATGGATCTAGGATACAGGTCTGATGTCATTGTCGCAAAGAAGGTCATCGTGGAATTAAAATCAGTGGAGACAATGGCTAAGGTCCATTCAAAAATTGTCTTAACGTATGTCAAATTGAGCAACAAAAAATTAGGTCTACTAATCAATTTTGGAGCACCGCTTCTTAAAGATGGAATTGTCAGATTGGTCAATAATCTATGATATGCATTAGAATTCACTATACGTTGCGTCTTTGCGCGATGTTTTTTATTTTTGAGCAGCAAACAACTCATTGAGTTTCGTCGTGCGATAGGTGAAGATTTTTTGCACCTGCTTGTCGACCCAGAGTGCGCCTGCAAGGGTGCCAATGAAGCCCATACCAATGTCGTAATACAATTTGTCGGTCATTAGCACCCCACCTTCCACGGCTTTGAAATGGTGCTCGTGGTGCCATATACGGTAAGGGCCTTTGCGCTGCTCATCGATAAAATATTCTTTATCCCTGATCATCGTGATCTCTGTAACCCAATCAAGCGGGATATTGAGCATGGGTTTGATCTTGTAACGGATCATCAGGCCCTGGTACATTTGATCAGGTAAGGTGTCAAGGATTTTAAAATCAAGATCATCGGGTGTGATCAGATTAAGATTAGCTGGTGAGGAGAAGAAAGACCATGCCTCATCAAGTGTCATCGGCAAGAGGTGTTCAAATTCAAGATATTTCATTGTGTTTCGTTTAGGGCTGTTTTAAAAACTTCGAGGACTCGCTTTCGTGCGAAGGCATGATCAACGATGGGTTCAAGATATCCGGGTCTGTAATTTTTGATCCACTTGCGAATGTAGATCATGTCGGGATCAAATTTCTTTTGCTGTTCTGATGGATTGAAGATCCTGAAATAAGGGGCCGCATCACATCCACATCCTGCGCACCACTGCCAGTTGCCATTATTGGAGGAGAGTTCGTAGTCCAATAATTTTTCAGCAAAGTATGCTTCACCCCATCGCCAGTCGATCAATAAATGTTTGGTGAGAAAGCTGGCTACGACCATGCGTACACGATTGTGCATGAGACCTGTGGCATTCATCTCGCGCATGCCGGCATCAACCATGGGATAGCCTGTCTCTCCATTGCACCATTTTTTAAATTCAGCTTCGTTGTTGCGCCAGGGAATGCGGTCATACTTGGACTTAAAACTTTCGGTGACCACCTTCGGAAAGTGCCAGAGGATCATCATAAAAAATTCGCGCCAGATGAGTTCGTTGAGCCATTGGTCGTTCCACTTTGATGCGATGGCTGCAAGTTCACGGACAGAGACGGTACCGAAGCGCAAGTGAACACTCATCTTACTCGTGCCATTGACGTATGGAAGATTTCGTGTCTCGTCATAATGCTGGATAATGTTCTTATCGAGTGTGATGGAAGGAATATCCAGATCGACCTCTTCGAATCCAATCTGTTTTAGTGATGGAAAAGGAAGCGGTTTGGTTTTATACAGGTTGCTGAGATGTTTTTCGCTGGGGTATATTACTTTTTTGTCAGCGGCATATTTTTCCTTCCAGATTTTGGAAAAGGGGGTGAAGATTGTGTAAGGTGAACCATCTCCTTTGACCACGTCTGCTCTTTCAAAAACAACCTGGTCTTTAAAGGTATACAGCGGGATATTTTGAGTGGCTAAAAAATGACCGATGGCAGCATCTCGATCGATAGCATATGGCTCATAGTCGTGATTGGTGTATACTGCGGTGATATCAAATTCCTCTGCAAGTTTCTCGAAAGCAGGCTGTGGGGTATCCTGCAGGATATAAAGGGAGGAGCCGTTGACTTTTAGGGTATTCTGAATTTCCGAGAGTGCGTGATGAATAAAAGCTACCCTTTTATCGGCTTTATCTTTCAGTCCTTCCAGGATGTCCTTGTCAAATATAAATATGGATAGCACTACCTCTGATCCTTTTAGTGCCTGGTAGAGTCCGTGGTTGTCATGCAGCCGCAGGTCGCGTCGGAACCAGAAAATGGAGAGTTTAGTTTTCGTCATAGCCAGAAACAAGACACATCCGGAATTGGAAGCTATCAATGCAAAAGAGGCGGTAAATGTTTAGTTCAGGGAAGATTTATTTTACAGGATTCTGGAATTCATGTATTCTCTTGTCTGCAATTCCCTTGAGTACTGAGCACATTCCTTTAGCTGCTCCTCTACTAAAACATTTGGAATATGTAGGGTCACGAACCCTTCCTTCAGCGAATAACTCGTTCGTAACATATCTCTCAATGCTTGCTAGTGGTCTTCAAAATGTTGACGGCCATCCACTTCGATAGCCCTGCATGATCATAAGCATACTCATGGATATGCACCAGGGTAATGCAGCATCAAAAAACTTGATTGTATATATTGCTTTCAAAAACAATAATACAACGTTGGAAATTATTCATTTTTTACCTGTTCGATTTGAACATTAAACCCTGGAGCCTTATAATCCGCTGGCAAATAATCTGCTGGTATGGTCGTCTTGTTTCCATCACGCGCTGCTTTGTAATGTGGTGAAAGAATTTCAATTCCCTTTTCATTGCAAACGTCCTGTATATGTTGATGCAATTCGGAATACATATTGGCTTGTTCGTTTGCTTCCTGGGTATAGGCGTTGATCTGATAAGACACAAAAAAATCATCAAGACTGGTTTGCAAGACAAAAGGCTTTGGATCGGCCAGTATTCCTTTGGTACGCAAAGCTGCCTCCATTAAAGCTTGATGCATATCTCTCCAGGGCACATCATATCCTATGGTCACCGTCGTATATATGATTAATCCCTTCTCCTTGGCTTCAATGCTGTAGTTTATGGTATTTCCGGATAGAACCGCTGAGTTTGGAATAGTAATGACTTCATTTTTGATGGTTCTTAATCTTGTCACCAGTAGCGTCTTCTCCAACAGGTCTCCAGTAACATCTCCAATTTTAATTCGGTCGCCTATTTTGAAGGGTCTCATATAGGTAATTACTAAACCAGCAACGATATTGGCAATCGCTGAGGACGAACCTAACGAAAACAGGATACCAATAAAGACTGAAACTCCTTTAAAGATGTTTGAATCTGAGCCTGGCAAGTATGGAAAAATAAGGACGAACATGAAGGCATACAACAGAAATCGAATCAGGCTGTATGTAGGCATGGCCCAATCGGCATGAAAACCAGAAATAACCAGTTTTTGCATTTCAATTTCGTGAAATATAAACCTTATCAATTGAATGATATACTTCATGACAAAATAAATCACAAAAATGGTAAAGACATTAGGAAGATAATTCCAGATGGCAGTCAGCAGGCTATAAAACGGTGACCATATAAATTGCAGCAGTGAATCTGTCCAGTGGCGTGAAAAGGGAAAGATGCTAAAAATAACAGGCAATGTTAAATAAAGTAACATCACATAAACGACCCATCGGGTGATCTTGCTTAAAAAAAGGATAATTTGAATTTCCTGTTCGGGAGAAAGAAAAGTATAATCCTTATAGGTCAATGTCTTTAACCATCCTTCACTCTTGGAATGCAAAAATATCAATAATCTAGAATGGCCTTTATTAATAAGCCACAAAAGAAACAAGGCTATCGCTAAGACAAGCAAGACCATTCCAATTCTTGCTATCCATTTTCCAAAACTTTTCTCCGTTTTTGAGTCCTCAATGGACTTCTTGATGGCTTCCTTCAACAATTCAGCCAACGCGGATGTATTCATAACATACCAAATGGCGTCTGCTTCTGAAACACTCATGACTATAGTTTCTTTGTAAACTATGTCAAAATTATCCTCCGCTTTTACAACAAGAATGGAATCTGCTTTTAAAAAATCATCATTATATAATTTATCAATCTTCCGGCTAATATTAATTGCTCTTTCCTCTGGAGTGGATACCCCAATTTTTGCATACACGAGAAAAAGCGTATCCCCTAATGGGCTTGTGACAGGATACCCTTTTGCTGCCTTGCGTAACGCTTCGGTGTCCCGTTTTTCCTCCAATATCCTTTTCTCCCTATCCGCGATGGACTGCAATTGCTGTATTAATTGATTCCTCTGCTGCAATATGGAGTCACCATTCTTTCCGAGCCGAGCTTCTATAGCAGCCTTTATAATGGAATCCGCCAAGTGCTGGTTGACCACTTCACCTTGCCTTTGGTGATATTCAACTAGTATAGCGTGAATCGAATCATTTATTTGCGATAAGCTATCTGACTGCCCAAGGGAGACGGTGTGCCCTGCAAGCATCAGTGTCAGGGCCAGCACAATTCTACTATACATGGGTATCATAATAAATACTTTGTTCACAAAAATACTAAACAGAACACAGTGTTCAGCATCAATAATAGACAATACATCAGGAACGGACTATGTGGATAGGATCCAGATTGACCTCCAAAAAATCAATTCTATGAGGAGGGTATAACCCTTATGCAACCGTAAATCCCAAAGCATCTTGGCCAAGGCTTCCGGTGCAGACCATTGAGCATTATAATTTGCTTCCAATTGCAGCATGAGCCATCCTTTCTTTGTGGCTCTTTCGGCAAGTGGATAAAAATCATCCTGTTGAGATACTTTTCCTTTGTCCACGTCAATACAAAGCATGCTGATAGCTTTTCTCTGTCAGCATTATCCAGCATAATACCATCCGTCCAGGTTTTTAGCGAATGGGGTACATCCGTTGGAGGCAATGCTCCTTCCTTTACCCACCATGGTATCAGGTATCCATTGTTGACGAGAATCAACTTTGAATTCGTATCCCCCAGAAGAGTGACTACGCCTTCTTTATTTCCCCGATGTAAGACATCCAGGTAAACGAGCTTTACGATTCTATCCCGTAGGCTGCCGGCTACGCCGGTGACAATCAAGTCGTCATAACTATGTCTCACGAGGATCACATCATGCATATTTCATATAGCATCACATTGACGATTTCTGTGATGTGCGTATTAAGACCGATATCGGGCGACGCTAAATGACATCGCTCTCCTTGTGATACACCTCACTGCCTAAATTAGTAAGCAAGGAATCGACTTCTTTAAAGGCTCAACCTCCGCACCAGGTGCCGTGGACCATGACATAGACAGGGGTTGATACAGCCTGTGAGAATACAGGCTGATATGAAAAAGCGATTAGGCTATCATCAGAAATGATAGTGGGTGTTTTATTTGTTTCGTAAAAAGCCTGGGACTACCCCACGGGTTAAGATATTATGGCCTTTCATGCCTATTCATTTTCCATTCTTCATTCTTCATTCTTCATTTTTCATTCTTCATTTTTCATTCTTCATTTTTCATTCTTCATTTTTCATTTAATACCTTCCGTCTTTCCGATACGGCAGCTTCTCCAATCCATCCACTTCAAGACTTGGAAATCCAAAATCTTCCGTGACTTTTCCATGGAGGAGATACATGCCTTTTCCTTTCAGCGGATAGCGCTCTAGGGATGGCGGGAAGTGCGTGGTATCAAAATATTTGCCCTGCTCATCAAGCCAGGTACCGAAGCTCATGAGCTTGCCATTAGAGGTGGTGACGGGTTTGCGGGTGACGTAGTAGCCGAGCATGGATGTGCGCTTTCCAACCAGCGCATTGAGATCCTGCGTGTGTACGATCTTTTGCTTCGGTCTTTGTTCGAGGAGGTCGAAGGGACTGCATAACGGAAAACCCAATAGCTCTATCTCATCATAGGCCTGGTCATATGCACTCTCTTCGAGCGAAGGCAATGCATAATCGACATGCGCACCGTTGCCAAATAAAATAGGTTGACCTACGACTGCTTTTGCCTGTGGATTATGTACGGCATATTTATGCCACATCAGTTCGCACTTAGTGCGGCCTGTCCAACGAAATGCGCCGATGCGAATAAGCAAATCCAATTGTTCGCGCCCGACATCTACCCTACCTACAAAGTCTTCAAGGCTCACATACGGGCCATTGCGCAAACGCTCCTCCACAATACGATGCGCCACCGTACGCTCCAGCGACTGTATGTGAATAAATCCGAGATAGATCGTCGTGCCATAGATACAGGTGAGATTGATACTGTGATTGACGCACGGAGCCTCGATTTTCGCGCCGCACATACGTGCCTCATGTACATAATATTCTGTCTGATAGAAGCCACCGAAGTTGTTGATCACCCCAACCATAAATTCAAGCGGGTAATAGGTCTTGAGATAGAGGCTCTGAAAACTCTCCACCGCAAAACTTGCGGAGTGTGCTTTGCAAAACGAGTAGCCTGAAAAACTTTCTACCTGACGCCATACTTCGCTGATAAGTTCTTCCGGATAACCCCGAGTACGGCAGTTGCGCCAGAATTTTTCCATCAGTTTGCGAAAGGTGTCTGATGTTTTTTTCTTGCCGGTCATGATACGACGCAGCACATCGGACTCATCGAGATCGAGATCGGCAAAGTGATGGACGATCTTCATCACATCTTCCTGGTAGACCATCACGCCAAAGGTCTCTCCGAGATGTTCTTTAAATACCGGGTGTAGATATTCCACTTTGTCCGGCTCATGATAGCGCTTGATGTATTCGCGCATCATCCCGCTCTTGGCGACACCGGGACGGATGATCGAACTCGCTGCGACGAGATGTATATAGTTATCACAATGCAACTTGGTGAGCAGGCCGCGCATGGCGGGTGATTCGATATAGAAGCAACCGATGCAATGGCCGGAGTAGAGTTGCTCCTTGACACGCTTGTCTTCTTTGATCATCGCTACATCGTGAATGTCGATGGCTTTGCCCTGATTGGAGCGCACGAGGCTCACGGCATCTTTGATATGACCGAGTCCGCGCTGGCTGAGCACATCGTATTTGTGAAAACCGAGATCCTCTGCATGATACATATCGAAGTGCGTGATCGGAAATCCCTTGGGCATCATCTGCAATGCGGTGTGATAGGTCAGCGGTCGTTCAGAGACGAGCACACCTCCGGCATGGATAGAAAGATAGTTGGGAAAGCGCTCTATCATCTCGCCGTAGCGGAAGATGTGGCGGGCATATGGATGATGCTTGTCATTGGCGAGTGGTGCATCGACGATGGCATCGATGTCTGCTTTCGGGAGGCCGACGACTTTGCCGAGTTCGCGGATGATGGAGCGGCCTTTGAAGGTATTGTAGGTAGCAAGTAATGCTGTGTGGCGGTGGCCATGTCTTTTAAAAATATAATCTGTCACATCATCGCGTTCGTCCCATGAAAAATCGATATCAAAATCAGGTGGAGATGATCGGTGTGGATTGATGAAGCGTTCGAAGTAGAGGTCGAGTTCGAGGGGATCTACATCGGTGATGCCCAGACAATAAGCGACGAGTGAGTTAGCGCCACTACCTCTGCCCACGTGATGATAGCCTGCGGTCTGTGCATAGCGGATGATATCCCAGGTGATGAGAAAGTATGGAGGAAAGCCGAGTTGCCGGATGACTTTGAGTTCGCTTTCCATTCTTGCATGCGCTTTAGCACTTAAAGAGTGTACACTACTCCCGCTTGTGGTGAGCGGAGCCGAACCATAACGTCGGCGGCAACCTTCGCGGGCGAGTTTGATGAGGAGCTGGTGATCATCGCGCTCGGAGCCGGTGAAAGTCTGGCGGTTGTTAGTGTTACCGCACGGGAGTTCGGCTACGCAGTGATAGAGGAGGGCTTCGGTATTGCGGAGGATCTGGGGATAGGCGCGGAAAGCGTTGTCGATGTATTCGCGGCTGACCCAATGCTCGTCAGGGCTTGCACTATCTCTTGTGTCCAGCTGGCCGAGCATGATATTGAGGTCTACGCAGCGCATGAGTTTGTGGACCTTATAGCCTGTCTCGTCTTCGTAGGTGATCGGCTGCCATACGACGAGGCGGTCGAGGTGATCGCGGAGGATGGAGGAATAGAGGCCATTGGCTTCGGCGGGCATGATGCCGATGTATTCGTAGGGGCGGAGGTCAGGAGGGATGTAGCTGCCGGGGCGATAGATGATATAGACGTGCTCCATTTCGGGGGGTCTTTTGGGCAGTGGGGTTCCGTCGAGGGATGAGGTGGTGAGGAGTTCGCAGAGTTCGCGCCATCCTTCGGCGTTGCGGGCGAGGCCAGTGTAGAGGTAGTTGCCAACGGGTGTATCCTCCGCCTGGTCCTCCTTGTGGGAAGAGCTGAGCGGACGGTTGCTAAACGAAGTCGAGAGGTGGTCCCTGAGCGGACGGTTGCTGAGCGGAGTCGAAGTAGTCGAAGGGGAGCGGAATTCGACGCCGAGGACGGGTTTGATATCACGTTTGCGGCATTCTTCGATCCAGCCGACGGCACAGGATGTGTTGTTGATATCGGTGAGCGCCAAGGCCGTGATACCTCTGCGAGAGGCACCTTCTGCCAGTTGTTCGGGCGAGAGGGTACCGTATTTGAAGGAGTAGTAGGTATGGCAGTTGAGAAACATGGGAGGGTGAAGATAGGAATAGACTAATAATAAGTCATGTTATTGACTTATTATTAGTCATTATTGAGAAAAATATGCTTTTTAAAAATTAACTTTAGTAATTTATGTTAATTTGTGAACTTAACTTTAGTAATTTATGTTAATTTGTGAACTTACAAAACCATGATGTAATGCCCTATTTACCAAGGTCCACATATCCTCTATTAAAATCCCAGCTTTATAAAGGCAAAACAATTCTATTGTACGGGGCAAGGCGAACAGGAAAAACGGAGCTGATCCGTAGGTTGATGGCAGAAGAAGGAGGTGTTTATTTCAATGCGGAACACAAACAAGTACGTGATCAATTTTCGACCACAAATACCACAAAACTGCAGGACCTGGTCGGAAACCATAAGCTAATAGCTTTTGATGAAGTGCAGTCCATTGAAGGGGCTGGGCTGGTATTAAAGGTATTGCATGACTTTTTTCCGAATGTACAGTTTATCGCTACCGGTTCATCTGCATTTGAAATGCAAAATGACATTGGAGAATCTTTATTGGGTCGGTCGAGAAAATATATTCTGTATCCAATCTCCATGGGAGAGCTGACAGAGCCCTATGGCAAAATAGATGCAAACGCGAGGATAGAAAACATGCTGCGATATGGTATGTATCCAGAAGTTCTGATTTTATCCGAAGAAGAAAAGAAAACAGAGCTGAATAATATCATTTCAAATTATCTTCTGAAAGATGTCATGCTATTGGGAACCATGAAAAGGCCTGATTTACTCCTGGAAATACTTCAGTTACTGGCATTTCAAATCGGCCACGAAGTAAACCTCAACGAACTCTCCAACAAAACCAATACCAGTATACCCACCATTCAACGCTATTTATATTTCCTCGAACAATCCTTTATCATCGTTCGTCTTGGAGCGCTGAGCCGAAACCTGCGCAATGAAATTGGAAAATCAAGAAAATACTATTTCCAGGATCTCGGTATCCGCAACGCTATCATCAACAACTTCAATCCGATAACCCTGCGAAATGACGTTGGGCAGCTGTGGGAAAACTTCTGCGTCATGGAGCGAATAAAAAAAAATGAATATGACCGCAGATACGTCAACACCTATTTCTGGCGAACCTATGATCAAAAGAAGATCGATTATCTGGAGGAAGTCGATGGAACGCTATACGCCTTTGAATTTAAGTGGGGCGACCAACGTACCAAGGTGCCGAAATTATTTCTTGAGACATATCCAGGCAGCGAATACAAGGTGATCTCAAAAGAAAATCTCCAGGAATTCATCTGATATGCCCTTTCCGGATGCAGGTAATGACTTCAATTCATTGAAAAATAGCCAATACCCAATAGCCAAGGAAAAGTGTAAAGTTGTAAAGAAGTAAAGGATCCTGAAGCTACGATGAACTCCTTACCTTTGCAGCATGAATCTAACCTTATTGATCCTGTTATTCCCGGTATTGATCGCTGCGCAAACAAATCCCGTTGAACTCGGTGATGTCCACTGGCTTCGCTCGATGGATGAAGCGCAGGCAAAGAGTAAAAAAGAAGGCAAGCCCATCCTCATCCTTTTCCAGGAAATCCCCGGATGTGAGACGTGCAGAAACTATGGCAGTGACGTGTTGACCCATCCGCTGATCGTGGAAGCCATTGAGACGGAGTTTATACCGCTTGCGATACACAACAACAAAGGAGGGCACGACGCAGAGGTGTTGAGACGATTTAGCGAGGCTTCATGGAACAATCCGGTGGTGCATATCGCCGACAGTGACGGATCTAACATCATCCCCAGGTTGAGCGGCAATTACAGCACTGCAGGATTAACTTTACTTATGACCAATGCGCTGATTAAACAAAAAGGGAAAGCACCAGTGTATCTGCAGTTGCTCGCTGATGAACTGAGTGCACATCAGAAAATCACCTCGAGGGCTACCTATTCGATGTATTGCTTCTGGACAGGCGAGGCCCTCTTTGGAAAGCTCAATGGTGTCATCAAAACAACGGCGGGATTTCAAAGCGGCAGGGAAGTAGTGACTGTCGAATTCAATCCTGCCATTATTTCAAAAACTGACCTGGATAAAATTGCTGATAGTCATAAATGTAGTATTCCTCCAAATGGAAGTTTCTCGGCAGACACCACCCCTAAATATTATTTGTCTAACAGTCCTTATAAGGTCGTACCGATGACAGAGATTCAGAAATGCAGGGTCAACAGTGCCCTGGGAGAAAAACAAGATCCGAAGGTTTTTCTTTCTGACCGACAGATTTCATTTCTCAAAACTTCTTCCAAAAATTGCGTTGGAATTTCTTTGAAAGATTGTTGGGGAAAATTGTGAATTGTGAATGTTGCTTGTGCCGAGCGTAGTCGAAGTATGAGTTGTGAGTAGAGGGATACAAATTAGTGCGAATTGGCGAAAATTAGCGGCGGATTGTTTGTTGTGATTTGTGAATATTGCTTGTGCTGAGCGTAGTCGAAGTCGAAGTATGAGTTGTGAGTAAATATTTTAGGAGAAATTCTGGGAATAGCCAGGTGACTTAAAAAATCTAATCTGGCTGCCGCTAATTCACGCTAATTTGTAGAAATTATTTAATGTTTAGTGTCATTCTCGCGCCTCACAGTCTTCCCGCTAGATCATTTCATGACGGCGGGATCTCCGCTTCGCTGCGAGAAGTCTCACAACTCATAACTCATAACTCACGACTTCTGCATTCCTGCATTTTCCTTCACGAGTTGTATCATGATCTTTAGTTCTTCAACGAGCTCGTCGTTGTTTCCGCTATAGCCGACAGCAGTGAAGTGGATCTTTTGATCGGGTCCGATAATAAACTTAGTCGGGATACCGGATACTTTATAATCACCCACTACTTTGGCTTCTGAATCCATCAAGACATGAAAAGGATAATTATGGGTATTGATAAAATCAGTTACATTGGCTTTGACATTATCACCGTTTTCCCAGGTATCAATAAAAAGAAAAACCACACTGTTGTCTGAAGCAAAATGTGTCACGGCATTTTTCATGCCCGGAAAACTGGCTTTACAAGGTCCGCACCAAGTGGCCCAGAAATCCAGGATGACGGTTTTGCCTTTGTAATCCGCCAGAGAGACCAAGTTGTCATTCAGATCTGTAATGGTAAAAGCAGGTGCATCGGTTGATTCCCATGTCTTCAATATTTTTTCTTCACGCAATGCTTTAGCCTTGTTTTCGAGCTGCATAACATACTGACCGTAGAGCTGCTCTTTGGAAGCTGTTTGTGACCAGTATTCTTTGTGAATAGCTTTTACCTTGGCAGTAGCTTTCCCTTCCACTATCATCTGGTCCATATATTTTTCCATATCCTGCGTGCGGCCTGATTTCTGGAGATACACGATATAGCGCTCATTCATCTCTCCATCTTCAAACTTATTATTCGCCACTGCATACGATTGATGGGTGATTGCTTCTTCATACTTACCTTGTTTGTAGAGAATGAGTGCATAGGTATCACCATACATCCCTTTGTAATTGTCCATTGCCGTAGCCCATTCTTTTTTGGTCAGTCCTGTTGGTAACGGTGTGTCAGCGGAAAGAAGGCTCAGGGATGTAGCAGAAAGGTTAGCAGCCAATTCGAGATTTGGTGCTTCGGCATCTATACTTTCCCCTGAGAGTGTCCAGGCATAATTGTTACAGACAGAGGCGCGTGTTGTCGGATCGATGATCTGATAAACATATGTTTTGACCATAGGCCAATCTTCCTTTTCAGCATACTCCTGCACTATCGTAGACGTCATCTGATCGAGCATACGTGTATTTTCCTTTGTAGCCGGATACTGTGTTTTGAACTGGTCTCTTAATTTAATCTTTTCCTCCAGGGTTGAAGCCTTTGTAAATGCGTTGAGTTTTTCTTCCTGTGTGATGATGGATTTGGGATATTTTTTATCCAGTTTTTTCTTCATCGCCATGTAAAGCGTGCTGTCGCCCATGTCCTTTGCGGCTCGCGTAGCCTGTACCATGAGGGCTTCGCTGGTGCCATTGTTTTTAGCGGAGAGTGTTGATATATAGTTTTTAAGGTTTTCCAGATCCGATATGGACTCCGCTCTTTTAGCCATGATATAATAGTTCCTGAATACTTCGGAATTGTCGAGCCACTGCGGAAAAGCCTCAACTGCTTCACGAAACGACGCCACTACTTCCTTCTCATCGGCTTCGATCGCCATCATGCGGCTATAGATCGAGGAGCCAAGGGCTTTTTCTACTAATCCTGCTTTCGGCAGCGCATCAGCATTTTTTACAAATTTGTCATCCCCTGAGCCGATCTGGTTATATTCATTTTTGATGACGACGCGAACCCAGCTGATATGATCATGGAGGGCCAGCGCGACGTTTATTTGGTTAGGCTTCTCTGATGGAAGGATGCCCACATCATTTGTCATCAGTTCGGTACCATCAAAGGAGTAGGCA
The DNA here is from genome assembly GCA_038203965.1 of Chitinophagales bacterium. Classification (GTDB taxonomy): domain Bacteria; phylum Bacteroidota; class Bacteroidia; order Chitinophagales; family Saprospiraceae; genus Opimibacter. Next base: position 16,416 of record JBBRDL010000036.1, on the reverse strand, counting down.
ACGACGTGAAGCGGACCTTCTTCATCGGGGACATCATTGATCTGGATGTTTACATTTTGTCCGGCAGTAGGTTCACGATCCCAGGTCCAGGTTTGAGCTTGAATATAACCTGTGACGAAGAGCACAGATAGGAGGATGGCGAGTTTTTTCATGATATTTGTATTTAGGATAAAGATAGGAAAAATGGAGGAAGGGCTTAAGAGGATAAAGAGGCCAAGGAGTTGGAACGGCTTAAGAGGCCTAAGAGGCTTAAGAGGCTTAAGAGGCCAAGGAGTTGGAACGGCTTAAGATGCTTAAGATGCTTAAGATGCTTAAGATGCTTAAGAGGCTTAAGAGGCTTAAGAGGCCTAAGGGGCGGAACGGCTCAAGGGGCGGAACGGCTCAAGGGGCGGAACGGCGGAAAAAGAAAAACTATACAATCCGTTTCTCAACAATAGTGCCGTAGGCACGACCGATATAGGAATGTGGGGTTTTAACCCCACGGAAGAGGCAGAAGTAAAACGTAAATCGCAATCCAATATAACGCATATACCATGACGAGTACAATTGAAATCAGCCTGTACCCTCTCCGTGATGATTATCCGTCACATGTAATCACGTTTCTTTCCCGACTCAAGACAATCCCTGATGTAGAAATAAACTCTAATGGAATGAGTACGATCATCATTGGAGAATACACTTCACTATGGAAACACCTTGGCGCATTAATGGAAAAAGAAATGGCTTCAGGATATTCGTTATTTGTAATGAAAGTGGCACCGGGAAGGAGAGAGTATGTAAGTGAAAAATGATGGTTCGACACATTCGACAAGCTCAGTGCAGCGCTACGCTCACCAACCAATTAAATGAAAAGTGAAAAGTGAATTTTTACTCACTGTCTTACACTTCTCACTGTCTTACACGCTATTCTGAGTAGCGGAGCCACTTGAACATCTCCTTGATCGTGACCTTCTTGCCGTACATCAGGATACCGACTCGGTAGATGCGGCTAGTCAGCCAGATAAAAAACCAGACTGTCGCCAGCATGATGATGATAGACAATACAATTTGCCACCAGGGTGGGTCAAACGCAAGCCTTGCCGGCATGATGATCGGTGAAAAAAGCGGAAACAGCGATGCAAAGACCGCAAGATTGCCATTGGGATTGGAGAGTACGGGGAAGAGCATATAGAAGGCGATCAATACCACGATCACAATCGGAAGCATCAGTTGCTGGCCTTCACCCATATCTTCGCTGATAGCAGAACCCATAGCTGCAAACATAGAGCTGTAAATAAAATATCCTCCGAGAAAGAAGATGATAAATACCGGAAGTATAAGCCACCATTTGATGTTAAAAATTGCGGCGATGATTTGCTGACCGGAAAAATCTTCCACTGCCTTTGGATCTATCTCTAATCCGCCCTTCATATTGGCGAGTTGACTTTGGTCTACGCCAGGAAGGAAGGCTGCAATGACTACCAGGACAATGGGAATAAGTACAGCCCAAATGGATAGCTGAGTCAGTCCGACACCACCAACGCCAATAAGCTTACCCATCATCAATTGGATCGGGCGAACAGAGCTCACCATGACTTCAACAATCCGGCTGAGTTTTTCTTCCATCACACTGCGCATCACCATACTGCCGTATATAAAAATGACGAGGTACATCATAAAACCCATGATACCTCCCAATGCAGTGCCGATGATGATATTCAACTTACCTGCTGCGGCAGAACTTCCAGGGTCATCCGGATCCATAGCTCCGTTTTCAAGACTCACATCTGCACGAAACGAATCCAGTAATTTCTGATCGATATTGGATTTGCGCATACGGTAGGTTTCGATCTGATCACTGAGCTTTGATTCAATAGACTCAATAATCATCAGTGAAGGCTTTTCCGTACTATAGTATGATGCGGCCAAACGCATTGTTGAAGAATCACGCAGTGAGGGCACATACACGAATAGATCATACCCAAGTGAGCCATATTCCTCCTTCAGGACGGAAAGGTCTTTGGTTGAAAAATCATAGGGAAAGTTCTGATCCTCTGCAGCTATCTGTTGGATAATACCTGTATCGTCTTTGATGACTACGCGCTGGTCACTTTTACTCCCTGCGTTCATAATAAATCCAATCAGTACTGAGAACACCGCGATGCCCAATGGCGTCAGTAAAGTGACCAGTATAAATGATTTCTTCTGTACACGGCTCAGGTATTCGCGTCGCGCGACAATCCATATCTTACTACTCATGGCTTATTCCTTTTACCTGGCTGATAAATATTTCATTGATCGTAGGGAGGATCTCATGGAAGGATTGAATCTCACATCCTGATCCCATTAAAAACTGGAGAAGATGATTAGGCGTATCCTGATCAGGAATCCTGAAGGTCGCAGTATGATCTTCATTTCTGACTAGCTCGAGTCCTCCACTAAATGATGATGGTAAATCGCCTTTATAGCTCACCTGAAAGAGGTGTTCTTTGAATCGGTTTCGGATCTCTTTGACATTGCCCATCAGGATATTTTTTCCTTTGTTGATGAGGATGATATTTTCGCACATCTCTTCTACTTGTTCCATACGATGTGTCGAAAAGAGTATACTGACACCGCTATCGCGTAATCGGTAGATCTCGTCCTGGATCATAATGGAGTTGATCGGATCAAGGCCTGAAAAGGGTTCGTCGAGAATGAGCAATACAGGATCGTGGACGATGGTGGCGATAAACTGAATTTTCTGTTGCATTCCTTTTGACAGTTCTTCCACCTTTTTATTCCACCACTCCAGCGCTTCAAAGCGATCGAGCATGATTTTGCATTTTCTGTCGGCTTCCTTCCTTGAGAGGCCTTTGAGTTGGGCGAGGTAGAGGAGGTGTTCCCCTACTTTCATTTTTTTGTAGAGTCCTCTTTCTTCAGGGAGGTATCCCATTTGAGAAGGGTGAGTCTTATTGAGGGGTTCGCCTCTAAAGTATACCTGGCCGCTGTCGGGGCCGGTGATGGTGGTGATGATGCGAATTGTTGAGGTTTTGCCTGCACCGTTGGGGCCGAGCATGCCGAAAATGGTGCCGGGCTGTACCTCAAAGCTGACTTCGTCCACGGCAACGTGGTCTTTGTAGCGTTTGGTTACTTTGTCGAGTCTGAGTATGGACATATGTGGGGATAAAGATGGGGAAATTTTACTGCCGGCTGAAAGCCGGGTGAAATGGTTTATTGGTTTATTGGTTGATCTGTTGGTAGGTTGATGTGTTGATGGGTTGATGGGATTATAAGCTTATATGGATAAGAGAAATTATTGTATGCTTAATGTAAAAGCCTATGGTAGTTAGATTCTATACGCAATAGACATCACACCTGCTTCTTACTTTCTCACTGTCTTACTTTCTCACAACTACTCAGGGGCCAGTTTGATTTTTAGGCCATTGATGCGGTTGTCTACGCGGATCTGGCAGCAGAGGCGGCTGTTGTCTACAGAGGAATAAAGTTTGTCAAGCATTTCTTCCTCTTCGTCTGACTTGTCGCTGAGGTGATGATCGCTGAGGATGTAGACATGGCAACTACCGCAAAGAGCCATACCGCCGCAGGTGCCGAGGATGGGGAGTTCGTTGGCTTTGCATGCTTCCATGACATTGAGACCTATATCCGGGGGAATCTCGAGGTGATGAATGTGGTCATCGCGGTCGAGGACTTCGATACGTACTAAATCTGATTCCTTTACTTCTTCCAAGCGGCGTAGTGTTGAGGTGGCAAAAGTAGATATAACCATGCAAAAGACCGTAAAGGGCTGAACCCCTTTCCTAATGGAGCGCCCTTACAGGGCTTTTGGGGGGATTATGATTTTTACATTAGGACCATATTAAACAACTATCAACGTGAAAATGTAAAGGGCTGAACCCCTTTCCTAATAGAGCGCCCCTGCAGGGCTTGGGGGGATTACGATATCCAATTTAAGCCCTGAAAGGGCGGTTTGTAGAAAAGGGGTTCAGCCCTTTTCTGAGGGGCTTCAATCCCAAAGATACCGTTGATCAAACTCAACACTATACTCACGTAGAATCTCAAGATACTCCTCTTCGAACGATTTAGATTGATGGTGCATGTGCTGATTTCGGATATAATATATGATGCCATCAAGTTCCCGGGCGGAGACTGAAAATGCGCCATATCCATCCTGCCAATAAAAATCGCTTAATTCTTGAGATTTGGTTTTGATCCATTTTGAGGATGTTCCTTTTATCTTTTCAAGCAGTTTAGGTATGGAGATATGTTTTGAAAGTCTACACAATATGTGAACATGGTCCTTATGTCCACCAACTTCCAAAGCTATGCAACCCGCCAGATTGCATTGATTGGTCAAGTATTGGTATAGCTCATCTTCAATAGATGGCAGAATCATCGGTCTACGATACTTTGTGCTGAATACAATATGCACATAAATCTGAGTAAGTGACTGAGGCATGACAGGTATTATTTAGTTATTGATACGTATCATTACTTAGTGTCCCGGGGAAATCAAAATGTGACCGTTCCCGAGTAGTTTATTTCCATTTATTTTATAGAGCGCGCACAATTGACACAAAGGATGTCGCAAATTTCGACCAACTCCAATCCCTAAAATGTTCAAGATCGATTTCCTTTCCTTTCAAAGAGTTATCTTTTCGAAAAGGAAAAACCTAAACCTAAACTTTCTCAACAGTCATACCGGAGGTATGAAGCGTTCAACTTTCTAAACACTGTCTCTTCAAGCTAAATCAACTATTATTGAAGAAATTGTTTAAACCCCCTTAATTTAGGTCACTGAACCGGATTGCTCACCAGGCATCCGGTCATATTGATTCATCAAGTTGAAAACAAATCCATGCTTGCAAAAACACATGCGGCAGCGGTCCACGGCGTGGACGCGCGCACTATTGAAATCAGGGTCGTCGCAAGTGACGATATCCTCCGAATTTTTGCACTATGAGTAATAAAAATCTCATACCCCATGAAAGAATTCAGAACTCGATCCTCAATATACGTGCGCATAAAGTCATGATTGACCGTGATCTTGCCGGGCTCTATGGCGTAGAGACCAAACGTCTGAATGAGCAAGTTAAGCGGAATATAGACCGATTTCCAGCCGACTTTATGTTCCAACTCACAGATAAGGAGAAAGAAGAGGTGGTCGCAAATTGCGACCACCTCAATTCATTAAAATTTGCGAAAACAAACCCATATGCCTTCACAGAACATGGGGCTGTGATGCTGGCCTCCGTACTGAACAGTGAACAGGCGGTTCAGACGAGCATACTTGTCGTCAAGGTATTCGTTGAACTTCGTAAGTCTTTAGTCTCTCACGAAGAATTAACCCGTAAAATTATTGCACTTGAGCTGAAATATGATAAAAGTTTTAGTGTTGTATTTCAGGCCCTAAAGGAGCTCATCGACCAACCGAAACCCGAAAGAAGACGCATAGGGTTTATTAAACTAAAAGATGATAATGAAGAAAAAAAGTGAAAAGCTTTAAGCACCAATGATTCTGTGGATCTGCAGTTAGTGTTGAGAGGTGCAGTGTTGAGAAACCTAAACTTTCTCAACAGCCATACCGGAGGAATGAAGCGCTCAACTTTCTAAACCCTGTGTCTTCAAGCTAAATCAACTATTATTGAAGAAATTGTGTAAAACCCCCTAATTTAGGTCACTGAACCGGATTGCTCACCAGGCAATCGGTCATATTGATTCATCAAGTTGAAAACAAATCCATGCTTGCAAAAACACATGCGGCAGCAGTCCACGGCGTGGACGCGCGCACGATTGAAGTTGAGGTCAACTCCGGTGGAGAGGTGGCCCAGGGTACACCTATGTACTTTCTTGTAGGACTGCCAGACAATGCGATCCGGGAGGGATGGCAGCGAATGGAAGCAGCTATTAAAAACATCGGATATCGGCTACCGCGATGTCGTATTGTTGCTAACCTTGCTCCTGCAGATATCAGGAAGGAAGGCTCCTCCTATGATCTGCCGATTGCTACGGCTATTGCTGCCAGTACGGGGATGATCTCTGATGAAAAACTAGGGAGGTTTATGCTTGTAGGGGAACTGTCGCTTGACGGATCGATTCGTCCGGTGAAAGGTGTTTTACCTATTGCCATTCAGGCGCGCAGAGAAAAGTTTGAAGGACTGATCGTACCGGAAGCCAATGCCAAAGAAGCCGCCATTGTCAATCAATTGAATGTCTATGGAGTAAAAAATCTGACAGAAGTATTTGATTTTTTTAATAATATGGCCAAACTCACACCGTATGTATATGATACGCGGGAGGCATTTGCTGAGGCGCAAGACAAATATCCTTTTGACTTCTCAGATGTCAAGGGACAACAGAATATCAAACGGGCATTGGAGATTGCGGCTGCGGGTGGGCACAATGTCATATTGATTGGTCCTCCAGGCGCAGGAAAAACGATGCTTGCGAAAAGACTGCCGACCATACTTCCTCCGCTGATGCTCAATGAAGCGTTGGAGACGACTAAGATCTATTCGGTGGCGGGCAAATTGCCTAAGGAGTCATCGTTAATCACCAGTCGGCCTTTTAGATCACCCCATCATACCATTAGTGATGTGGCACTAGTGGGTGGTGGATCGAGTCCGAATCCGGGTGAAATATCACTTGCGCACAACGGCGTGTTGTTTTTGGATGAGTTGCCTGAGTTTAAACGATCTGTTTTAGAGGTATTGCGTCAACCCATGGAGGATCATAAAGTGACTATATCCCGTGCAAAAATAGCGGTGGACTATCCAGCAAATTTTATGTTGATTGCCAGTATGAACCCGTGTCCCTGCGGCTACTACAATCATCCCGAAAAAGAATGTGTATGTGGTGCGGGTGTCGTCAAAAAATATCTCAACAAAATATCAGGCCCGCTGCTGGATCGAATTGATTTGCATGTGGAGGTGACACCTGTATCGATCGATGAGTTGTCGCGGAATGAAATCGAATATGAAAAAAGTTTCGATATCCGTGAACGGGTGATTCGTGCGAGACAGATACAGGAAGAAAGGTTTTCACATTTGGAGGGCGTGCATAGCAATACCTTGATGCCAAGTCATCTTGTACGTGAGATATGTCTGATAGATGCGGCGGGCACAAGTTTGTTGAAAACAGCGATGAAAAAATTGCAGTTGTCTGCGCGTGCGTATGACCGTATCCTGAAAGTATCGAGGACGATTGCTGATCTGGAAGGGAGTAAGACGATTGAGATTCCGCATTTGGCGGAGGCGATACAGTTCAGGAGTTTGGATAGAGAAGAGTGGGCAGGATGAAATCACCTTCGCCAAGGCTTCGGTGATCGAAGGAGGAATGGGACGCGTGATTCTCCACCACAAAACGAGATTACATAATTATCAAATTAGTCCTTGATAAAGGTAAATATGGAGCCCTTCGACAAGCTCAGGGACCCGGTTGATTTATTCGATGCTTTTCCCTTTCGACAATTCCAGGGATCATGATATACTATTCAATGCTTTTCCCCTTCGACAAGCTCAGGGACCCGGTTGATTTATTCGATGCTTTTCCCTTTCGACAATTCCGGGGATCATGATATACTATTCAATGCATTTTCTATTCGAAGTACTTCGGTCCCTGAGCTTGTCGAAGGGGAGGAAAATGGCCCCTCCTCCACGCCGCCACTTCGCGAAGCGAAGTGGGCGGCGGGAGAGAGGTCTTCGCTTTGTGCCCTTCGACAAGCTCAGGGACCACCTTCGACAAGCTCAGGGACCACCTTCGACAGGCTCAGGGACCCTGTTGGATTCTTCGCTTTTTATCCTTTCCAAATTCAGTATGATTTCTGGATAGGCTTTTCAATCGCTCAATGTCGCCACTTATAAGCGCTTCCTTTTTACTTCTACTCCATTTTTGAATTTGTTTCTCCCGGTGAAAGGCTTTTTCCACGGTGGAAAACTCTTCAGTGTATATCAATTCGATAGGCTTGTGTTTATGTGTGAAATTGCAAGCAATGCCTTCGTTATGTTCTTCTATTCTTTTCTGAAGGTCACGAGTGCTGCCGGTATAGTATTCTCCATTTGCGCAACGGAGGATGTACATGTAACCTTTCATTTTCTTTATGGTTCGATATGAAGATAATCGGTCCCTGAGCTTGTCGAAAGGATCTGGTCAACACTTATCACGTAGGCCCTTCGACATGCCCGGGAACCATGGCGAGTCCCCGGGCTATTTTCACCAGTATGTCGAAGTATTGCTATTGAAGCAATCCGTATCCAATATAGTAGTGTCCTGAAGAAGTTGAAATGTGACCTCCACTAGAGAAAAAAATTTGATTTATCTCTGATTCCCCTTTTGCCGCCTATCCGACAACTCAGGTTTATACATACCATTTTCAACCTTTCCTTTTATCTTTAACTTTCTCCCTCTTCCATTCCCTATACCTTTTAGCAGATACTCACCCTTTATGTGACATACATATATTAACTTCGTATCATGCGTTATCTTTTCTTTTTAGCCATATTACTCTCCTATGGAGCTGTCTGGGGCCAGGGTAGTGGTTTCTCGTTCAATTATACTGGCCCGACCCAGGTTCTGGTAGGACCTGATTGTGAAGCCCCACTTGACTGGGGCCATCCCAATACACCCACCGTCACCAGCAATATCCCGGGAGGGGTGATTGTTTCTTTTGAGATTTTCTCCATCAGCTTAGGGTATGATATCGGTGACCTGATCCCGGGCGGAACTACAGTTACTATCTTCTACCAGGCTGTAGACAATTTTGGAAATAATGCACTTTTTGGTTTTTCTATATCCTTTATTGATATCCTCCCCCCTGTTTTCGACCCGCTTTCTCTTCCTTCCAATATAACCATCTCCTGTAGCACCAATCTACCACCTCCGGCAAATGTAGAAGCAAGTGACAATTGTGAAAATGAAAATACAAATCTGACAATAACGTACACCGAAAACAACAACGCTCAACTTTGCATAGGTGGGACTGTCATACGCACATGGGTAGCAGATGATGATCTTGGAAATTTTTCCACTTTTACCCAGACGATCACCGTCACTCAGGACAACATACCACCTGTGATAGCCAACAATCTCCAGAATGGAATGGCTCCCTGCTCAACAGCGATGGCACAGTACACACTCTGGCTCAACGCCCAGCGGGCTGCTTTTATGGCTACGGACAATGGTTGCGGAATCATGTCGCTCACCGATAATGCACCTGCCCCTGCAATCATTACCTCGTTTTGCGGAGCAATCGATGTCACCTTTACCGCCAAAGACAATTGTAATAATATCAGCACCGTCATCAAGACATTCACTGTCTTTAACAATGTAGCCCCAGTCATCACTACACCGGCAACAGACGCCAGTGGCAATTGCAGTCAGAATAATATAGCCATGGTGTTCAACACATGGATCAGCAATCACGGAGGAGCGATGGCAACGGATGATTGCAGTTCGATTTTCTGGAGCACGTTCCCTCCTAATCCTTCCATAGCAGACACATGTGATGCCGCTATTGACGTTATGTTTATTGCGGGTGATGGATGCAATAATTTTGATACTACGTCTGCCAGTTTCATGTTGACTGATGACACTGCACCCGCTATCACCATGGATCCATCGACCATGGTATTAAGTTGTACGTCCACAGGTATTGATTCTACACTACTTGACTGGCTGAGTGATGCAGGCCATAGTGCCGCACATGATTTGTGTACCGCTGATGCTGATTTACTCCCCGGTTATCGGATTGGTGGTAATGTATTGACGCTCGAAGAGGTGCTTGATGCATGGCAAGACTCTCTGCAGGCAGGATGCACTGATAATGTATTGATCGGAGGTTTGGGGATCAATAATGTTAAAGCATACCTGGCTGTTGAATTCACGTATACGGACAAGTGCGGCAACGTAAATGGCAAAACAGGTTATTTCGGTATCACCGACAACGGACGCCCCATCTTTGAAACGATGCCTCAGGATACTGCCTTTGGCTGCTCTGAAAATGGTAACTGGGAAGATGCTTTTCTTGGATGGTACAATAGTGCAGGAGCATCTACGTATACTGATTTGTGCAGTGCGGTAACCGTCACAGCAAATATAACAGCAGACAGTGCTATACAATTTCTTTCTGCTGCCTTGGATACGGCATGCCTTCAAGGTGTCGAAGTGACGATTCAGTTTACCTTGACCGATGAATGCGGAAACACCAGCCTTACAAGTCCCTCCGCTTCGTTTAGTGTGCAGGATACCATTGCTCCTGTCCTGGTGACTCCTGCTATGGATATCAACTTTCCATGTTCAGAAAATGCACAGCTCCAATTAGAATCGTGGATTGATACTTTAGGAGGTGCCGAAGCCAGCGATGGTTGTGGATCCCTGACCTGGGAATTCAACTGGACAGATTCTTCAGGAATGGTACAGACCGGTATTCCGGGCTCTGGACCATATCCCGAATTAAGTAATCTTGATTGTGCAGGAGGTATTGAAGTCATTTTTATTGGTTTTGACATTTGTCAGAACAGTGTCGCTGACACCGCTGTTTTTACTATCATAGATAGTATTCCTCCGATCATCTTGATTGCCGAAGATTCTATTCATCTCACCTGCCAGGATACAATACCATCTACCCCGCCAGTCGTAACCGATGGTTGTGATGTTGATCCACTTATTACATTTTCAGATAGTGTTAGCGCAGACTCATGCCTGGGTCTTCCGGAACTGATCATCAGAACATGGACAGCAACCGATGCCTGTGGCAACAATTCTTCTGCACAGCAATGGTATTTCAGACTAGACACGATTGCACCAACTTTCGATCTGCCGACGGACACCGTTGCCTTCTGCAGCATCGATACGCTTGAGTTGCTTAATGTTAATGACAACTGTGATCCCTCGCCCATCATAACATGGAATGATGTGCTGAGTGGACCTGTGTGCGGACAGACGCTCATACGCACTTGGATGGTAAGTGATGCCTGTGGCAATACATCCACGGCCATTCAGGAGTTTGATCTCAGTGATGATGCTCCACCTTCGATTATCTATTCACCAGGTAATTTTATCTACACTTGCGACACATCATTACTCGATTTACAGACGACATATGAGCAATGGATGGATTCTGTCATAGTGGAGGATGGATGTTCGGAGGCAAATTATTTTATAGCTCTTCGAAATTCTTATACCCCTGAAGATACGTCTACCTGGCCAGGTACACCCCTACCTGATTCTATCATGGTCATGTGTGGTATCGATATGGCTATCGATGCTGACCTTGTCGCCTATGATGAATGTGGCAATATCATCATTGAAGAAATTTCCTTCACCGTCAATGATACCGTAGGTCCTTTGTTTATCAATTGTCCTACTATACTTTTTGTGGAGCCAGATACTGTAAATTGTAATGCTCTCGTGACCCTGGTCAGTCCTGAATATGATGAAGTTTGTTTTCCGGAAAATGTAACCCTCGTACTGGTCATCAATGATGGGGATACCCTAACATTAGATTCTACAAATACCATTGATACCCTGCTGTCTGTTGGTATTCATACGGCATTGTGGATAGCCACAGATTGTAATGGAAACATAGGCACGTGTCTGACCACTATTGAAATCATTGATGAAGCAGCCCTCACTGTCATTTGCCCTGCAGATACACTTTTGTATACAACTACTGAATCATGTCAGGTAACTGTCGACATCTATCCTCCGGAAACGATAACAAGTTCCTGCGGGAAAGGAGTGATTACATGGTCAGCCTTCATTGAAGGAATGGCGATCCCCGGTGCCTTTGTTTTTGATTCTGCGCTTGATACCGTGCAGGTTGATTTTACATCTGGATTGCATCGCATATATTTAATTGCACAAGACACGACCGGAGACAGGGATACATGCTTTTACAACCTTGAAGTGAGAGATACATTTCCTCCTGACATGGTTTGTCAGGCCGATAGCATCCTTTTGTTGCCTTCAGGTTTAGAAAATATTGATGTATCTACTACATCACTATTGGTCAGCGCCACCGATATATGTGGAATCGATACGATCATGTATGATCCTCCCTTCGTCAATTGTTCAAACAACGGCCAAAGTGTTCCCATCACGATCACTGTATTGGATGATAATGGAAATTCAAGTACATGTCAAAGTGTGCTGGTGGTCAATACGCAACCTTTAATGCCGCTTTCAGAAAGTCAATTATGTGATGATACCCTTAGGCTTTTTGCAAACATTCCGGGAGGACCTGATACGATCTACACCTATACATGGTCTGGACCAAATGGATATTCGTCGATGGAGGAAAACCCTATCATTCCGGATTCGGATACGACAGATACAGGCGTATACATCCTTACTGTTCAAAGTGACAATGGTTGTATTTCCACCGGCATGGTGAATATTTTCGTACAGGAATTGACAGCGCCCTCTGTCACCGTGTCAGAAGATACGCTATGCAACGGTGAAGAGGTCATATTGACAACACAAAACTTTTCTGGTGATGTCCTGTATCAGTGGTACCATGTAGTCAGCACAGGCGATACGTTGCTGGGCACTACCCATGAACCTCTGCTAGCATACACACCATCTATAGCAGGCAACTATAGCGTCTATGCTATCCTTTCGCAAGACTCTTGTGTATCAGATCCAGGCATGCCTGTTGACATCGTGGTCGTTTCAGTTCCTGCGGCAATGATCAGTGATGTACCCTTGATATTGTGTGTGGATGATACATTATTTCTAACACCGGAGGTAATCATTGATAGTCTGCAATATGCATGGACAGGTCCATCAGAATATGAATCTTTTGTACCGGCTCCTCCCGGGATTGCTGCAAGTGATATTGATTCATCTGCTGTTTATTTCCTGACCGTTTCAAATGCATATTGTTCGTCACTACCTGATAGTCTTGAGGTTTTTGCGCAAGTTTCCCCTGCCACGCCGGTCATCGCCGGAGATACCCTTGCCTGTGAAGGAGGAATGTTTTTACTGACAGCACAATCTTCCCTGGAAAATTTTGAGTGGATTGATCCGCAGGGGAATTCTATCATTTCAGACAATGATACACTGGTGATTGTAGATGCCGATATGAGTCATTCCGGTGGATGGGTCGTGATCGCATTTGAAAATGGATGTCCTTCAGATACTTCCGATGCTTTCCTGGTGAGTATTGATACTGCGATCCAGATAGAAATAGTAACTACCCCTCAGGTTTGCGAAGGTGATTCTATCATGCTTTCGATAAATCCTTTTCTTGCCGGAGATTATATTTGGTCGGGTCCCGGAGGTTTTACGTCTGCTGAATCCACTCCAACGACGGTGGCTGTAGCGGGTAGGTACTATGCTTCGCTCACTACAGCCACAGGATGCACAGCACAAGATTCAACGGATGTATCTGTAGACCTGCTTCCTGAGATCACTTTCTTGGTGACAGATGCTGACAACTGCGTGACAGGGACTGAGGCCATCACGATTCTTGCAGAAACGCAACCTGGTTTTTCAGGTTCCTTTATGTATAACTGGGAAGGACCGGCAGGATTTGAGGTTCAGGATTCTTCCATAGTTATCGACAGCGCTACATCTGCGGCTAATGGTTTATATACGCTTGTCATTGTCAATGGAACGTGCTCATCTGAACCGGCCACCATTACAATAGATGTTGAAGACAGTCCTCTGGCACCGGTGATCACAGGTGATAATGAATATTGTTTTGGAGATAGCGTTTTTCTCTTTATTGATACGCCGCTTGATGGCGGGATGTATGCCTGGTCGTCATCAGATACCACTGTCGTCATCACTAATCCTGGTACGCTGGTCATACCAGACGCCACGCCTGCCTGGACGGGAGTTTATACAGTGGATGTTACGTTGGATGGATGTACTTCAGCTTCTACTATAATTGCTATACAAGTTAAAGGACCTTTGTTTGCTCCTAGTATCCTGAGTCCGCCACTGGTGTGCGAAGGCGATAGCCTGGTGCTTATAGCGAATGGACCTCCGGGTGTAACCTTTCAATGGATCTCGTCTAATGGTTTTGAAAGCAACGAAAATCAACCAGTCATCTTCCCTGTTCTGCCTCAGGATGCCGGCACGTACCAGGTGATATATTTTCTTGATGGTTGTCCTTCACCACCATCAAATCCTTATGAAATCCTTGTTCAGCCTGCCCTAGCATCCCCTGCCATAGTCGCAGATATCAGTACTGTCTGTATTGACAATCCTGTACCGGTCAAACTTTGTATCGAACCAGCATCGCTTATCCCTGGAGGTACATACACTTGGATTTTAAATGGTACTACAATGATTGGCACTCCGGGTACGGATAGTTGTATCATCATTGACGGTGGCACACTGCTGGGTGGTATCAATTCTATAACCGCATTTACATCTTTGCAAGGTTGCCCCTCAGAAGCAAGTAATGCTGTCCTCATCACCGGTGATGAATTTCCTGCTCAGGGCGCTGATGCCGGATTTGATATTTCACTTTGTCCGGGACAGGCAATAATGCTTGAAGGTTCAAATCCTTTACTCGGAACGGGTTTGTGGACCAGTGATAATGATCTTGTGATCTTCTCCGATCCTACCGATCCAAACGCTGATATTATCGGACTGCCATCCGGCAACTATAGTATAGCCTGGACACTGAGCTATGCCTCGTGTATTGATTACAGTGAGGATTCTTTAAATGTTTCAGTCTTATTTTCCCCTGAGACCTTTCCAGACACCATCGATGTCCCTTTTGGTCAGACGGTGGAATTTTCAGTCACGACAAATGATATTATTCCTTCGGGTTCGTTTATAGCATCGATATTTTCCAGCCCACAAAAAGGAAATGCGCTGCATGTAGGCAACGGTATATTCAGATATGCGCCAAATGTAGGATTTGTAGGAACAGATATGATGGTCTATCGCATTTGTGCAACAGATTGTCCTGATGAATGCAGCGAATCTATTGTCGTCCTCAAAGTGGGCAACGAGGATGATTGTTTTGTCCCTTCTTTATTCACACCCAACGAAGATGGTGTCAATGATATCCTTATAGTCCCTTGCCTTGAAACGGATCTTTATCCGCAAAACAAGATCATCATTTTCAATGAGTGGGGTGGTGCTGTATATACAGCATCTCCATATCAGAACGACTGGGATGGCCGTGTTTCGGGAGATCCACTTCCTGTAGGTACGTATTTCTATATCATGGATTTCGGTGATGGTAGTACACCGAAGAGGACTTTCTTAATTCTTGAACGCTAATTGATTGATATGAAAACAATTTCCATCAGTTCTATATATCCTATGCATTTTCTCTTTCATAAAACAAGAATGGCCTATTGTCTTACGGTCTTCTGTATATGCCTGGCATACGGAAATATTGCTGCGCAGCAGCAACCATTGCACACGATGTTTATGTACAACAAGTTGCTCATCAATCCGGCGTATGCGGGATATCATGATCATGTATGTGCGTCTGCCATCGTGCGTGAACAATGGCTTGGATTTGTAGGTGCACCAAAAACGCAGGCGTTGAGTATTCATGCACCCCTTTCTAACCAACGGTTAGGTGTTGGATTCAACATACAGCACCGATCCATTGGGGTATCCAGTTCTACAACACTTGATGGGATATATGATTACCGTGTTCCGATGGGCAATGGCACCCTTAGTCTGGGCGTGCAGGCATCAGCGCGATTTCTCAACGTAGATTACAGTGATCCTTCGGTCAGAGCCGTACAGGATATCAGTATAGATCAGGGTGTAGAGGCCATTGCAGATAGCAAGTTCCTCGCGAATGTAGGTGCAGGCATTTATTACAGTACGCCTGCCTTTTATGTGGGTCTTTCTTCGCCCAGGCTGATGGATTCTGATATTGATTTTGAAGTGAATAATCTTTTTACGGCCAGAGAGCAAGCACACTATTATCTGATGACAGGGGTGGCGTTGAGGCTGACGCACAAAATGAGTTTTGTTCCACAGGTACTGGTCCGATACACGGATGCAGCTCCAGTCAGTGTTGATCTCAATCTGGGTATCCGCTGGAGAGAGGATCATAGTGTAGGTGTCACTTTCAGAAAAGGAGGTGTGGGAAACGAGCTACTTGAATCTGTTGATGTCATGGCTTCGGCTAAAATACTCAGAGGCCTTCGTTTAGGAGCAGCCTATGATTTCACGTTGAGTGAACTCCAGCGATATAGTGATGGCAGCATAGAAGTCATGTTGATGTATTGTTTTGGTGAAGCTGCAAAGCCTGCCACATTTGTTAATCCTAGATATTTTTAACGGACTCCATGAAAATTATTCCCACCTATATTATTTGTCTCCTTGCAGGAATGACCTTTGGCCAAAGCGCCAGGCATGTGTGTCATCATGAAGACATTGCTTTATTCCCTTTAGATAATCTAAATACTAAATCGATTGAATTTTCTCCTGTGTATTATCAGCAGGGGCTAG